>SKNY01000035.1 GCA_007123105.1 Salinarchaeum sp. | reverse complement strand
GTGTTCTTCTTCGGTGAAGTGCATCCGCCATTTGGTATAGTTAATATCGTCGACGAAGGCACGCTTGGTGCCGTTTTTCTCCGGTACAAGTTCGAATTCAATGAAGTTCTCCCCGATCTCCCCGATCGAATCGTCCATCCTGAATTCGAAGGGGTTGTGGTGATGATGGATCAGCTCGTCATCTTCGCGGACAAACACGTCGCTTACCTCCTCTCGAATATCCTCGACGGCATCCATATCTCCGCCGGTATCACGGAATTGTTCGACCCATGGTCCGGTCCAATCCGAACTCTGATAGAGTCGATTGTACGGGGCTTCGACCATGGTTTGTTGGAGGCCCCATTGCTCGTTCCATGTGTCCGCAAGCGCAATTCGAGCAGTCCATTGATCGATCTGTTCGAAGGCTATGATGTTTGGTTCTGCATCCAGATCGGCTCCACCACCCTGCCAGTCGACAAATTCGGCATAGGTAATGAAATCCTCCGCATCCATCGGCTTGCCGCTCCACCAGCACACCGGTTCCTCATCGCGGAAGTAGATCTCGAGGAATCCGGGTGAATATTGGATGTCTTTGAGCGCCTCTGCGTGCACCAATCGGTCGGCGAAGGAGCGGCCGGCAAGCCGATACCAATACCCGGGAGATGAATCGTTGAAACTCGGGTCTCCACGTATCGAGAGACTGAGATCGGCCGGTAACGGCGGTCCGGTTACCGCATGGAGTGTGACGTCGTGTCGGACGATTTCTTCTTCGGCCGTATCATCGGCATCATCATCGTCGGTGTCATTACCATCATCGGGTTCGAGGGAAACATCGTCGTCATCGTCATCGCCAACGCCATCGTCTAAATCCGCATCATCTGTTACATCGTCGTCATCAGTTGGTTCCACTTCATCATCACCGAGACAACCGGTGACGAACGCGGTGCCAAAGACGGTTGAAACGGTAACATACTCCCGCCGTCCAATCCGGTTAAGTAGATCGATTGTGCGATGATCTGTACTAGTCGTGCTATCTTTACCCATGATTCGAGCGACCGTGTAACGTTAACTGCGATAAACATTTTGGATGAGTCATTATAGATATCTAACTTCTGCAACCATAAACTAAATTGATCAACATATATTACTCATTCAACAGTCAACTATTTTATATATTAGAACGGCGTGGATTAGAATGAAATACTTGGTTCGAGTGCCAACTGGACGAAAGGTCTCTTCAGAACTAAATCACTACGGAACCCACTCTTCGTATCCGACCACTGCATACCCCGATTCGCTGTGGTGGTACAACGGGTGTCCTAACCCCTCGGAGGTTGGTCTACCGTTCGTCCTCGATGGCGTACTGGAACGCGACGCGCCCGAGGTTCCGGAGGTTCGTTGCGGTCGCCTTTGCGGGATGCTCGTCTGAACCGATGACATCGGCGTCCTCGACATCGTTGTCATCATCCGAAAATCCAGCTATAACACCGATGCTGGTTGCGCCGCTCAAACGAAGCGCCTGAGGCCGTGAAATACGTGCCATGGATTGGCGTAGCTACGTCATCTCTCAGACGGGAAGATACCTGTTTCTCATGTCCATCGTGATCATTATTCCCCAAGCGGTACCATTCCAAGGATACCAACTATTCAACCGCGCGAAGGTGGCTCCCCATGATCCATTCGGCCAGGTCCTCTCCCGCGGCCACTCCGTCCTCGAGCGCGAACCGGAAGTGATTGCCCAGATAGATCCGGCTCTCGAACGCATCCGTGACCGCGTCCTCGAACCCGGAAAACGATCGCATGACGCCGGTTTCCTCGGCGTCGAAGCCCGTCCGTAGGTTCTCGCCGATCTCGAACGGATACTCGTCCCTCCCGATTACCTCCCTGAGGATCCGGCCGGCCACTCCACTATAGGTTGCCAGCCCCGCCGAGTACTCGGGCGACCCGCCCACCGATATCGGCTCCCAGTCCGGATCCGGGGTCGTCCCTGCGTTGCCGTCCCGGTCGGCCTCCCAGATCGCCGTTCGAGGCCGCCAGAACCCGTACGTGTACTTCGCTTCCCAGCACGAAATGCCGGCGTCGGCCAGTGCCATGCTGAGCAACGCAAATAACCGGGCGGTCTCGAGGATCGGCAGCTCCTCGGCGGCAGCGACTTCTTGGGCGATGACGTTCCACATGCCGGGAACTCGCGGCGAGCCCCTTGTGCTTCGCCAGAAGGCGGCCTGCTCCACTTCACGGGACGGGCGATCCTCCCGATCCCGACCCAGTTCGTAAACCTCCGTCCACGCCTCCGCATACGCGTCGCTCTCGAGACTGGGTGGACCGTCGGGACGGAACTGGGTGCGTTCCTCCATGGTCCATGGCGGCACGAAGGCGAACTCCGGTAGCCAGGTCCCACGGAAACATCCCGGCGCGTTGGATTCCTCCGGGCACGCATCGTACGGTTCGGTCGCGAACGTCTCGTCGTACGGCCGACCCTCAAGCACTTCCTCCGCGACGTCGACGCCCCATTCGTACCCGGCCCGGATGACACCGTCCTGTTCGTGCGCCCGTTCGAATGACTCATCACGCACTTCGGCGAAGAACGGCTGTCCGTACCCGCGTTCGGTGATCGTGAAGGCGGCGCCGGTGACGGCAGCTGGCCGCGATCCGTCTGCCGGGGCACGATCAGCGTCGACGGTATACGCCTCGTAATGGGGGTCGTCGCGGGCCGCGGTGATGGCGTTGACCGCCTCGTAGATCGCCACGTTCAGCAGGGCGGCCCACCGGACTGGGCCCACGTTACCACCCTCGAATGCCTGGATCGCCTCCACGAATCGTTCGTTCCACGCGATGATCATCCCGTCCTCGTCATCGATCCGACCGAGGAGCCGGCTACAGCCGGCAAGGCCGACGAGGGACGACGCGGTCACCGCCCCGAGGAGTTGCCGACGACTGTACTGGGGACATGGATGGGTCATGCGTCGAGCCGGATCACCTCGGTCAGCCCGTCCGGCGTGATCGTACTCAGCGTGTTCGCGTCCAGGTCGACCGTTGCCTCCGCCCCGTCCGGCCAGGTGATCGTGACGTCGACACCGGCCGCGTCGCCGATTCCCACGTGTCTGACGTGGGGTTTCTGTGCCAGGAATCCCTGGCGATCGTGGATCCACAGCGTCGTATCGTGGTCCTCGTGGTGAACGGTGACCTCTGCTCCGATGGCGCCACTAAGCGATCCGTCCGCCCCGAGTACCTCGAACTGGACAGCGTTTCCGACGTCCGCCGTGTTCTCGAATAACCGGTACTCCCCAGTAAATCCCGTCAAATCGTCGATCGTGCTGATGACGACGTCGAGGCTGCCGTCGCGGTCGTGATCGAGACTGACGATCCCCCGGCTGTCCATCTCGATAAATCCGACCTCCTGCGGATCCCGCTTTGCGTACTCGCCCGGTGCCTCCTGCACCCAGACGACGGGCAGCGAGTAGTAGTCGTTCACTCGTAGCCGTTGGATCTCCTCGGGAGAGAGCCTGGCATCGAACTCGGAGAACGTCATGACGCGAGTCGTATGGATGACGTCGGGATAGCCGCTGTTCGTGAAATCATCGACGACGGCGTCCCAACCCCAGCCCCCCTCGTAGAGGCCGAGGGACCGCTCCTCGAGGGCGAACTCGCCGTCGCCGCGACTGGTGATGACGTTGTTTCCCCCGGCGTGGACTTCCCGTCCTGGCATCAGTTCACTGACTGCCCAATCTGGATAGTAGATGTTGGTTACGAACACGTCTGGGCGGCCATTGTTAGTAAGATCCGCGACTTCTGAGGACATCGCGTGCCGGTTGGTTTCCTCGGGGAGGACGTGTTGCTCGAACGTGCCGTCGCCCTGGTTGAGATAGATGACGTCGTAGTTGAAGTCGTTCCCGGCGTGAATGTCGGGGGTGCCGTCGCCAGTGAGATCGATGAAACTCGCTGCGAGGGTCCAACGGGTCCCCTCGATACCGGCGTCCTCAACGAGTTCGAAGGTCCCCCCATCATTGCGGAACAGGTAATCTGGGTTGCCGTTGTCATCATTCAGGTCGGCGTCGTATCGCGGCGTCCCGTCCGGCAGTCCTTTCTCCCAGTCCCCGTTCTGGAAAATGAAGAGATCGAGATCGCCGTTTCCGGTGTAATCGGCGGACGTGGCGCCCATCGGCACGTCGAGCTCGACGTCGAAAGCGTCCTCGTCCGCCCGAAACGTTCCGCGCTCGTTCCAGCACAGCAACGGGGCCATGTCGTCTCCGAGCAGCAGGAGGTCGGGATAGCCAGAGCCGTTCGCGTCGAACCAGTGGGCGGCACGGATCGAACCATCGACGGACGGCAGCTCGTCGCTCTTGATGAACTCTCCCCCGTCGTTGCGGTGCAGTTCGGGCTCCCGGCCGCCGACGAACAGGAGGTCCGTCCACCCGTCGCGATCGAAATCCGCTGCGTACACGCCCGCGTTCGATATGATCGCTTTATCGCGGTCGGCGTCCTGATCCTCGTACCAATAATCGATCACGTCACGACGGTAGGCGAACGCGAGACCGGACTCGTCCTCGGTCGCTTCGGGATCCGTGTCGTCGGCATCCTCGAATTCCTCCGGGATCCACTCCTCCTCAGAGCCGAACACCGCGGTACAACCGGCTACCGAGGCAACGGCCGCCATGCCAGCCAGGAGACGTCGGCGGCCTTGCGCTCGTGCTTTTCCCGGCAGAGGCCGCCGTTCAGTTGTTACCCGCTTCATCAGTTAGTCGTCACAGTCCGGCGTGGAGGATAAAATTGTTGTTTATGCGGTTTCGTGGCATACCACCGTGCATTGTCGGTTGTAGACCGGCTCATCGTTCCAAATGGCCTATTGTCGACGCCGATCACCAATCTCCCGGCTCGACGGAAAAGGAACGATCCTCGAGAGGCAGCTCGATCCGTCTCCCATCGGCCAATTGGGATTGCAGCCACCCCAGACAGATTTCGTGTCCAGCAGCGGCCACCTCGACCGGTGCGCTGGTGTCGGCCTCACCGTCCAGGGCGCCGACCAGCTCTTCGATACAGCCCAGCGTTCCGCTCCGTGGCTCCGGCGTCGGAAACGACGTTTCCGTAAGGAGATTCCATTCGCCTTCCGGCACCCGCATGCTCGCCTCCAGCCCGTTGTTGGTCGTCCGAATCTTACCGTCCGTGCCATCGATCTCGAACTCGATCCCGCTGCCTCGGGTCAGATACCCCCGGATGCCGTTTGCAAACCGGACGTACCCCATCGACAGGGCCGGATCAGTTCGCAACCGGTCTCCGTCGACATCCCCGGTGTCGCAGTCGGCCTCTGCTTGAACCCACTCGACTGCCGGATCTCCAGCAAAAAACAGAAGAAGATCCGCAAAGTGGCTGTGGCTCCACAGGGTCGAGCCAGCCCCGACGTGGCCGGTGATCGAACGAAGCTCGCCGATCGCCCCGTCCCCAACGTGTTGCCTGACCGTACGATACAATGGAATAAACCGTCGATTCACCCCGAGGTTGAAGAGTACATTTGACGACTCACAAATAGATACCAGCTCGTCGGCTTCAGCCATCGACCGACAAAGCGGTTTCTCGCAGTAAATCGCCGGCACGCCCCGTTCGACGGCGTATCGAACCATGTCGAGATGCGGCCCGGGTCGAGTCGCCACGCTGACGATGTCCGGTGATTCCGTCTCGATCATCTCCCGATAGTCCTCATACCCCCGTGGAATGTCGTATCGGTCGCGAGCTGCCGCGAGTTGCTCGGGATCGAGATCGGCAGCCGCCACGAGGTCGACACGATCGGCCGCGACGTAACCGGCGGCGTGCGAGTAAGGAATGTACTGCTGGGGTCGTCCCCGCACTTCGTCGTCGATCGTCGCGCCCATCCGACCGCACCCGATCAATGCGGCGGTATAACGTTCCTGACTCATGCCGAACGCCTTCGGACGAACCAATAAAAAGGTGAGCCGAACGAGCTACCATTCGGCCAGGCTACCGTCGTCGTGGCGCCAATCCGGTGGACTCCAGTCCGTTTCGCCGGCGGCGGCCCGGAGTGCAGCTTCGTCGATTTCCACGCCAAGTCCCGGTTCCGTGGGCAACTCGACGTAGCCGTCCTCGTGATCGATGAGGGACTCGTCGGTGAGGTAACTCGGGGTCCCCGACCGGGCGAGGATCTGCTCTTGGATGACTGCGTTATGGACAACTGCGTCGACGTGTAGCGAGGCTGCGAAATTCACCGGGCCGAGCGGTGAATGCGGGGCCACGCCGACATCGTAGGCTTCGGCCATGGCGGCGATTTTTCGCAGTTCAGTGATGCCACCGGCGTGCGAGACGTCGGGTTGGATGAGATCGATGCCGCCGCGCTCGAACACTGGTTTAAACTCCCAGCGCGTGTAGAGTCGTTCGCCCGTCGCGATTGGGGTGGACGTCTTCGCGGCGACTTCCGGGAGTGCATCGGTTTGTTCTGGCAGGACCGGCTCCTCGTAGAACATCGGTTCGTGGGGGTCGATTGCCGCGACAAGCCGTTTGGCCATCGATTTCGACACGCGACCATGGAGGTCGAGTCCGATGTCGACCCCGGGACCGACTGCTTCCCGGATCGCGCCGACGTACGCCGCGGCAGCATGCACTGTTTCGGGCGAAGCGATCCGCCGGACCGGTCCTGTTGGTGTCGTCTTCACTGCCGTAAAACCGGCATCGACGGCCGCTTCGGCGGATGCAGCAGCCTCTTCAGGGGACGAACCCCCGACATGCTGGTAGATCCTGATGCGATCACGGACCGGTCCGCCGAGCAGGTCATAGACCGGTAATCCGCGGTGTTTGCCGGTCAGATCCCACAGTGCCTGATCGATCCCCGAAATAGCGCTGTACAGCACCGCACCGCGGCGGTAGAACTTGCGGCGGTACATCGTCGTCCACAGGTCCTCGATCCGCGTCGGATCGCTACCGAGTACGTAATCCTCGACGAGCGCCGCCGTCGCCTCGCGAGTTGCCCCGGGCCGTCCCTCGACGATCGGTTCCCCCCAGCCAACGAGGCCGGTGTCTGTTTCCAACCGAAGAAACTGCCATCGCGGTGGTACTTCAAACAGTTCGTAATCAGTGACGTGCATGCGCAGTCGTTCCGCCCAGCCGCCAAAATCCTAGGGGTTCAAGCGTCCTCGAAGAGGGTATCGTCTCCAGCCATGTGTTCAGCGACGACGTCGCGATCGATCTCGACGCCGAGGCCGGGTTCGTCCGGAACCTCGATTTGTCCGTCAGTAATGATCGCCTCGCCGATCACGTTGTCCCACCACTCGATCTCCCGGGCGTGATATTCGAGCGCGAGAAAGTTCGAGGCGGCGGCCGCCACGTGGGCGCTCGCCATCGTTCCGACTGGAGAGGAGACGTTGTGTAACGCCAGCGGGATGTAGTATGCCTTGGCCATGTCGGCCATCTTCTTGGTCTCTAACATGCCCCCCGTTTTCGGCACGTCGGGGTGGAGGATATCGAGGCCCTGCTGTTCGAGCAGACGGCGGGCGCCCTCGACTCGATACACGTTTTCGCCGGCCGCGATCGTCGTGTCGGTCGCCTGCGTGACCTGGATCTGGACGTCGTGGTTTTCCGGGGGGACCGTGTCCTCGAGCCACCAGACGTCGTACGGTTCGATCGCGCTGGCGAGCCGCCGAATGCTATCGCCCGTCCAGCTCCAGTGACAATCAAAGGCTACGTCCGCTCGATCCCCGACCCGTTCGGTGACGGCGCGAACGATGTCGGCGCGGTAGTTGATTGCCCGAGCGTTGAGGTGTTTATTTCTCGTGTCCAGTTCGTACCGGTCGGTCGCGTCGAGATCGAACTTGATCGCATCGAATCCGTCGCCGACGACCTCTTCTGCAGCGTCGGCATATGACGCTGGTGAGTAGGGATCGCCCTCGGCATCGTCGATATCGTCCATGTGTTCGCCAGCGTGACTATCGCAGTAGACCCGAACGCTGTCCCGGTGTTTCCCGCCGAGTAGCTGATATGCCGGCACCTCGAGCAGCTTGCCGGCCAGATCGTGGAGGGCAATATCGATCCCTGAGATCGCGGTGACACCGATCCCGTTCATCCCACCGACATGTATCAACCGGTCAAAAAGATCCGTACAGCGGGCGTCGATGTCGACCGGGTTCTTCCCGATGATAATCCGTTTGGCGTAGTCGATGTATTCGTCGGCCTTCGGACCGAGGACGGCTTCGCCGGTCCCGGTGACACCAGCGTCGGTGTAGATGCGAACCAGCGTCCACGTGAAGTTCCCATGGATACGCGTGGTCTGGACGTCCGTAATTTCTACCTCCCGCGGATTGGACACGAGTGACATGGCCGATCTGTCGGCGAACGTTGCATAAAGGTTCGCGTCTGACAGTCAGTCGAGTAATCCGATCTCGTCGAACGGGATTGACACCCACCCAGAGAGCAGGTCACGCAGCGCGTCCTCGTCGATCGATCCCGTTTCCGCGTCGAAGTTGTAATCCTCACCCGGGGCCACACGGTTGTCCGCGACGGTCCCGTACTCTTCGACCCGATCGTCGATGTTTGGACGCGTGGCAGGTGTGCCCACAATCGCGTTCCGTTCGATCCGGTTGTGCTTTGGCAGACACGGTTCGTCTTCGAGGATGTCGACAAGCGCCGGATAGGCCGACGCCCAGGTGTCTTCCCGGTAGGGCACCTGTTCGAGTCCCTGCATCAGTGTTGAGTCCGGATCGCAGCTATAGTCGCGCCACTCACCGGGTGCGCCGCGGGCGTCGAAGGAGATGCTGACGTCACAGTCGACGAACAGGTTGTTCTCGAGAACGACGTCCCGTCCGCCACCCATGTGCATGCCGCGCTGGACGTCGTAGATCACGTTCCCCTCTGCCACGTCGCCCGAGAGAAGATCGTCGAAGTAGATCGCGATCTGACCGACGCCTCCGAGAAAGTCGTTTTCGATGTGATGGAAGTAGTTATGACGGATTTCGGTTCCGCGTTGGGTCCAATCGCGACCGTTATAAACCGCGCCGACGTCGCTCGCCTCCTTGCATACGTGGGAAATCTCGTTGCGCTCGATCCGGTGGTCGTTCCCACTGTATAGGATCGCTGCGTGCGGGGCGTCGTGCAGATAGCAGTGTTCGACTACGTTACCGACGCCGCCGAGCTGGATGGCGGGCGCGTAGGTGCGCTCGAACCGGCCAACGTCCCGTATCTCGGAGTTCTCGACGAAACACTCGCCCGACACCAGCGCACTGCGCGAGCCACCCCGGAGGGTCACCCCAGTCGCACCGACTGATGCGATGGATGTATTGCGAATACCACTGGCAGTGCAGCTTGAAAACCACGCGCCGTCGTTCGTGACGTGTTGAATGGTACAGCGATCGACGACGACATTCTCGCTCCGTCGAACGTCGACCGCTCTGTCCCGACTGGCCGCAAACGTAAGGTTCGCAAACCGAAGGTGATCCGTACCCCGCACTTCGAACATCGGGCGGCGGTACGTGGGAAGTGTGACTCTAGCCTCCCCGATATCCTCCGGAGGATACAGGTACAGCATCTTGGATTCCTGGTCGATGTAAAACTCACCGGGTTCGGTTAGCTCCTCGAGCACGTTGTAGTAGTAATATGGCCGATTCTCTTTGACCCCGTAGAAACTCGCGTCCGCGGTTTCAATCACCCCTTCGTTCAGATCGATCGCAGCGATTTCGAGGTTGCCATGGGCCCAGTCCTGTCCCCAGTACCCCATCATCCAGACGTCGTTGATGCTCGCCCACCGTTCGGGTCGATCATCTTCGTATTCGAAGACGGCACCGTCGTCCCAGTCACCGCCATCCCGCGGTTCGCCGCCGCCGTCGTGGACGATGCCAGTAGATACCCAGTCGTCGTTCGGCCATCGCGCCAATCGCATTGGGCGGTCATCGACGAAGAGATCCGGCGGCGCCCTCGAGTCGTCTACCCCGAAGCCGGCTTTCCCGACACGGCCGTAACCCGTGATCGACTGCTCACTGAGGTCGAATTGGTGTACCTCCTCGCGCACCTCAGCCGGTAATCGATCCCTGACGGTTCCGGACACGGATTCAAACCCGTCCGTAGATAGCTCGACACCCCCAACGAGGCGGACGAGTTCTCCGGGCGCACCGCGATAGACGATTGGTGCATCCGGTGACCCGCCATCGGCACTTCCGAACCGCACGGGACCACGATATGCTGCATCCTCGTCACCACCCCACCGATAGGTTCCCTCCCGGAGCGTCACGGTTACGCCATCAGTTGGATAACCTTCGTCGTTGACCAGGTTGCGAACCGCATCCCGAGCAGCAGTAATGGTCTGGAACGGCGCGTCTTCGCTCCCATCGTTGTCGTCGTCGCCGTCGGTTGCGACAAAGAACTCGACCGCCGCGGCGTCACCCGGGATCGGTCGAGCATCGTCCACGTGGTCGACCGCCGTGTCGTTTGCATCCTCGACCGGCTGGTCATCATCCATCGATTCTGTATCTGTGGGGCCGTCTTCGGCTCCCGAATACAGCCCCAAACAGCCGGGGAAGAGGGGAATCGCACTGCCGGCCACCACCTGGCGGCGTCGAAATGTAGATCCAAATCGGCTGCAACCAGGGAACGGACTGTACCCGAACATATCCGTCTGATAGGTGGCCGGGGTGTCTTGAGGTTACGGAATTCGGGTGGTTCACGATACGTTTATTTTCCGACCCAACACTGGCCAACCATGGTCACTATCAAACGGGTTTCGGAAACCGACCGCACTGAATACACCACAGACTTTGACGTCGCCCAGATGGGGACGGGCGGTCTCGAGGGGATGAGCCTCCAGCATTTCCGGTTTTTGCCCGGCTCCAAGGTAGAAACACATCACCATCCCCAGGAACAAATCGGGTACGTGTTCACTGGCGAACTTACGTTAACGGTTGATGAGACCGAATACGTCCTCGGCCCGGACGACATCTACTACCTCCAGAGTAACGAACCCCATTCGGGCGAGAACCGCGGCGACGAACCGGTCCTCGGCGTCGATATCTTTAGCCCGCCACGGGATGCTCCACAGTGGGCCGAGTGAGCAGCGACACGGACCAATAGGTACTTCCGTCGTCTGATCGGGCTGATCGCATGGGACAGGCATCTTTTTCGTACGCTGACGAGACCGCGATCGTGACCGGTTCAACGAAGGGTATCGGCCGCGGTATTGCTGAAGGACTTGCGGAGGCGAACGCGAATGTAATCATCAATGCAAGGACTCCCGAGGCCGTCGAGGCGACCGCTGCGGAGCTCGAGCGTTCGGGCGACGGCAGCATCATTGGCATCGCCGGTGACATCGGCGAGCCCGGTGACGTGGAGGCGCTCGTCGAAGCAACTCTCGAGGAATTCGGGGCCATTGACTTGCTTGTCAATAACGCCGCAGTCTGGCCGCCGCGACCGATGCCCGAAGTGGGCCTCGAAGAATGGGATATGGGACTCGATGTCAACGCGCGTGGCACCTTCTATGCGGCCACGCTCGTTGCCCGATCGATGATCGAACGGGAACGCCCTGGATCCATCGTGAACATCACCAGCCAGGCCGGGGAACGACACGGAGCCGGTCATGGGATCTACGGCATCTCAAAGGCTGCCCAGAACGGGCTCACGTGGCGGATGGCCCACGATTTGGCCGGTCACGGCATCCGAGTCAACGCGGTCTCCACATCACAGACGGATTCCTATCAATTACGCAAATCGTACGTTGCGGGCAAGGAACCCGAGGAACTCACAAACGAGGAAATCGAGTCGGCAAAGGCCGAATATGGCGAGCGTATCCCACTGGGTCGCGTCGGGGAACCCGAAGACGTCGCAGACGGCGTCCTATTTCTCGGATCGTCGGCAGCATCCTACGTGACGGGCCACGTCTTGCGTGTCAGTGGCGGCGCGAACCTGGAGTAGAGACGAGCGGTCGTCGGCTCGCACCGAATAATGTAGCGTACACTTGCTGGCTGGCGCATGTGGCGATCGGGTGATCGGGTTACCACTACGTTCTTATCGTACTTCAGTGACTGTCCGGCATGGCGATCACAGAAGTCGACGCCGTTCCCCTTGGATATGATGTTAACCATTTGAAATATGACTACTCATCCGGACGTCTGACCGCCTGGAATTCCCCGCTCGTTCGCCTCGAGACGAGTGAGGGGCTCGTTGGCTGGGGAGAGGTCAACGGCGCCTTCCAACGGGGGGAAGCTGTCGCACCATTACTTTCGCGGTTCGAAGGGATCCTGCTCGGCGCCGATCCGGCCGCCGTCGATGAGCTCATCGCCCGAATGCGGCGGGCCCGACTGCCGACACGGCTCTCCGAGAGTGTCATTAGTGCGATCGAGGTCGCACTTTATGATGTGCTCGGACAACTGCGTGACGAACCGGTCTATGCGTTACTCGGAGGTGCCGGCACGGACGGTCGATTACGAGCCTATGGGAGCGGTGGACTCGGCGATTCCATCGACCGGCGGGTTGAGCAGGCCGTTCAATTTGAGGCCGAAGGGTTCGACACCGTAAAGTTGCGGGGGATGTCAGACACCGCGGGAACATTACAATTGGTCGAGACCGCACTCGACGCACTCGAGCCCGAAACGTCGATTGCGATCGACGACACGAGTAATGATGGTCTCGACGATGTGCTCGAACTCGTCGCCGAGCTTAACGCTCATGCAGACCGGATCGCCTGGTTCGAGGATCCCGCCCCATCAAGAAAGGACCTCGCCGCCTATCAAGCAATCCGGAACGCCGCCGAATTCCCGATCACTGGCATGGAGAGTTGCGTGGGGGCGGATGAGTTCCGTGCGGCGCTCTCGTACGATTGTGTAGACGTGATCCATCCGGACGTTTCCAGGAGCGGATACGGGCTCACTCGACAGATTAGCGCTGAGGCTGCAGCCCGTGACATCCCGCTCGTGTTGCACGTATGGGGTGGCGTAGTTACTTTGCTCGCAAACGCCCACTTTGCGGCGGCGGACCCAAATTGCGAACTCATCGAGTATTGTCGCCTCCAGAACGAACTCCGATCGGAGTTCCTTCCGGTTGGGTTCATCCGGGACGGTCCGAACCTCCGATTGCCGGATGCAGGCGGCCTGGGTATCTCCCTCCCGGACGACATTGCCGACCGATATCCGTACGAACCGGGGACTGGCCACGTCTCGATTGACTAGTCGTCCCACGGTGCGTCGTACGTCGGCTGACTCGCAAACCGGCGGGTACCACACTCAAGCCGTGCCGCGGTGGCACCCGGTAACGTAACCGAGAGGACAGATCCGTCCACCGTGGCGGTCCGGCGCTGTCGCCGCCCGTTGATTCGAATGTCGTAGTGGACGTCATCAAAGACGTGTTCGCCAAACGTTCCTGCCTGGAGAGCGACTGTTCGTTTGCGGGCACCAATGTTGACAAGCTCGATTGTCGTTTGCGTCGGTGTTATCTCCGAGACCAGGGCCGCAACATCGATAGGCAGTCCCGGCCGCTTGCGGTCGGGATCGAACGGTCGCATCCGGCTTCGGAGCAAACCACCGTTGTACAACGGCATCGGACCGCCGAGAATACACTGGATGAGTCCCTCGACATCAAAGGGGCTGTCCCGGTTGAGGAATTCATCATCCTCCGGGACGTAATTACACTGGCGGCCACGCGCGAGGTCGAGCATAGTTGCGACGTGGGTAATGGTATGCCGGAAGATGTCGACGGGATACGTGGGTCGATTCCCGGAAATAAATTCGTACCACGGTCCCTCGTTACCGCCAGCGTCTTTCCCACCGGCTTGTATCGGTTGCGGGGTCCGCCCCTCGAGCAATCGGTCCGCACGAGCTCGATCCGCCGGCGCACCAGTCATCTGATACAGATGGACTGGATGGGCGGCTTGCATTGGCTGGATCTCGAACCATCCGTCACGCCATAGCACAGCTCCGTCAGCGTCACGGAGCACACGGTTCGGGTTGAGGGGTTCGTACTCGAATGTTCCGCGATCGCCATGTTTAAACGGGACGTGCAGGACGCCATCCCGCTCGATGCCTGCCTCCACGAGTGCATCGATCGTCGTCCTAGCCATCTTCGCGCCGTGTTCCGGGTCACCCGCCACCAATCCCACGTTTTCGATTGCGGTCAGCAAGGAGTCACCGAGGATTAACCAGCCGTGCGGCCACGTCCAGCCGTAGTAGTTACCATACCACTTGCCGCCGGTGTGCTCGCCAGTGCCGGTTGCCAGGCCGATGTTGTCCGGGAGGATTCCATCGTTTTCAGCCGTCGCATCGGCCCACCGATCGACATAATCCAGAATCCACTTTCGGTACTTCTCCTCACCTGTGAGAAGGTAGGCGTTGGCAAGTAAGGAGGTCACCGCTAAGTTAACGGCAGTGTCGCCCCGCCACCGTTCGACAACGGCCTCGCCCATGCGAGCGGCGGCGGCTGGATCGCGCAAGTCTTCGACGGACTCGATCCCTTCGATGTCGGTAAACGGGAGATGGTAGGGGTCCTTCCAGTCAGCGTATCCCCACGTATGGGTATCCGTCTCATCTTCGGGGTTCGTCCGGTCGGTTGGTCCGTCGCTGCCGGTGTTCGGGGCACGGATCAGACCGGAATCCGGATCCCAGTTGTCGTAATGGGGGTCGAGATAGAGATCCGCGAATCGAACGGCCCGTTCCCTGAACCGTTGGTGATCCGGTGCGGCGAGACAGATGTGGTAGAATAGTTGGTTTCCCTCGCCCATGTGCATCCAGTCATGTGTCGCAAAGTATTCGTCGACAATATCGGTGTGGGCGTCGCCCGGCCCATCTCTGGCGAATCGTGTCGTGACGTGTTCCCAGTGTTCGATTGCCGCCGTCAACGCTTGCTCGTGACCGCCGAGGAGATACACAAGGGGTAGGTTAGAGAAGCACTCGTATGCATCGTCAGTACCACCGCCGTCCGTGGGCCAGACGAGTTCGCCGTCCGGGTAGTAGGTCTCCCACGTCGGGTCCACTGCATCGCTTAACAGCTCCAGACACTGGCGTTCGAGAATCGCCCACTCCGGGGGCTGATCGATGGGCTCGCCTGCGGTAATCGACTGCATACTAACGTGCGTCCCTTCCAGGTGCTCAACGTTTCGATAATGCGGTTTTAATCGATGATGAGTGTTATTTCACTTTGTGAAATGGAAATTCAATAGTTCGTACGATCTCATCACTGTTGCGACTCATGCGTAATTGACGTCGAGTTCGATGAGGTTCACCGTCGATAACACCCGCTCTGGTAGCGTGTCGTGGTATCGATCCTCGCGCATCCGGCTGACAGGCGCAGCTACGCTAACTGCCCCGATTACCGTGTCCGTCTCATCAGTAACTGGCGCGGCGACGCATCGGAGCCCCTGGAGGCGTTCCTCGTCGTCATACGCGAATCCACGCTCCCGTATCGTTTCGAGGCGTTCGAATAGCGACTCGACCTCGGTGATCGTATTATCCGTCGCAGAGGAGAGCCCGTGGCGGTCGACGATCGCCAGTATTCGTTCCCGAGGCATTTGGGAGAGAATCGCCTTTCCGAACGCAGTTTGGTGGAGGGGCGTGCGTTTGCCGACATACGTGTCGAGATTTGCCGAGCCTTCACCCATTGCCTGATAAAGGTATACGCCGAGCCCGTTTTCTTCGATGACAAGATTGGCGAGTTCACCGGTTTCTGTGGCCAACATATCGATCCGCTCCTTACCCATGCGGTAGATCGGCATCTGGTTGCGGCGGAAGCCGCCAAGCTCTAGGAATCGGAGTCCGATGCGATAGGCCCCGTCGTCGGTTTCGGTAACATACCCTCGCTGTTCGTAGTTGGTCACCATTCGCGCTACACTTGGTTGATCGAGGTCGAGTTGATCGGCGATCGCATCCACTAAATGCTCTTCCCCGTCGCTGAGCAGGTCGAAGAGATCGAGAGAATAAATCGAATGGCGCTCTGCGGTTCGGCTACGAGTTACCGTATACGTTCCATCGACAGACGTGACGAGGCCGGCATGTTCCAAGGTAGATAGGTGATGGTGGACAGTGCTCGAGTTCATCTTGAGTTCGCCAGCGATCACGCCGAGTCGTGTGGGGCCACTGGCTTCGAGGTATTGAATGATGTCGACGGTCTTTTCGATTGTTGAAAGTCTGTTGTTATTCATTTTCTGAGGATGAAACGACCGATCACATAATCGTTTACCTGTTACCCTATGGCCTGCCACTGCTCCGGCGTGAGGACAACATAATCATCGGCGAATGCAGCTGCGTCCTCCGGAAGCAATGCAACGAGGAGAAAGGTCGTGTGGTCAAGCAGCAATTCGGTGAGCGAGACCAACCGATCAGCGTCAATTGCCTCGACGGAATCCAGCAGGAGAAACGGAACCGACTCGCCGACCTTATGAACAATGTACCCCGTGATGGCGACGACAATCCCGACGACCGTCCGTTCACTCTCGGACAGGTGGTCGATCGTATCCGCCCATGTCGTACCGTTCTCTTCCCTGGCAATCTGCAGTTCGAATCGCGTCTGAGTTCTTTCCTCGAGACGAGTAATCCAGACGCGACCAATGTTTTGATAATTCAATTGCGACACCACAGCAGCCATGGTTTCATTAAACCGCTCGATCGTCTGCCGTTCGATCGTTGAAATTCGCTTCCGAAGGTTCTCAAGCTCTGACCGCGTCGTCGAACGTTTCTCGACGAGAGTCGACCGTTCTTCGGCAAGCGCTTCGAGTTCATCGAGTTCGGTGCTGATCGATGCACGCTGTTCGTCGAGCCGTCCGCGCTCGTGGCGCAGGTCCGACAATCGGGATTTGGACTCCACTAATGTGGATTCGTGAGCTTCCGTTACTGAAGCGACGTCTGCCTCCAGATCGGCTACCCTCGCTTGTTCAGCAGATCGTTCGTGGCGGAGTTCTTCGAGATCATCCACAAGGGTCTGTTGTTCTTCCTGGATCAGTTCGAGTCGCGCTGATTGCTCCTGATACGTTTCTCGGATCGAGTCGAGAGTTGCGAGTTCATCATCGATGGCTTGATATTCGTTCTCTAGTTCGCGGAGTATTGTTCGTTGCTCATTCAACCGATCTCGAAGATCGTTGAGCCGCTTCTCGACGGCTGCGGATCTGGTTTCCGATCCACACGTCCAACACGTAAGGGACGTACCTGCATTGTGGTCGATATCATCGGCTACGTGCACGGTCGCGAACGCCGAGTCGTCCAGGAGCCGTTCTGTTAACGAAATCAACTGGACCAGTTCCTCGACGATCGCTTTGGCTCCGTTCTGCCGGTCGTCGATCGTACGACGTTTCCGACGTAGCTCGTCGATCCGGTCATCGATCGAGCAGGCATTTTCGGCGGTGTCGATGTCATGTGCGGCCCTGATCTCTGCGCGGCGCTCCTCGATCGCTTCGGCCTCTGCCGTCAAGGCATCCAGTTCTGACTGCTTGAGTTCCACATCGTCATTGAGGGTACGAAGTCGGGTCCGGTGGTTATCAAGATCCTCAAGTAGACGTTGCGTCTCCGGTCCGGTTGTCTTCGTTGCGTCCAATTGGTCAATTTGATCCTCGAGGGTCGCGATGTCCGCGTTCACTTCTGATTGCCGTGCCTTCACTGCGCCATGTCGTTCTCGAAGCACGTGTTCATCTGCTAGCCGACCATCGATTTCCTCGATTCGCTCTGTGAGCTCATCCCGACGCCGGCGCGTGCTGACGATTTGTCGCTCGATCGCTTCGGTATCGACCGGTCCGAGCAACACGTCTCTGAGGCCATTTCCACCACGGTCGATGACGCGACGAGCTGGGTTAGTCTCGAGGATCGAGACGAACGAATCTACTGTCTCGGGATCTTCCGACATCGGATTTCCCACATGGCGAGCATCGTCTTGGGTTGCTTCAGCCGGTGCCACGCGTTCAAATCGTCGATCGAATGAAACCGCGTGGGTACCATTATGGAACACAAGTCTTGCCTCACCCCGACCAGCATCCGACCGCAAGGATGCCATCGTTCCGCCGAGGACTCCGTTGATCGCCCGCAGCAGCGAGGTCCGGTTCGTGGCGTTTTCCCCCGCGAGGATCGTGATTCCGGGTAAAACCGAGAGTTCCGCGCGTTCGATTCCTCCGATGCGCTCAACTTCAATCGATGTCGTGACCGTTCCATCATCGATTGGCGTACCCAACGACGCCTCGACAGCATGGAGAATCGAGTCACCTGGCGGTTCTACGTCCATCTTCGCTCGAATTTGCAATTCAATCGGTCCACCTAATAGTCGCCGGTTTTCACGTATCACAATTACAGGCCGCATTACCGTTGAGCAGAGCCCGTAACGGTGTTGACGAATGACATCGATCACATGTAACGGTCGTATGAATCGATACCTCAATGGATCCGCGGAGTTCGAGTTCGTTCGCTGACCGTAGCCGTTCCAGTGTCCGCTGAATAATCGCCTCATGTCTGGTTTCCGACCACCCTATCGTATCCGTAGCTCGTGCTGGAGTGATTGGTGATTCGTCCCTGCTCGTGTCAATATGTTCGCACTCGTTGAGATGGTTTTTGATCGTTCGATAGGAGACGTAGGCGTTCTTGAGTTGGTCGGGATCTACATCCCGCTGTGTGAGTCGGGTACGAACTCGTGCGCGGACGCGAGGGCTTGGATCGCCAGATAATGCATCGATGATGGTACGAACCGCGAGATCGATTGGTCCCGAAGCAGCTTCGAGGGCACCTTCTGTGATCACCCGGTTCACGCGGGTTTCCAGGTCCCGAAGGCTGGTGTTTCCCCGGTCGGCCGTTCGAGCGAGTTCCTCCAGGTAGGACGATCGGCCAAACAAGTGGAGACTGCGACTGACCTTACAACAGTCTGCCGTATCCGTCATGAGACGACCTTCAACTACTCAGCTATGATCTCATCGATTTCACACGGTATCGTGTGAAACTTACCAGGACGTGTCGAAGGTGTTCTGGTCGGCGTAGGTGATATTAATACGGACGACCTCCGCGGCGTTCGTCACGAGATCCGGGAGCTCGGTACCAAGCGCATCGCCTTGGATCCTGCTCTTGGGACCCGAGACGCTAATTGCGCTCCGGACCTCACCCTCAACGACAATGGGGGCAGCCACACAGCTAACGCCCTCGAGCCGTTCTTCCTGATCGACGGCATATCCCTGCTCGTCGATCATCTCGAGTTGTGCGTGTAACTCATCGGCATCAGTGATTGTTTGGGACGTAAGCGAAGGCAGCCCATGTCGGTCAATAATATCATCGACGAAAGTTGCCGGACATTGGGAGAGTATTGCCTTTCCGAAGGCTGTCGCATGAAGAGGGACACGTTTACCGGCATACGTGTCCATATGGACCGCCTCAGAGCCGTTTGCTTTGAACACATAGACGCCCCGTCCGTGCTCTTCTACCGTGAGGTTCACTCGTTCGCCCGTCTGTTCTGCCAGCTTTTCGGCCTCCGAACTCCCGATCTGAATGAATTGGTGGTATTTCCGGACATAATCGCCGAACTCGAGAAATCTGAGTCCGAGATCGTAGTCTCCGTCATTCGTGACTAGATACTCCGCATCGTAGAGCGTTCTGACGTGATTATGAACGGTACTTTTCGGAAGGTCCAGGTGGCGTGCAAGTTCGGAGATCCCTGCTCCCTGGAGATCATGAATGCCTTCGACGATCCGCAGGCTCGTCTCGGTCGCAGATACGGTGACGATGTCGTCAGAAGTCATGGTGTTCCGTTCAGATGTTCTATGATTAAACCTACCGAGTACGAACAGATGTTCGATGGAACCGAACACCAACTTTCATTGATTTCATAGAGATAAGTTCGAATAATGTAGAACCCACCAGGTATAAGGAACGATGGAGGAATTTAGAAATATGTTTATATTTTTGATATTGTTCAGTCAGGCCGAACGTGTGTGGTATTCACGGTCGAACGTATCTCTCCCTACTTTACTCCGGCAGGAACATTGGGCGACAGAAGTAGAATACGTCAATCAGCTCACATCAACTTAACTACTCACGTACTGAACTGTCGAATTTCGATTCTGTTGCAGTCATGGTTTCTGCAATCAGTACAAGATGATCAATACCACCGAATAACGGGCGAATATGCGCGGAATTTGTCCACGCCCGCAATTAATAAGATGGGTTATAGCAATCACTAGGGAGTTAGTCAACTTGGCATGAACCCTCTTCAACGGCCGATTGGTCGGTGTTCCACCGGTACCGACATCTATATATTTATGGACTCATTCGTCACAGATGGTCGACCCGCCACACGGGGAGACCGATTGACGGAACACACCCGCCGTCACGTTTCCTGGCAACTGGGTGTGGGGGCATTTCCCTCACACCCAATCTTTTCACGCTGATCAGCTGGCAACAGAAAGACACACAATTTTAACCTCCACGATTGTTCGTCTCGCCAATCGATGTCGGAACAGATCACCCATCTCGCAGCCTTTGACGATTGCCGTCGCATCGCGATCGCGGTCGATGACAACCTCCTTTGTCCGGAAGTGACGACCGTACTGGCTGAACACCACACTGCAGGCCGAATGGGCGCGCTCTCGCGAGGCAACGCTAACAACATCATTCCCGGGGTGCGGAAGGCACGCGCTACTTGGGATCGCAGAGCCGGTGATCCCGCCTTCGAACGCGAGTTCGCATTCGTGCTGGGATGGTGGACACATCGGGCTACCGACCGTCACTTCAAACCAATCTTTCGACACGTCGATCCAGAGTACAAACAGTACGAGGACACGACAAATCGATTGCTCTATCCGCGGGTCGACGGCGGGGCTCCCAAAAAACTATCCAAGATATATCATGATTCGGTCCTCTTTCGCGAGATTTACGCGGGGCAGGATGAGACGTTTCCTCCCGGCATGTTCGAAGTCTCGATGGGAAGCCATCAGGCATCAAACGCTGTGGATGTCCAAAACGTCGAGCCACTGTTCCGATACAAATGGATGGCGGAGCTCGCCAGCTGCTATGAGTGCGTTGTGGACCTACAAGGGATGTTTGATACCGGAACCGTTGATCGGATTCTTAGCGAACGTCAAACGCCGGATTACCCGATACGGTGGTATGCAGAAGCATACTTCGAGCCGGATCCGTGGCACATGGATCAGTTTATTAACGAACCCCAATTCTACCTGGCCGACGATCCGATCATCGACCTCGCACGGGGAATCCAGGCCAACGAAAGGAGGACGCCGGACCTCGAAGCGCTCCTCAAGAACCCGGGGGAAAGCCAATATGCCACATGTCTAGCCAAGTGTTATGAGTATCTCTGCACCGCGAGTGCATTATTTACCGGCAAAATCAAACATATGGAGGCTGCGAGGGTCGCAGGGATCGCATGGAGATCCGAGGAGGCGTTCGAGCCTCATCAAAACGTCGTAGCCAACCCCCGAACGATTACTGATCTCCCCATTGCGTGGATCGCGTTGGTGGAGGATGTTCGCCTAATCTCCATGCGGGATGATACAATATCCGAGCGGACGCAAACAATTCTTGCCGAGGATCCTGACGCGATGCACGTCGGAGCGATCGGGAAGCCAGGTGACTGGTTGAGTGACGTTCTCGAGCCGCCTCGTGATCGGTTCGCATATCGTCGTGCGCATGCAAACGAACGGATTGCGTTTGCGGCCGGGGTACTGAGCTACGCCGTGGCGAATGATCATCTCGGTACAGATCGACAACATCGGCAGGCAGCCACGATACTAGCCGCTCGATCAAAACGACAGCCCGATTCGCTTCAGGATGTCGATGCTGATGTGCTGGCCGACCACATCAGTGCATACCTCCCGCGAAACCGTCAACGGTGGCATACACTCCGTGCAGATGCAGAAGAGTTCGTTTCATGGATCGATCGATTTCTATCATGGGTCGACGAACGTCCGACACGCGTACGCTCGTTAGCCGAAGCCTGTGTACAGGCGGAGACATCTGATTCGTCCTTCTACGATCCGGATGATGTGATCATTCGACTGGCGAAAGCCGAACGGGAGGGACGCTTAGAAGCGGTACCCCGGCTCGAATCGGCATTGACCGATCCTGGCTCGTCTACGTATGCCCAAGCACTCTCCGCTGCAGTCGATCGAGTCCGGGCCGTCGATGCGTATGCGACCGGTCAGGCTAATGACCCAACGCTGTTATAAACAACGCTGGGTATTGACCATGGCCTGTGGCTTTCCATTTCGATAGTGTTGTAGTATAGGTATGGGATTTTCATGTACGAACATCTATTAACACCGATATTTTGAGTAGCACTATATGATCGGATAAAAGTTATCCAATGCAAATTCAATTGGTCGTATAGAGGACTAAACGATCAGTCAGTGTACGTCTGTGTGTAATTAAGGGACTATTCTCCACGAATTTAGAAACGCTTAATTAAAACAGAAGAACTCATTCAGTTATGGTACGACGTACCACCGATCGACGAGTACTAGGAACCGACCGCCGCCGATTTTTGCTCACAACGGGTGCTGTTGGTACCGGGGTCGTTGCCGGGTGTCTGGGAGATGATACTCCCGATGACGTCAGTGACGATACCGATGATGTGGATGACGTCGACGATACCGACGATACCGACGACACCGACGATACGGTCGTCACTGATGACGACGATGCTGATGATGCTGATGATGCGGACGATGTCGAGGAAATCGTCCGCCACGACGTCGCGGCCATTCACATTACCGGCGAGCCACATCCCGCAGATGCCCAGTACGCCGCTGGTTGGAACGGTGAAGCGCTCGCCCGGTGGGTGAACGACGATCGACACCAATATTCGTTGGTTGGTCGTTCATTCGGTGACCTCCAGTACTACGGCGAGGTTATCGAGGACTGGGACTATTCCCCGGGTATTCTCGAGGTCAAACTCCGCGAGGACATCGTTTGGTGGAGTGACAAGGTCCTCGACGCCCACGACCTGGCAACGTTGTGGGAACTTCGTGACTGGCATAATGGCGGCGATGACCTCGACTGGCAGCCGAACATCATCGCCCGCGAACTGCTCGATGACTTCCGGATGCGATTTTCACTAGCTGATACCTGGACCGAGGACTGGGCACTTACCCAGACGATGGATCGTGAAAACATTCAGTCGAGCACCGACTTTACGCGACCCTGGCTCGATCAGTTCGAGGACACCGGGGGTGACATGGACGCCATCGGAGAGATTCGCGACGATCTCGGTGACGTCCGGATCGAGACGGACGAGGAAATCGTTCATCACTTCCAGATTCCCTTCGAATTCCGACTCGACGGCAGTATCGGAGATGTTGGTGAGGATTATTGGGAGCTCGAACTCATCCCGGAGCGGAACGGGATTACGCGATATAAGACGGATGAACTGAATTACGAAAAACTCCGGTTTATCTCCCGTGAGGAACGTGATCCGACCCGCGAAGAATTATTCCTGGCCGAGGAGAAATCGTTCACGTCCTACGACCCCGACGAGGAGTACGACTTCCCCACTAAGCTCGTCGAGTTCCAGCGCGAGTTTGACACGTGGGGCTGGAATATGAATGCCGAAGTACCACCCACCAGTAATCCCTATTTCCGCCGGGCGTGGATCTGGGCCACCAGACCGACCGATTGGGAAGATGTCGGATCGCTCCCCCAGGTTGGTGGCCATCCGTTCCTCACGGATGATCGGTTCCATAGCTGGCATAGTGACACCGTCACGGACTCCATGCTGGATTACGGCGACCTCGATGCCGACTGGGATCAGGCCGAGGCAGAGATGGAACTCGGCGGCTTCGAACGCAATGCAGATGGATTCTGGACCATGCAAGAGGATGGAGGCGGTCAAACTGCAGGTGAGGCAATCGATCTGACGATCGGTGGCTTCGACTGGATGGGCTATGTCGGCGATCTCGGATCTGACTGGTTCTCTGATCTCGAAGAGTGGGGCATTACGGCGAGTATGGTGACCGACCGTCCGGGCGACGATCCGTGGCGAGTCGAATCGGATTACATCGGTGGTCTCGTCCCCGAATGGGTGTACGACACCATTTTCGGTGAATCAAACCTCTCCTGGACTGCATGGAACAACAACCTCCCCGAAACAGTCGAAGCTCCGCCAATGGGCGAGCCGGACGCAGATCATGACGATTGGGAATCCTACGACACCCGCGCGATGGCCGATCGGCTTGCCGTGACCGTCGATCCGGATGCATACCAAAACCTGGTCGACCGACTCGGGTGGGTTGCAAACACGATCGTCGTGCGCTCGCCGGTTACCGCATCGACACAACAGTTCGTCTTCAACGACAACGCGTGGCACGTTGATCTCCCCGAGGAGAACCCGCCGGCGTGGATCCAGCGCCACGAGGACCGGATCTGGTACAACGGCGGATTACGCTACGTCCCCGAGGACGAACGGTAGTCCGACGGACGCGTTCGTTCTTTGTTCACATACGTTTAAGTACTGGTTGTGGCCATGAGCGTGCATGACCGAAACTATGCGTGTCGGCATCGGCCAGCTACGTGACCCATCCCGCGACCAGTTGCGATTTATCGCCCAGCTCGGCATCGAGGATGTGATCTTCAACTTTGCCGGTAAGGCCGCCGACGTGCCGCTTTCCGGGGAGTCATCGTGGGATCTCCAGGAGCTTGTCCAGTTACGAAACCGTGTCGAGGACGCCGGACTGCGGCTCGCCGCGATCGAAAACGTCCCGCTCGACTTTTATGAGGACGTGATGCTTGATGGCCCTCGTCGGGAGGACCAACTCGACGGCCTTGAAACGACGATTCGAAATCTCGGCCGGGCGGACATCCCGATTCTCGGGTACAACTGGATGCCGAATCTAGTCTGGAGCAGTTCGAGGACTTATCCAGTCCGCGGTGGAGCCGAAGCAAGAGCCTACGATCACGAACAGTTACAGGATGCACCGCAGACCCACGATCGCACGTACACTGAAGCGGAGTTATGGGAGAATTACGAGTATTTTCTCGAACGCCTGATTCCGGTAGCCGAAGAGGCTGGGGTCACAATGTGCGTTCATCCGGATGATCCGCCGGTCGAATCACTGGGCGGTATCCCCCGTTTATTCCGTAGTTTCGACAATTACAAACGCGCTATGGATCTGGTCGACTCGCCCAATCACGGCATCGAATTCGGATTAGGTGTGTTCTCTGAAATGGGTGAGGATGTAATCGAAGTCATCGAGTATTTCGGTCCACGCGACGAGATCACGTACGTTCATTTCCGGGATGTTGCCGGCACAGTACCGCGATTTCACGAAACGTTCCTTGATGAGGAGTCGAGTAACTACGACGAATGGGCTGTGATCCAGGCATTCAATGACGTTGGGTTCTCGGGAGTAATGATTCCCGATCACGTGCCGACGATGAACTGTGACGACCCGTGGGCCGCCGGCCGCGGGTACACGGTCGGCTATCTCAAGGGCATGCTTGCCGCGCTGTAGTCGTTACCGACATCGACATCTTGAATCAGGTCCAGGGAGAGCCGATCATATGGAACCTTCGAGGAGTGAGGAGAATCAACGATGAGCGGCGCAACGATCGCCGATTACGAGCTCTTCGCGGTCCCGCCGCGCTGGTTGTTCCTCCGGCTAGAAACGAGCGACGGCCTCGTCGGCTGGGGGGAACCAGTTGTAGAAGGTCGTGCCCGGACGGTTCGGACCGCCGTCGAAGAACTGCTTGATTCCTACCTGCTCGGCAAGGATCCAGCACCCATCGAGGACCATTGGCAGGCGATGTATCGGGGCGGTTTCTATCGCGGCGGCCCGGTGTTAATGTCAGCGATCGCCGGTATCGATCAGGCACTCTGGGACATCAAGGGTCAGCGCCTCGGATGCCCGGTGTATGAACTGTTGGGTGGGCGCGCCAGGGAACGTGTGCGCGTCTACTCGTGGATCGGTGGCGACGAGCCGGACGCCGTCGCCGAGGAGGCTGCCCGGAAGGTCGAAGAGGGATTTTCGGCGGTCAAAATGAATGCAACGCCAATGCTCGAACGAGTTGACGATCCCGCGTCGGTCGCTGCCGCTGCGGACCGCCTCGCACAAGTTCGGGAGGCCGTCGGTGAGAACATTGACGTCGGTGTCGATTTGCACGGTCGTGCCACCAAGACAATGGCCAAACGCCTCGCGGTGGCACTCGAACCATACGATCCGTTGTTCATCGAAGAGCCCGTGCTCCCAGAGCATAATGATGCGCTGCCGGAGGTGGCCCGACACACGTCGATCCCCATCGCAACCGGCGAGCGGATGTTCTCGCGCTGGGATTACAAGAGTCTGTTCGAACAGGGAATTGTCGACATCATCCAACCAGATTTGTCACATGCAGGCGGAATCTCGGAAGTTAAAAAGATCGCAACCATGGCCGAGGCGTACGACGTGTCAGTGGCACCTCATTGTCCACTCGGACCCATCGCGCTCGCGTCGTCACTGCAAGTGGACGCCTGCACCCCGAATGTGTTGATCCAAGAACAGAGCCTTGGGATTCATTACAATCAGACCAGCGACGTACTCGACTATCTAGCAGATCCGACCATCTTCGCATATGAAGACGGGTACGCCACGATCCCGGACGATCCGGGACTCGGGATCGAGATTGACGAGGAGCACGTGCGCGAGCAAGTCGACGCCGACGTCGACTGGCACAATCCGATCTGGCGACACGCTGACGGCAGCGTCGCCGAGTGGTAAAGCCGCCCGGAAGGTACGTCCCGAGAGCCGATCCGATCATCTCATGTATCAATTATAACATTGATAGATCCACCCATGGACGAGCGACCGTTTCCGTACCGACGTTTCGATCTCCTGTATTCCGCCGTGTGTGCGGTGTTCATGATCGGCCTCATCTGGGATTTTCGAATTCATGCAGCCGGGATCAGCTTCGAGGAGGAGGGATTTCTCACGTTGCCACACATCACGATCTACGGTACAGCCATGATTGCGGGCCTGTTCATCATTGCCGCCGCACAACACGTTGCGGGTTCGGATGGCATCCTCCGGGCTATCCCAACGGGATATCGGTATTCGCTCCTGGGTGCTGGGTTGTTCGTGATCGGAGGCCCAGTCGATTTCTTCTGGCACTGGGCGTTTGGTGCTGAATCGGGGCTCGAAGCGTTAACAAGCCCGGCACATCTCCTCCTGGCAGTGGCTGGGGCACTTCTCGTGACCGGCCCGTTACGATCTGCCTGGTTCCGGGGGGTGGAACGGTCGTTCCGTGCCCAGTTCCCACTTGCCTGCTCGGCCGCGTTTATCGGGACGCTCATCGGCGCTTTCGGCATGTACGGCAATCCGCTTATCGGACCGATCGCCACCGGTGGCAGCGAAGATCACGCCGTCCTCAGCGTCGTTGCCTTCACGGTCCTCGCCGTCGGGTTGGTGCTGGTGCTCGCCCGACGATTTGCGCTCGCTCCAGGCGTGATGACGGTCACATTCGTGCTCTTGGGCCTCCCGTTTACCCTTGGCGTGGAAAATGCATTGCTCGTACCAATGGTAGTTGCAGGCTTGACCGCGGACGTCATCCTCGTCCTGGGTAGGGCGGGTCAGCGGCCAGTTCTATTGTGCCGATTGCTCGGGTCAATAATCCCGATCGCCCTGTTCGGTACGTATTTTCTCGTCCACGAACTTATCTGGGGGATCGCCTGGACGATTCACATCTGGAGCGGGACTCTCCTCATTGCGGTGATCGTTGGCGTACTGGTGAGCTATTTCGTCGCTCCCAGTGAGAGGGTTTCCGACCCGGTCGGCCCCACCGCACCACGACGGCGCTAGTCCGCCAGTGTCGATCGGAATTCGGGAAGGCCGCGGACTCCCGCGTCAAATGCAAACAGTGCACCTGCGCCCGGCCCTTCGCTCTCCTTCTCGTCACCGCCAGCGCACGCAACGAAGGCCGTCTGTAACGTCGGTCCACCGAGGGTAACACTGGCGACTTTCCGGGCGGGAAATGATACCGTATCGAGTACCGTGCCATCGGGTGCTCGCCGTTCGAGCCGGTCTCCATTCCAGAATGCGATCCACACGGCGCCCGTCGCGTCGACGGTCATCCCGTCTGGCATGCCGGCATTTTCGTCGAATGTCTGCCAGACTTCACGGTTCGAAACCTCGCCCGTCTCACCGTCGTACTCGTATCGGTAGATCCGCTGGGCTTCTGATTCCGTAAAATACAGCGAGTCGAGTGCAGGTGTAAAACCGAGTCCGTTGGGAACGCCTACCTCCTCCGCAATGATGGCATACGAACCGTCCGGATCGAAGCGATAGAGCCTACCGGGACTTGAGCCGGCGGGCATCGTGCCCGCGAACACGCCACCGAGAGGATCTGCGATGACGTCGTTAAACCGGGATCCATCCTCATTGGGGAGGGATTCGCGAATGACGGTTGTCGACGAGCCGTCCCACGCTTCGATCCGGCCGGCTTCCTCGAAGAGGAGCAACCGCCCGTCGGTTTCGATGGTGAATCCGCCGATCGGTCCGTTGCGTTCGTAGGCGATGTCGTGATCACCACTGTCGGGATGGTACTCGAAAAGCTTGCCCGCTGGGATGTCAATCCAGTAGAGGACGTTTCGGTCGGCATGCCAGAGAGGCCCCTCACCGGTGTGGCAAGCGTAATCGGCGATGATCTCGGGTGTTACCATGGCCGATTGGTCAATCGCGAGGACCAAATACTTCTGTCTTCGGCCGGACTCACTGATGATCGCGCCAGCTCTGGCAGGGTTCCCAGTCAAGCAGGTCCGCCGCTTTCGAGATGTCAAAGATTGTTTCTGTTCCCTCGAGCGGGGCCCGACGTTCGGCATCCGGGAACAACGCGGCTGCAACCTCTGTTGCCGTTCCGTCGATGGCGACGTCCGCCGCCGTCGCCCAGAAGACTTCGTGACCCGTGAAGTCGGCGGCAATCGCGTCCGCACAGATGCGACCGGCGTCAGCCGCGGCGATGTACGCACCGCTCGGATTTCCGATGTCAGTGGCTGCCCGGAGATCGGCCACCGATTGCGGATCGGCTGCCATGTCGGCCAGTCGTGATGCAGACCGGACACCAGGGTATCGCATCGACGCGATGCGATCGGGGCCGTTCGGCATGCGCGCAAAGCCGTCGGCCAGTACCTCGATGACGTATTTCCCGAGGGCGTACGGGTCGCGGGGCGAGACCGGATGCTGCTCGTCAATCGGCAGATACTCGACCGCCGGTGGTTCCGATTGGAAGCTCCATCCCATTGCATTGATCGACGAGGCGAGGACGACAGCTTCGAGTCCGAGCCCGGTGGCTGCCGCCAGCACGTGATACGAGGTCATCGCATTGCTTTCGAACACAATATGGCCGGGATCGGATTGGGGGTGGATGATGGTCCCGAGGTGGATTACCGCGTCTGCATCCCGCTCTCCGATGGACGCCCACGTTTCACCGGCATCCACGAGATTGACCTCCACGTACTCGTCCGCAATCCGTTCCGACGGCGCGGCGACGTCGAGATTGATCGTCCGGTATCCACGTTCGTTGAGAACGGCGATCGCTTCGCTACCCACTGTTCCGCTCCCGCCGGTCACCGCAACCGTCTCGATGCCCATGCCAGCCCATGCGAGGGCGGAGTGATGGGCGTTCCGACCGCCGTACTGATTACTGGTTGAGGGTGCTCATCGGTCGGACACCGGGGCGATCGACGTCAACACGGTCGCCCACGGACACGATATCGATCGCATGCGGGTATTCGAAAGAGGCCGCATGCTCGACCAACCCCTTGGGATCGCCTCTGACTCCCTTCCACATGTCGTAGTGACAGGGGACGAGTCGATCGAGTTTGAGGGCGTTGGCCATTTCGATGACATCGTTTTCCGAACTGTACCAGGCTTCGACCGTTGTCGCGTCGCTGTCCGGATCGTAAATCCGGCCGTGGGTTCCGAATGTCAGCGTACCGACGTCGATGTCGAACCGCTCCCCGATGTCGAGAAACGCTTCGGTCGGTCGGCTGTCGCCGCTGTTGAAAAGGGTCCCGCTCTCGTGTTCGATCACGAATGAGACCTCATCGATGGCATCCGGATCATTTCCCTCACACACCGTGATTGTCACGTCGTCAAGCTCGAGGACTGCACCCGGTTCGATTACGTGGCGCAGCTCCTCCGGAACCTCGTAGTCCGTTGGTACGTCCGGATTCGTCCAGCTCGCCGGTGGTGCATAGAGATCGGCCCCGAGATCCTCTACGAACGGACGATAAGAAGGGGCGTGCATGTGATCGAGGTGCTCGTGGGTGATCAACACGGCGTCACACCGGCTTGCATCAGCAGGATCCATTGGAACGGGGATCATTCGAAACACGTACGGCGGATCCCCATCGCCGAAGTACGGATCGATGTACAGGGTCGTTTCGGGTGTTCGGATTGCAAACGCGTTACAGCCGAGATACCACATCGAGAGCCCGTCGACCTCTGCTGCCTCGAGCTCATTTCGAACGAACCAGTCACCCCACGTTGAATGTATCATCGTCAGGACGGGACAGGGCGGCCATAATAATGGTATCGGCACTACCGTTCCGGAATCGACACGACCCGGGTGGCGGCCCGACGGATCACGCGTTCGGTCGTGGACCCGAGCATGTCATCGGCGTCGGCGCCCATACCACGTTTCCCGAGGACGATCGCGTCGACTTCGTGTTCCGTTGCGTACCGAACGATCTCCCGGTATGGAACGCCCTCTGCGAGATGCGTCTCGTACGCGATCGATTCGTCATCGGCGAGGGCCGTAATCCGTTCGATTGCATCTTGGAGTTGGTCCCGACGGGAGTCATCGTCGTCGCTCTCGAACTTCTCTGCCATGCCCGCGCGCCTGTATAACGGCAATTTCTCGAGCACGGCCAGCACGTGAAGCGTCCCGTCCTCGTCGGTCAACGCGACCGCTTCCTCAGCTGCCCGGATCGATAACGTACTTCCGTCCGTCGGCGCGAGCACGGTCCTGTACATCGGGCGTGCTTTACGACTGACGGCAATATAACGATTCCTCAGACCTCAATCAGTCGACGTCACATTCCCGATTTCGAGCCATCCGTCCGTCTCGGTGTAGGTGAAGTATGCGCTCGCGTCGCGAACCCACACGAGTTCGGGTTCGTTGGCATCGACCGGAAGCTCCTCGACGGTTTCGACCGAAGGCGGCCGGAAGCACGCCGAGGCGGCCAGATCACGGTACGTCCAGGTGCCGTCCTGATCGATGCGGGCAGTTTCCTCCAGATCACCATCCGCTGATTCGACCTCGAGGGCGACGTGGAACCGATGGTCATCACCGTCCATCGACGGTGTGAACTGGAGCATTCGTGCGGTCTCGAGCCCGTCGTTCCAGTAGGCCCCACGAAATCTGAATGTTCCCGGGCTGATCGGCGTGTGTTCTTCGGTGATGTTTTCGCCCTCGCGCAGATAGTTGGGTGTCATCGCCATGTGGGTTACCTGATCATGATTCGCGTAGTGCCGGAGGATGGAGAACTCGGCGGCGGGTGAAGGCTCTTCGAGCATCGTGACACCGGCCTTCGAGAGCCACATTCGATGTCGGCGGTTATGTAAGTCGCCAAAAGTAATGCTAAATTCGGCGGCCCCATCGTCGGGTTCGGCCCCGTAGATGTGAATCGGGCAGTGCACGTCGCGCTGAAAGGGGACGTTGTATGCCGGTCCGTAGTGGTGGGCGGACATGATCTGCCAGTGTCCGGAGACACCGTAGCCCCCACCGACTGCATAGGAGGTTTCTAACAGCGACTGAAACTCGCCCGAGTCGTAGTCCCACCGGGAGGGGGTCTCCCAGTCGATCGTCGAGGATTCACGTTGATCGTCGTGGTCGACATTGAGGGTTAATCCGTCCGGAACTGTGGTAGAATCGAGCCGATTGCTCGCGAGTTCGTCGGTGGCGACGCTGTCTGCGGAGACGAGTGTTGCAACCAGCTCGTCGAGTGGCGCGTCCGCGGAGCCGACACCGCCGGCTGCGATCCAATCGGCTTCGTCGTCGTCCCACCGCCAGAGGACGCGTTGATCCGTTGCAAGGTACAATTCGTCGTCGTAGCTGCCGGTCTCGGGCCGATCTTTGATCGAACCGCGGGCAATCGCGAGTTCGTCGACGGCGTTCACGGTGTCGCCGTGGTCCCAGTCAGTGTCGCCCGGTTCGTAGGTGTTCAACCCAAAGCGTGGCGTTTCCTCCACCATGGTTTACGCCGTGGAGCTCCCATACGGATCGCGCCCGTAGCCATCCGAATTTCCGTACCCGGGGGGTTCATCGCCGAGACAGCCGGCAGTTCCAAAAACGAGGACGGTCGTGCCCACGATCACCGTTCTGCGGGGCGGCATATCACCTGACAACTGGGCAATTACTATAGTTCTTCCTGAACGTCACGGGTTAGAGCACGCCGTACTCTTCGTACACCTCATCGATGGACATCCCGCCGGCGATCAGCTCGCGTTCTTCGTTTTCCTCCTCGTAAATCGCTTCAACGCGGAGCAGGACCTCGTCGACGACTGGCTCTGGGATCAGCTGGACACCATCGAAATCGCCGAAGATGAAATCGCCCGGCCGGACCTCAACGTAATGGGTGAGATGGCCCGGCAGGTGGATCGGCAAGTCGACCTCGACGATTTCCCACCCACCGAAGGCATTGGGGCGGGTCCCGAGCGTGTATATCGGGAACTCATCCATCTTGCGGACGTACTGTGTATCGCGGACGTTCCCTGCACATACCATGCCGCGACAGCCGTGTGAGTAGGCGAGCTGGCAACTCATCTCACCGAAGTGGGCCGGTTGCATGTCACCGCCGGCATCGAAACAGAGCACGGTCCCGTCTTCTTTCTCCTCGACAGTCCGCATCATTCGCTTTTGGGGGTGGCCGCCTTCTGTCTCCCATTTCTCCTCGAGATACTCGACGACCGCCTCGTCCTTGACGTAAGAGTGAAGCTTTACGGGTAGCGCTCGTCCTGCGAGGATCTGCCCCTCATTTAACGAAAAGAAGTCCGCGCTGAGCACGGTATCCCGAATGCCCAGGCGGTTGAGCGCATCGGAGACGTTTCCGCCATAGCCTGCTTCCTTGAAGCGGGCGACGCGTTCGAGGTCGGTGGCGTCGATCGTGCGCGGCTCCTCGTCGAGGTCTAGGTCATATGCATCCGTCATCCTGATAACGATGTGTCGGCCCCCTCATGATTCTATTGGCTTTCACAATGCCGGGACACAACTGATTAAGTAGCGCTATGCGATTGCACCGGCATGCAGCTTGCACTCCGCTTGGGGCCGACTCCGGATGCCGTGTGGGACGTCGCGAATCAAACCGGCATCGAGACGGGCGTATTCAATCTTCCGGCTGGCACTGATGACGCCGAACCCTGGGACTACGAGCCGCTTCGGGCGATGCAATCACGCGCCGCCGCCCGTGGCCTCGACGTCGCCGTACTCGAGGAACGCCCCCCGATGGACGCCATTCGGTTGGATACCGACGAACGGGATACCCAGATTGAGTCGGTCAAGACGCTCATCCGGAACATGGGGCAACTCGGCATTCCGATCTGGTGCTGGAGCTGGCGAACGCATTATCCGGTCATTCGGACAAGCCGCGCACGGATCCGTGGCGGCTCGCGTGGAACCGCGTACAACCACCAACAGCTTCCCGGCCACCTCGAGGGGAACCCCATCGACGTGGATGCACCAGCGGTCTCCGCCCAGCAGCTCTGGAGCCGACTTGAGGACTTCCTCGCGGAGGTTGTTCCCGTGGCCGAGGAGGCTGGCGTAAAACTCGCCATCCATCCCGACGATCCCCCGATCGACGGACCGATCGGAGATACTGCCCGGATTATGACTGACCCCGACGCGTTCCAGCGATTGATTGATCTGTATCCGAGTCCGAACAATGGTATCTGTCTCGGGCAGGGTAATTTCGCGGCAATGGGGGCAGACATTCCGGCCGAAATCAGACGCTTTGATGACGCCATTCATTTTGTCCATTTCCGCGACGTGGTCGGAACGTCGGAGAATTTCTATGAGAGCTGGCACGACAATGGTCAGACCGACATGCTTGCCGCGATGCGAGCCTATCGGGACATCGGCTTCGACGGGCCGATTCGTCCCGATCACTATCCAATCGTGACCGCGGGAGATGGCGACGAGACGATCAAGGGCAGACTCCACGCGATCGGATATATGCGGGGGCTCATGGAACAAACATCGGATTGATTGCCCCTACCATCGGTTACATGGACGACCCGGTCCCCATCTGGCCATGGACGACCGTGCTTCCCGAGCGCTCGATCACGTATTGGATGCCATCGACATCCTGATCGATGCGAGCGCCGAAACCGACGGCCTCTTCCCGTCCATCGCGGACCCGAAGAGCGGGAACCTCCTTGAGACACTGCCACCGACCGTACCCGGTCAACGAAACCACGATCGAGCACCACGCGGAACCAACCTGATTCACGACGAACCGATCGTCCAGACCATGTCAGCATTGGCCACGTCGGGCGACCGACCGGCCTATGACGCCGCGATCGATCGGTATCTGGATAGCTTTGCGAGTCGGTGCGTGGGTCGAACCTTCGATCGTGAGTCCAACGGGAGTGTGACTGGGTTATTTCCGTGGGGTGAACACGCCTATTGGCATCTCGATGAACATCGGGTCGGTAATAGCCGCGCGCACGATCGGGAGCACCCGGGACCGGCAATCCACGACCATCTCCGGCTCGTGCCTGCCCGCCTCTGGGAGCGGATCTACGCCCGAAATCCCCAGGCAGTCCATGATTTCGCCGACGGGCTCACCTACCACTGGAACGATCCGGAGAACCGCGAGTACATCCGGCACGCCTACATCACCGAAAAGGCCCGCTTTCCGGTGGGCGATCGCTCCTGTGATTTCCCCCGGCATGGCGGCCACTACGTATACGACTGGGCGTTCGTGTACACGCAGGATCCCCATGATGAGTATCTGCGGCGCATTGACGAACTCGTCGACTACTGGTGGACCCGACGACATGATGACGACCTCCTTCCGCTCGAGAGTCGTGGGCACGCAGATCGGCCGGCAGTCGGACAGACGCTCTCGCACGCCGTCAGCCTGTATGATGCCGCAGATTTGCTCGCCGACGGTGCATCCGAGCGTGCGGCTCGGCTTCGTGACCGCGGCGAAACCTATTGTGACGCACTCCTCGATCACTACGCGGACCACGGCAATTCTCCCGCCGCATGGTGGGCGTCGGTGTACGGCGGTACCCCGCCGGGCGAAGTCGCCGCTACGCGCGGCCTACAATTGCTCGCTGCCCACGAACTGACCGGACGGGATGCGTTTCTCGAATGGGCCCTCGAGATTGGCCGAGGATACCGAGAGCATCCGTTTCCACCGGATGGAACGATCCCGCTCGCGGACACGTCCTTTGAGAACGTACGTGGGGTAGGTCCGGACGGTACGATTCCCGTTTGGGCGTTCGCGGCCGGTTGTACGACGGGGTTGTTCGCCGACCTGTATGCCAGAACCAACGAATCCCGCTGGCTTGAGGACGGTCTTACCACGATCGATCGGCTTCTGCCGTCGTATTTTGCGGACCCCCTGCCTCGAGGGACACCAACGGTCGATCACTACGAGAACCAACTCGGGACGGGGTTTCTCCTCCACGGTATGGCCCGACTCGCACTGCTTGCCCGGGACGGCCACGAGGCGGCGTTGGGACCCAATTACACCGCGCGCTAATCCATCACTCGAGTGCCGCCAACGTGACGGAGTCGAAGTATAGCTCTTCGCGCCAATCATCATTACCCCGCTCGTACATGATACCGACGTTCCCGTCGGGCAGGATCGTCATGCTCGAGTACGCGGCTGGGCCGTCGTGTACCACTGTCCCGTCCATCCACGTCTCGCCCCCGTCGTCACTGCGTCTGACGGTCATCCGTCGGCGATCGTTCTCGCAGGCTGGATTCGCGAACACCAGTGTGTCGCCAGGATCGTCCGGTTCCGCAGAGATCATGCTGGCCTGACATGCAGGCTCGATAAGTTTCTCGTCAGTGTGAATCTCGCTCCAGGACTCGCCGCCGTCCTCACTCGTGGCCACAAGTCGTCGCCCGGCACGCCCGGGTTGGCCACCACGTCGCCCGAGGTGGTTTCGCATGTTCACAAGCAGCGATCCGTCCGCCCGCTCGACGACCTGACACTCGTTCGTGTGCGGATGTATCGGCTCACCGCGGTGCCAGGTCTGCCCGTAATCGTCGCTATAGAGCATGTGCGAGGAGGAGACGTCCGGGCGGTGGCCGTCGCTTACGGTGGGACCGCCGTGATCGCACGGGATCACGATTCTCCCGGCGTGTTCGCCGTGGCACAGTTGAACGCCGACGCCGGGTCCGGTCGCGTACCACGTCCACGCTGGTGCCTTTGCCGTTGCGGTTACTGCAACCGGATCCGTCCAGGACCGGCCCGCATCGACGCTCGCGGTGACGAGCACGTCCCTGTTATCGCGACAGAAGGGGAGCCAGATGGTGTCCGTCTCGCGATCATGGACGGGACACGGGTTCCCGTCGGTAACCGCCGTCCACGGGACGTCTCCGTAGACGATGCTGGCTGGTCCCCACGTCGCGCCCCCGTCCGTGGATCGACGACATAACAGATCAACGTCACCGTGATCGCGTGCGGACGACCGCCGCCCCTCACAAAAGGCGAGCACCACCTCGTTGCTTGCCGTCAGGAGTGCCGGAATTCGGTAGGTGTGATACTCTCCCTCTCCACTCGTAAACAGTGGCTTGCCGGCCATGTGCCTGCACGGAGCGGGCGTTTGCTTGATCGTATCGACTCACCGGCGTCGCCAGGTTGCTCCATGTGCAGGCGGTCCATTTGACAGATTGAACAATGTTGGTTTCCGCAGGCATGTTCGCGATTCCCTGGCCAGAGGCCGGTTCTACTGGAGCCACCACTCCGACACCCCTGGACCGTCTAAAGCTGAACAGTTCCGGCCGCAGTCGAACCGTCATCAGTCGTCGCGTACCTGCCCTTTGCCGCTCGCCAGAGCGCGATTCCGAAACCCCTCGTCGATGGCCATTGGTTCCCAGAGACGGACGGTGAACCAGCCGCTTTTTGATCCGACCAGATACTGATCCCACACGGCTCGACTGGGGGCTGGGTTTGAACGTAACCCGGCCCGAAGCATCGATTGTCATGCAATCCCCGCGATATTACCCACCGTCGGAATTCGACCAACCGAGGTGTGGCTGTTGTGGCTATCCGATTTCCCATGCGGGGACCGTCGTCGAAGATGCCGGGGGACGGTTCTGCTCCGCCACCTGCCGCGATATCGGCGTCGCCGGCTTACCGGTTGTCCCCGCTGAGAAACTAACCTCGACTGGTGTCGGTCCAATTGACGTCGACCTGCCGTACGGGATGCCACGCAACGCATGCGTCCTCCTCGTCGGCGAGGATGACGGACTCGAGGCGGCGATTCACGCCGAACTCGCCTGGCGGCGACTACTTGCCGGTGAGCCCGTCGTCCTCGTCTCATTCAACGACACGCCAATCTCCGTCGTCGAACAGTTCCTCTTATTGGATTGGAACATACTCCCGTTTCTTGAAGCCGGACAGCTCGAGATAATCGATTGTTTCACTCGATACGAAGAACCAGGCACGACCGTCGATTCCCGTCGCGGGTCCTGGATCGAACACGTGCTGCGCTTTGTCGAACCACGGACGCGGACCCTCCGCGATCCAACGGACGTCCAGGAATTGGGCAACGTGCTCGTTCGCACGGTCCGCGAGGGTGCGATGTTTAATCGGGGCTACGTAATCATCGACTCGCTTACCGAGTTTGCGACGACCGTCCCCCCGATCAGGGCACACCAGTTCGTCAAGGACATCCGTGCCCGCATTTGCAAGGGGCGGTTCGTGCCGATCTTTGCCGGCGCGACGGCCGGCGATCCGGACGCGTTCCCGCTCGATATGACCCATGCGATGGACGGCAAGATCGACATCCGGTTGACCGAAGTCGACCAGGATCAAACCATGCGGCGCCAGCTGTGCGTCAGGAAGATGGACGGCGTACCGGTAATCGCCCGCTGGCAGGGAATTGCCCACGCACCGGGAACTGGCTACTACGGACTGGATTGATAGCAGCTTTAGGATCTTGAGACACATCCCCGACGGGATGAAGATGGTTACCACGGAGACGATTGCCGGCGCGGAGATCGACGAGTCAATCGGAGTGGTCCGCGGGAGTACAGTCGAGGCACGGAACATCGGCCGCGATGTCACGCAACTCGTCCGCAACGTAACGGGCGGTGAGCTCAAGGCATACTCTCGGCTGCTCTCAAATGCCCGAGACGAGGCGCTGTCTCGCATGGAAGCTGACGCCGCGGAGGTTGAGGCCGATGCCGTCGTAAACGTCCGATTCGAAACCTCGACCGTCGTGCAGGGTGGGGCCGAAGTCATAGCCTACGGCACGGCTGTCCGGCTGCGCTGAGACCAGTGAAAATCGGCATCGTTAGGAGCAACTAGTCGGGAGTATTCTACGAGACGGTGACCGTGAGCGCCCGAGGAATATCGAGCCGGTCCTTTCGTGGCCACGGTCGCGTGTTCGTGCTTATCGGGATCGGCGGCTTTTTCGGGGCGACTCTCCGGTTCCTGCTCGGAGCCATCGCCAGCGAAGGATTGCTGGTGACGCTCGTCGTTAACGCCGTTGGCTCGTTTGGCCTTGGTCTGTTGTTGTTTGACGCACGGGCCGACCGCTACCTGGGCCGCCAGCACCGTCTGATTGCTGGTACCGGCTTCTTCTCGTCGTTTACGACATACAGTACGTTTATCGCGGATGTCGCCACCACTGCTCCCGCGATCGCCATCGCCTATGTCGTGGCTAGCTACTCAACAGGAATCGCCGGCATCCTGGCGAGTCGTTACGTCGTGATCAAACGTTCGAATAACGGAATCCTTCCCAGCGGAAGTGAGCCATAAATGGAAGTGGTGCTCGTCGGCATCGGCGGTGTATTCGGGGCATGGTTCCGGTACGTGGTCAGTCAGTTACTAGCTAGTCGGTCCTTTCCGTGGGCTACGCTCGTCGTGAATGTACTCGGTAGTTTTGTGTTGGGCATCATGCTGTTCGCGGGAGTGTCCAGGCCAGTTACGCTGCTCGTCGGCATCGGCTTCTGTGGGGCATTTACCACGTTCTCGTCGTTCAGCTACCAGACGGTCGAGCTCTGGGAACGGGACCGCCCAGACCTCGCTGTAATAAACGCCGTCGGTAACCTCGTTGTGTCGGTACTCGCGTTCGGATGTGCCTGGCTGCTGGTCAGTTAGTCGGCCAACCGCCATTCGCGATGGACGTCGTTGATGGATTCGCCACCTTTGTCGGTTACGATGACGACTGTTTCGAGGCGGACGCCGAATCGTTCCGGGAGATAGATGCCCGGCTCGATCGTGATCGCCATCCCAGGTTCGAGCACGTCGTCGGCATCCGGCCCGATTGTCGGCGGTTCGTGCGCTCGGAGGCCGATACCATGTCCGGTTCCGGTGGTAAACGCATCTCTGAATCCCCGTTCGTCGAGTTCGTTGCGGACGATTTCGTCGAGTTCGGCGGCGTCACGTCCCGGACGAACCGCTCCGACGCCGGCATCGAGGGCCGCCTCAACAGCGGCAAACGCGGCAGGAAATTCCGATGGCGGCGTTCCGTCAAATACGACCGTGCTGGTCTGATCGCTCGCATACCCGTCGACGATCGTGCCAAAATCAAGTACGACTGGCTCCCCCGATCGGATTAGCCGATTGCCGTGCCGATGGGACAACGGCGCTGCACCGTGTGGACCGCTCGCGACCACGATGGGAAACGCGGGGCCTGCACCACCACGTTCGACGAGCATTGCGTGGATACGACGTGCGAGTGCTGCCTCGGTCAATCCCACAACGTCCGCACCGATCTCGATGGTGGCGGCACGCACCTCGTCGGCAACGGCCGCCGAGCGCCGCAACGCGGCTCGCTCGGCAGCTGTTTTCACCCGTCGGAGCGGATCAAAGATGTCCCGTCCGTCGACGAGCTCCCACTGCAGATCACCTGCGATCGAACGGCCGATACCCATCGGAAGTTCCTCATCGACGAAGACGGTGTGTGAATCGCGCTGGTGGAGCAGGTCTGCAATACGCTCGCCGATCGACACTGGATCGTTAGTCGGCACCGTCGACACCGACGTGAGACCCATTTCTTGGCGGACCTGCGTCTCGTAGCCGGCGGCCGTCACCGCGATGCAGTCTTCCTCGGTGAGGAGGAGCGCGAGGGCGCGGTCTCGTTCCCCCGTAAATCCGGTCAGATACCGTAAGTTCGCGCCGGGACCGACGACGGCTGCGGTGCCGTCGAGTTGTCGTTGGAGCCGATCGAGCACCATCGGCCAGCGTCCGTTCGGCCGTCGAATAAACCTCCCGGTGGTGGTTCTGTGACCACCGTGATTTATCTCTCCGGCAGGCACTGGCCCCGAGGTATGGAACGAATTGGCGTCATCGGCATCGGATTCATCGGTCGCCGGCTCGTCGAGGCCTTAGTCGATGCCGACTACGAGGTGTACGGATACGACGTGAACGCCGCGTGTGAATCAGTCCTCGAGAAGCGAGGCGGGACATGGAAGGACTCTCCAACGGCGGTGGCAGAGCAGGTCGATGCTGTGGTACTTGCCGTGCCTGGTGGTCCTGAGGTGACTGGGCTACTCGAGGGGCCAGACGGGATCTGTGCAACCCTCGCGACCGATGGCATCATCATCGACACCACCACGACCGGGCCCGCAGTCGCCACCGCCGCAGCTGAGTGGTGTCACGACCACAATCACGCGTTCGTCACTGCTCCGCTGACCAGGGCGGCACCGGTCGGTGGCATTCACATGATGGTGGGCGCCGACGATGAAGACTACGAGATTGCGCGCCCGCTCATCGAGGTACTCTCTCGCAATCATGTACGGATCGGTTCACCAGCCGAAGCCCAGACGTTCAAGCTCATCCTGCAGGTCCGATACGCCTCCCAGACGGCCGTCGATGCAGAGATCGTGGCCTTTGCGCGGGACTGTGGGCTCGATCCCGCGATCTACCGCGAGTTTCTCGAACTCGATATCGACGAAGGGTACCTCGACCGTGACTTCACCCAGTCGATCAGCGGATTGGGTGGGTTGGCTATCTGGCATAAGGACATTGGCTACGCCCTCGAAGTTGCCCGAGATCGCGGGACTGCAACCCCGATTACCAACGCCGTGTTCGAGGCGTACAAGTTCGGCATGGGCTTCAAAGAACAACACGAAGACGTCGGGGACGCGACGACCATCCTGCGTTACTGGGAGACACTAAACGACACGTGACTGCTTCCTCGACAGCAGTTGTGAAGCCCAACTCATATCATTTGATCACCCTGGAATCGTCCGGACGAATCGGTCCGGATCGTCGTGAAAACAATCGCCGACGACGATTGCGTCCGCTCCTGCGGCGAGGATTTGCTCTGTTTGCTCGCGACTTCTGATCCCGCCACCGTAGAGCAATACCGTCTCCTCAAGGTACGGCTCGGCAGCCGTTACGTCTTCAGTTCCACCGTAGGTACCCGAGTATTCGATGTAGAAGATCGGAAAGTTATAAAACATCTCGGTGGCCAGGGCGGCGCCGGCGACTTCTTCGACACTGAGGGTCCGCTCGACGCCGGTGAGCGTCGCTGCTTTCGAGTCGAGATTTTGAATCACGTAGCCCTCGGCCATGATCACCGACGCCACCTCACGAACCGCTTCCCGACCCTTGGTCGCAATAACCTCCCCGACGACCGGCAACGAGGCACCCGTGACCGCCTTCGGCTTGCGACAGATCTCGGTGAAGAAATCGAGGTGTTTGGCGACAAAGTGGTCTCTATCTCCGTTGAAGACGGCGGGGACTGCAACCCGGTCGACCGCGTCGATCGTCTCACTCGAGACGTGACTCGAATCGTACGGTTCCTGGACGATCGGTATCGAGGGGACCGCTTCGCGGATGCTGGTGACCGCCTGTTGGGTGTTCTCAGCCGTCACGTCGTCCGAGCCGCCGACCATGATCAGGTCGGTTTCTCGAAGGATCGCGAGGTCGGCCGGCAGTGGTTTTGCCGGATCGACCTTCGTGACGTGATTGATCGCGTCCCACTCGATGTCCATATCGGGGCTGGCGTGGACTCACCGCATCATTCTACCGAAATTCGGAAGAAAACCTACGGTTCGAACACGACTCCCAGGGCCTCGTTTGGATCATCGATGAGGACGTCGTACCCGGCTGACGCGTCCTCCAGATCGAACCGATGCGTGATGAGCGATTCGACGTCCAATCGGCCCTCGTCGATGAGCCGTACCGACTCGAGGAGGTTGCGACGCGTCGTCCACTCGATATCACCGCGATAGCTGGTTGGGTAGGACATTCCTCGTTCCCAATCGGAGTCGTGATACCCAGGCCCCGGACGCGAGGCTGCGCGGACGTCCATGTTCCCGAGGGCCGTTGGGTAATCGGCGGCGACGTGTGCTCCGCCGACAATAACAATCCGGCCATACCGATGGCCGTCTGGGGCGGTCTTGGTCATCTCCAAGAGCTGCTCGAACGCCGCAGTACCCTCACCACCAAATGCGATCACGCCGCAATCGATGCCACGATCGTCGGTGAACGAGCGCACGGTATCCACGGCATCCTCGTCTGCGGACACGGCCAAATCGAACCCGACCGATCGCGCCGTGCGAACACGTCCATCCAACAGATCGACACCAGCGACTCGACCGCCTGCAATTCCGGCAAGTTGTCCGGTGAGCTGTCCCACGAGCCCGAGTCCGACGACGGTGACGAACTCACCGACCGAGACCGCCCCGCGTCGTACCGCATGGAGACCGGTTGCTGCTAGGTGGTTCGCCGCGCCCTCCGCATACGATACGCCGTCCGGCAACGGCACCACCAGGTGTTGGGGGACGACGTCAACATCGGCGTGAAACGCATACCCACTGCCCATACACGCGACGCGATCTCCGACCTCGAAGATATCGACGTCCGGACCAAGGTCACGGATACGGCCTGCCGCCTGGTAGCCTCGCTTTCGATGCTCGCGATCCGGATCGGGATCGGACCGCCGATTCGCAACAGGTGTCGCGCCACTTCCGGGCGTGATCAACGACGCTTTCACGTCGATCGCTACCTCCCCGCGGCCGGGTGTTGGGCATGGCTCATCGGCGAGGTAGATCGTTCCCTCGCCGTCGACGGTCACAACGCGTCTCGATTCGGTCATGTATCGCCGACCAACGGGGGAGGACAAAAAGGAGGCGGACTACCGGCGCTTAAGGCCGCAGATCGAGCAGGATCGGCTATCGTGCCGTGGGGATGACGACTTGAGTGCCACTGCGAACCAACAGCGTCGCGGCGAGGGTATGGGTGCCACTCCGACGAACATCGGTCCAAAGTACACGCCGCCGCCCGGCGGTGGTTGCACCATTGTGCGAGCGCTGGATCCGATCGTCGCAAGCGTCCAGAGCCCGACGGCCCAGGGAATGGGGGCCGAACAAGGCCGCCCATTCCAACACGGCGTCAAGGATTGCAAGCACCACGAAGGACGTCCCGACGATGTGCAACAGTCTGAGGTACCTGTCGAACTCAACCGGTTTCGATACCGAACCGAATGCCGGGACCGACGCGATCACAGCAATGCTTCCACATCCGAACAGAAGGGTCCGTCATTGCGTGAATCGTCCCATACTACCCGGTATGATTGCCGTGACAGTTATCATGACGATATGACAATATGGAGTTACTATACTCACCGATGTTCAATCCGCACTCAGGTGTGGCTCTCATGGATGGTCGCGCCCGGACTACTCCCCCATCACATCCGATGTTGTGATCCCTCATCCGTCCTCAGCCGGTACGACCGGCACGGTCGGCCGATCCAGCCGATAGATCGGGGGTTCGAACGCCGTTGTACATGCCGTGACGGTAACACCTGCCCGTTCGACCCGGGCCAGGAGGGTGGCAAATTCGGGATCGACTGACCGGTACGGGCGAACCCTGGTCGCATCGGGACGCTGGACGACGAACACCAGCGCTGCCCGGTGGCCATTTTCGACGAGTGATTCCAGGCTCCGAAGATGTCGCCTGCCGCGTTCGGTCTGTCGATCCGGAAATTTCGCCTCCTCACCGTCCACGTGGGTACATGACTTGACCTCGACGTAGCATGGGTCGCTACTGTCCGACACCAGGAGAAAATCGGTTCGTCCGTGATCGGGTAGCGCCGGCTCGCGCCGGTCGATTCGGTAGTTCGCGAATTTCGGGAGGGCGGCGGCCTCGATCGCTCGCGCGAAGAGCTCGTTTGCGAGGCTCGCGCGGAGGCTGACATACATATCCTCGACACGAACGGCGAGAGCGTCGTAGTCGGTCGTTCGATCCGGGGCGGGGGCATGCCGACAGAGGATTTCCATACCCGGCTCGACGATTCCCTCAAGTGCCCCCGGATCAGCCAGATGTGCCCGGGCAACATCGTCAGTAAACCGTACTCGGATGACGAACCTGTTTGGTCGATCGACGATGCGTCCGGATACAAACGGCTCCCGGAGCGAGAGTAGCCGCACCATTCACAGGATCATACGACGACCGGGTACAGGATCGCTTCGGTTGTCCGGCCATGATCTACACGACGTTGGTGGCCATACGGCATGTTCGCGCCACGATCGCTTCTTGGCGCTCGCGACGCACTGATTGGTACTTGATCGTACAAGAGTACCCCGCCGATGCGCTTATCCAATGGCTCGTTGACATGCTGCGTATGCCAACTGCTCAGACGTTGCGGGACGTGGCCGACGCGGCCTCGTTCGGCATCGGTGCCGCCGTATCTGGCGGGACGCTCCGGACGGATCCTCACTACCGGGATCTCCTGCGGAAGGAATTCAACGTTATTACTACGGAAAATGCCCTCAAAATGGGGCCGCTCCGGCCCGAACCGGGCGTGTATGACTTTTCGGATGCCGATGCAATCGTGAACTTCGGGACGGCATACGACATGGACATCCGAGGCCATACACTGGTGTGGCACAACCAACAGCCGGACTGGTTCCGTGGCTGGGAACGCACGCCAGACCAAGTCGAATCCTTCCTCCGCGAGCATGTGTATACGGTGGCCGGACGCTACCGCGGTCGCATCGACGAGTGGGATGTCGTGAACGAGGCCGTACTCGATGACGGTTCGTTGCGAGAGACGGTCTGGTACGACGCCATCGGGGAGGAGTATCTGGATGCTGCCTTTTCGTGGGCAGACGAGGTGTCCGATGCCGATCTCTACTACAACGATTACGGTGCGGAAGAGGTAAACGACAAATCAGACGGCATCTACCGACTGATCGGTCGACTGCTCGACCGAGATGTCCCCGTCGACGGGATCGGATTCCAGATGCATGCGTTACACTCGACCCCCGACTTGGCATCGGTCGCCGAAAACGTCCGGCGGTTTCAGAAATTGGGCCTTGAGGTCGCGTTCACTGAGGTCGATGTCGCGTATCAGGCGGCGCAGAAACCGGACGATCATCGCGCGGCACAGGCAGAGTTTTACGCCGACCTCACGGCACTCTGTGTGCGCGAGGGGATCGATACGATGGTGACATGGGGCGTCCGCGACACGGATTCGTGGGTCCCGGGATGGTTCCCGGACCTCACTGATGATCCACTGCTCTTCGACGGCGGCAGCGACCCCAAACCGGCCTACTACGCGGTGTACGAAGCGCTCTCCGGGGAACGCTAGTCCGGGAAGGTGTCGATCGTCGTTTGTGGCGGAACCGCGGCATCGGTCGGCATTTCGAGCTCAAACCGTTCATCGTCAATCATGACCTCGATATCCCGAAATCGCCGACTCGGCTCTCCGACCGTGAAGCTATCGGGTCCGAGCTGGAAAAGACAAGGGGAGTCGGTACGTACCGTATGGTCGCCAACACCATACGCGCCTGCTTCGTGCACGGCGAGTTGGAGGTAATATCCATCGTGGACGGCTTGTAGGGCGGTCGTGTTGGCGAGGACGGTCACCGCTGGGACTGCGTCATCGATGTCTTCGATGCAGTACGCATACGATTGTTCGTCCGGGCACTGCCCGTGATCGATGACGACGGAGAACACATCCT
>SKNY01000027.1 GCA_007123105.1 Salinarchaeum sp. | reverse complement strand
TGAACGGCAAGAGTCACCGGCCAATTGCCGGCGACTGATTGCTGGGAGTCCACATCAAAGCCCCTTCCTCAGGGAGCGAGCGGGGTATCCCGCGAGCGAGCAGGGAGGGGTAGTTTACCGACCAAGGAACGGCATGTCGGGACCAGCTCAAGGATGACACCCTCTCCAACGGAACCCTCAATCCTGAATCAGCGGCGTGACGATGACCGCTGATAAGCGGGTCGCGACCTATCTGATCGAGGATCAGATGGCTGATCTCCCGGATGCGATCCGCGAAGCCGTCCAGAACGGCATCGATAGCCACGGTTCAACACGGGTGCCGTTAGCATCTCCCCGGAACGGACGATCGTCGACGACGGTCCCAGGGTCGATCTCACGACGAACGAGGGACGAAGAAACCTGTCCGTCCTCGGGGCTGGTACCAAGCAACGATCGGACGACGACGCCATTGGCGAGTGGGGCATCGGCAGGGGGGCGATCATCGCTAAGGGTGCCGTCCGCATCTGGAGCCGAGATACGGCGTTGTCGACTACCGCGATCAGCGCGACATCGGTCCGTGGGCAGATCTTAGCGGGCGAGACGGCTGTGTCGTCGAGACCGAGCACCAGCTCGATGGCCTGCTGGGCGAGATCGACCACTACGCAAGTGAGGTACCCGACCCGGACAGCTACCGATGGCGCCGTACCGGGAATCACTGCAAAAGCGGTTCGCGTACGCTCGATTTCGGACCGGCGTCTCGGTGCTCATCAACGGCGAAGCGGTCGATCGGGACGACCCACGGGAGGCGGTCGCTGATTCGTCGCGACCGTCGCTTACCCGAGAGACCACTGATGTGGTCATCGCTCTCGAGTATGCACCCCATGATGGACTCGATATCTATAGTAACGGCCTGTACGTAAACACCAATCGAGCGTTCGGTGTTGGTGGTGTCGTCGTCTCGAAGGGTATTCTCACGCTCAACTTCGCACGGAACGACTTGTAATCGGGCTGTGAACACTGGCAACGGATCGATCGTACCCTGCGGGAGGCCCGTGACGAGTTGTACGACCGGGTCGGGGACGATCAGCTTGGCGACGAGAGTCGGGCGGTCATGGTTGAGTCTCTCCTCACTGATGAACAGTCCCGGGAGCAATGGCGCAAACGGGCGCTCTTTCAGCTGGCTACCGAGTCTCGCATTAGCTTCGCGGCAATTCAGTCGGCATCTGAAATCGGATGGGCTGACGGCGCCGATAAACTCGTCGAACGCGGCTATGTAATCCTCGATACAAGCGACACGGCGACCGCCCGCCTTCGCGAACTAGTCGAGGATGAGGAGGCGTCCATCATCAGTTTGTCTCCCGCGTTCGATGTCGCCGATCGGGCCGAAGCCGAAGGCGTGTGGACTCCCGAGAGCCAGACGATGAAGACCCACGACGGGTGAGCGCAGGGCTACAACGGCCAAGCCGCCGTCGACTGTGAGAATCAGGTGATTGTCGAAGGTGACCACCGACGCCAATGACGTCAATCAGCTCAAGCCGAGGATTGAGCAGTGTGAGGACCTTCACGGCGAACGGCCAGAGAACGTCCTGGCCGATGCAGGCTACTGGCAGGAGGTAGTGACGGATCTGCAGGACGAAGAGACCGAACTGTACATTGCGACCAGGAAGTATTGGAAACGACGTAAGGAGCTGGCCGAGGAGGGACCGCCACGTGGACGGATCCCCAAGGACCACGGGTCGAAGGAGTTGATGGAGTGGAAGCTTTGGACCAAGCCCGGCAGGAAGATATACCACAAGCGGGCCCGGACGGTTGAACCGGTGTTCGGCCAACGTGTCAACCGCGGCTGTGACCGGTCATGTTACGGGGAGAGCGAGGAACTCAAGCGGAGTGGTCGCTGTTTTCCTCGACGCATATCCTGTTGGAGCTCTGGCGGTCGGGCTGGGAACCGGAGTGAGGACAGGAGATTTTTCGTCGTCAAGGCCTGGGGTAGTAGTCGGTATCGTGAGCAAAATTCGCCCGGTCTGCTAAGGAGAACCATCAATTATCGGACGGGCTCTAAAAAGCGACTGTAATGAGGAACGGAACCAATTAACCAACAAAACTATGGTAACAGCTGCATATGTTGGTTAAAAGTTATCGACCCGTTATGTCTTTCGAGCCACCGACACCGACGGCGGAACTCCCGACGAACATCGTTGATGCCCTCAACGGGTGCTCTCCTGAACAGCTCCAACACGTAGCCCGCTACGCCGATGAATTGGCGGAACACAAAGCTCGCGAGGCTCGTCTTGAAGAGGAGTCGGAAGAGCAGGAGACCGAAGAGCGACCCAACGACCTCCCAGACGACGTCCCATCGAAGGCCACAATCACGATCAAGGAGATCAACGACAATCGCTACTACTACTACTACTACTGGCAGTGGCGGGATGGTGACAAAATCCGTTCTCAGTATAAAGGTGCCGTCAATCCTGATGAGTAGACGGAGTAGCGGTTCAATCGGATGGGGCGGTTGTTCGAGGGGACACCCCGTCTGCGAAAGAAAAAAGTGAGCGGTCAGCGCTCGGGCCGCGGGGCAGTCTCGTAGCGTTTGATATCGTCGGTCTTCTCTACTCGGTCGTAGATCGCTCGAAGTGTGTCTTGTGCCTGGAGGAGCTTGTGTTCCTTGAGGAATTCTCGCCCACTCGTGCTGATCCCGTAGAACTTGTACGGCAGGTCATTTTGCCGTCGATCCTCGGACAGGAGAACCTCCTCGACGATGCCGGCGTCGACAAGCTGCTGGAGGTGCTGGCGAATCGTCGTCTGGCTCTTGCTGGGGTTGACGTAGTCGAGTTCCTTCAGCGTCGGTAATTCCAACGGATGTCCGAGGATGTCCTGGAGGAGCGCAAACCGCGTCTCCTGAGTGACGACGTTGAGCCGTTCCCGAACGGATCCGAGGTCGCTCGGCGTGTGGTCGGACGTACTCATTACCTGACTATTCGAGTAGTGCGTGCAAAAGCGTTTCGCTCAAATACGAATCGGTTCAAACCGATACGGTCGCCGGTGTAGTCGCCACATTAAAGCAGGGAACGGGAGCATTCTCGATCTGATGAGTGAGGATCCGATCAGCGTCGACGAACTCGCCGAGAAAGCTGACGAGTATCTCCATGAGACCTCACTCATGCCGGCGGAGTACGAAACACTCAAACAGAGCGTCGCCGAACTCACACCAATTTTCTCGACCGAGCGTTCGTACTTCGTCCTTGGCAGCTATGGGCGACCCGAGATCCGTCGTCTCCAGCTCGTGAAAGATCGCCTCAATCGGCAGCCCGACGCGTACGCGTTTCTAATGGTCGATGTCCGTAGTGAGTGGACGAACACCTACCTCAAGTTCCGGCTACTCGCCGATTACACGGACGTCATCGTGGGTGTTGCCGAACACGCCCAGGGCGGCTTCCTCGTCGAGCAGGGGTACTTCACAGCCCTCGAGAAGTACTTCGCGAAGACGCACGTGTTCAAACGCGAGTACGACACGTTGGATGCAGACGCGATTGACACGGGAGTCGATATCGCCAACCCGTATAGCGGAATGCAGACGACAATCTTCGAGATGCTCGACGATTCTGGACGTCTCTGTCGGTGGACGACTGAGGACGACCTCGTCAAGTGCGCCGAGCTCCTCTCGTGAGTAAATCAGAGAACGATAGGAGACAGACGAAGTGATAGGTCACCCCCACATTTCCGTCGTTTCCTACGAACTCCTGATCACCCAGGCACATGAGAACGAGGAGATACGAAGACAACACCCGAGCACGGATACTGCTGACTGCCGATGACGGGCTCACTGATCCGGAAATCAGTGAGCCCGTCGGCTGTCACCCCAAGACAGTCGCCAACACGCGCAAAGCATACTGTGAGCGAGGACTCGCGGTGATCCATCACCGCAAGCCCGACCGCGAATACGACCGCAAAATGGATGGGAACGCCGAAGCTCGCCTCATCAGACTCGCGTGTAGCGACCCGCCAGAAGGACACGCCCGCTGGACACTCCATCTGCTGGCCGACGAACTCGTGGCCCTTGACGAGATCGACTTCGAGTAGATCTCGCACGAAACCGTCCGCCAGCGGCTAAAAAACCTGGAACCGCATGCTCTCTGAGTACTGGTCGATTCGCTCCGAGAATGATGCTGACTTCGTCTATCATATGGAGGACGTCCTCAAACTCTATCACGAACCATACGACGAGAATCGTCCAGTCATCTACTTCGATGAATCCAGCAAGGCACTCCGTGGCCACGAACGCGACCGCTCCCGGTATCGCCGGGAGCGGTCGCCCGGGTCATTTCTCGGTACAAACGGAACGGGAAAGAACGGATTCACCTCGCCCCGGAACCGTTGACTGGCTGGGTGAACGTCGAGGTCACCGATCGACGACGCACTACCGAATTCATCGACCGGATGGTCGAACTCGCGGATGATCACTACCCAGATGCCGATTGCATCCGGATGGTGGTTGATCAACTCAACACCCACAAACCGGCCGACTTCTATCAGGTCTTTCCGCCAGATGAAGCCCAGGCATACCTTGATCGATTCGAGTGCCAGTACACTCCCAAGTAAGGGAGCTGGTTAAACATGGCCGAAATCGAGCTCAACGTCCTCAAACGGCAGTGTATCGACCGTCGAATCCACCACGCAGCGACCCTCCGGTTTGAGGTCGCTGCGTGGCAGGCTCATCGAAACGCAACTGATCGACTCATCGACTGGCAGTTCAACACCGACGATGCACGGATCAAACTACGCCGACTCTACCCAGTCGAAATTGACGAACACCAGCAAGTACGCGGTTGAAGCTACACTTAGCCGATGTCGACGAACTCGTCGACCGTTCTGACCAACGGGTCGCAAATGTTGCCCTCACCCTCGATCGTCCCGTACAGCGGACGGATGACGCACGAATCGAACGAATCCCTTCATTGGAACAGTCGATGTCGATTGTCACGGGGTATAACAGCTGTTCAGCTGTTATCTGCGGTCGGCGGCCGTTTTCGGTCGGTCCGTCTTGATTGACTGCCGAGCGGTCCACGGTTGGAAGCGATCCGAATCAGGCTTCCTCCAGGACGTCCGAGCCCGCTAGGTCCCACACCTCGAAGTAGGACCGTTGGCCGTCGATCAGGTCCGCGAACAGGGCGGCTGCCTCGTCGGGTTGGATCGTGACCAGCGGATCGTCGAGGAACGCACCGAAGGCGCGATCGACGTCGCCCTCTCGGCCGGCGGTCACCAGCGTCTCCTGGTTGGTGACGTGCCGTCGGACGATGCTCTCGAGCTGAGCGGGCAATCCCCCGGCGACAATCGGGTCGATCGAGCCCGGCGTGATCACGGCGTTCGTCTCGACGACCGCGCCATTCGGCAATCCGGCCACCTGGCCCGCGTTTGGCACGTTCACGTTGGTCTGGAGCGGCGACCCCCCGAAATACGCGTGCATGATCTGGACCATCTCCTCGCCGGAGTCGCTGAACTCGAACTCGCGATCCCCCTCGAGATACGCCCGCCGGTCGTCCTCGCCGGCGGGCCACTTCTCGACGCGATACTCGCTCGGAGTCGTCCGGATCCCCCACCGGTGGACATCCCGTTCATCCTCCACCGCGAGATACCACGGGACGAACTCCGCGAGGTGGCGGTCGCCCGCGGCCCCGAGCACCCCGTAACGACGATAATAATCGAGTTTCACCTGGTCGTTATCGACGAAGTAGCTCGCATCATCGAAGTCGCCCGGCTCGAACCCACCAGGCAGCGGCCGTTGGGCGTCGAGTTCTGCGTCGACGGCTGGCATGAGATCGATCCCGTTCCAGGATGCCTCGTCGATGAAGGTGAAGTGGTTGATGCCTTTGACGTTCACGCGCACCGATCGACCGGTTGCGTCGGGGAGGTCGAGGTGCTCGGCGGCGAGCTCGGCGAGC
>SKNY01000075.1 GCA_007123105.1 Salinarchaeum sp. | reverse complement strand
TGTACACCGATCGGCCGGCCGATCGAACGGAGAAACTCGAGCGGGTACACGACGCCGAGATCATCCTGAACACGCGGAGTGCGGTCAGCTGGCCGGGCGATGTCCTCCGGGAGCTCCCGGGCCTCGAATTGATCGCGACCTGCTCGATCGGGACGGATACCATCGACCTGGAGACGGCCGCCGAGCAGGGCGTGACCGTGTGCAACCAGCCGACGACAACGACACCCATGGTGGCCGAACACGCCTTTGCGTTGATGTGTGCGACCGCCAAACGGGTCGGGTATTATACCGCGGAACTCCGCGACGGCAGGTGGCCCGCCCGCGAGAACGTCTACCTGCAGCAGAAGACGCTCGGCGTCATCGGGGCGGGGAACATCGGCGCGGAACTGATCCGATTAGCAGACGCGTTCGGAATGGACGTCATATGCTGGACGTTCAATCCGAGCCCAGACCGGGCAGATCGCCTCGACGTCGAATTCGTGAGTCTAGAGACGTTACTGGCAGACGCGGACGTCGTCAGTCTCCACGTCCGACTGAGCCCGGAGACGGCGGGCCTGATCGGGGCAGATGAGTTGGCGACCATGAAACAAGGAGCGCTGCTCGTAAACACTGGCCGTGGCGAGCTCGTCGACACCGAGGCACTCGTGGATGCACTCGAACGCGGACACCTAGGCGGGGCTGGCCTCGACGTCTTCGACGAGGAGCCACTGCCGACGGATCACCCGCTAATCGAGTGCGAGCAGATCGTGCTCACTCCGCACGTCGCAGACCAGACGCCCGAGAGCATTGCGGGCCTCAACGAAGGCATCGTGGACACCGTCATCGCCTACCTCGAGGGCTCGCCCCGGAACGTGGTGGCACCGACCGGGTGATCCGGTAGGATCGTGCGCACGAACACGAGTGGGAACACCCAGACCAAGCCCACTAAAAGATCGTGAACGCAATCAATTGGTGGAGCCGTTTCATCACAGATGCTCCAATGTCACGTCTACGGACCTGAATCGGCGGATTGTCACTGACGGGGGTATCACGCCAACTAGCACTGGTCGGTAGGCCCGCGTACTGGCCGGCCACGCCTGCGCTTGTGCACGGTCGTCCGGACAGTGCCACCAGTTCTCACCCGTCACCGAATTCCAAACACATCATACCAGCCGCCCTTCGATCCACACCACCATCGGTGTGAACCGTAGTGATCCGATCACCGAGGGATGCGTACCGGTACCAAGTGGTCCACGTCCGTCATGACCGCATGCCCGGGGAATGAATTGGCCTGTGTAACTCGATCCTCGACGCTTGCCCCATCAGTTCGTTTCAAATTCGGTACCTTTACCGGGCGCTCCGAAGAGGACGATCACGATGAGCGTGAACATCGGGTTCGTCGGCGCGGGTGGTATCGCCAGCTGGCAACACTTTGGCAATCTCGAGGAGATGGACGATGTGTCGGTCGTCGGCATCTGTGACATCGACCGCGAGACCGCCGAGGAGGCGGCCGAGCGGTTCGACGCCGCCGCGTTTACCGAGTACGAATCGCTGTACGCAGAGACAGATCTCGACGTCGTGTTCGTCTGTCTGCCGCCGTTTGCCCACGGCGGTCCCGAGATCGCGGCGGCGGAGGCGGGCTATGACCTCTTCGTCGAAAAACCGCTGGCACTATCGATGGACACCGCCCGGGACATCCTTGCGGCGGTTGAAGACAACGACGTCCTGGCCCAGGTCGGGTACAACTGGCGGTATTCGGCGGGCGTCGATCGGGCCCGGGAGCTGCTCGACGGTCGCTCCATCGGATACATCGACGGGTACTGGCAGGGTGGTGTCGCCGGCGACGACGGCCACTGGTGGCGCTCGCTGGAGACATCGGGCGGGCAGACGGTCGAACAGGCGACCCACATCTTCGACACCGTCCGCTACCTCGGCGGTGAGGTCGAGGAGGTCGCCGCGGCGGGGGCGAATCGCCTCGAACCGCGTGTCGACTTCGCGGACGTCTCCTCGTCCACGATGACCCACGACACTGGCGTCGTGAGCCACGTATCGACGTCGTGTGCGGCCGAACGCGGGAAGGTCGGCCTCGAGGTGATCGCCGACGGTGCGACGCTTGCAATCACCCAGGGAAGCCTCACCGGCACGGTCGACGGCGAGGAGATCGACGAGGAGTTCGATCGGGATCAGTACGCCACGGAAGTCAGGGCGTTTCTCGACGCGATCGAGACCGGCGACACCGACGATGTCCGCTCGCCGTACGACGACGCGATCGACTCGCTCGCGCTCACGCTGGCGGTCAACGAATCGATCGAGACGGGCGAACCGGTCATTCCGGATTCGCTGTAACGACAGAACAGCCGGATGACGAGGTTACCGTTCGTCCTCGGGCACGTACGAGAGCGTGCCGTTGAACCAGACCCGCTCCCACGGCGGGCGGACGAACAGTTCGGGATGATCCTGGGGCGGTTTGAGCCGCCAGCGCTCGTCGTTGTACGCGTGCATCGTCATGTCCGTGACCACGAGAGTACGGGGGACGAGCTGGTTTGCAACCCATGCCAGCTGGTCGACCATGTTCTGGTAGGGGTCCTCATCGAGCGTGACACCAAGCCGGTCGGCCATCGTCCTGGTGTCGTATTCGACCCAGTCCTCCTGGGGCGCGTCCGTATCGCCGACCTCCGGCGCCTCGACGGATTCGGGGAAGCCGGGATTGGTCGCGGTCCAGCTGAGGTCCTCCTCGCCGAAGATCGTCGAGAACACCCATTCAGGGAGCAGGCCGCCGGTGAAGTCTGCATCGACGGTCCATGGGTCGGTGATGTCCGAACTCGGCTCGATGGTGATGCCGAAGTCATCCATGTCCTCCCACCAGTCCGAGCCGTAGTCGGCGACGTCGGCCATCCACGAATAGTGGAACAGGTCGATTTCGATCGGTTCGCCATCGTCCTGACGGAGCCACCGGCCGTCGGCGTCCTGCTCGAAGCCGCCAATCTCCATCTCCTCCTCGGCACGGTCCCATTCGGCGTCGATGCCGTAGACGGTCATCTCCTCGACCACGTCCTCGCTCACCCAGCGACGTAGCCGGGCCTCGCTCAGGAACGGGTGGCCGTTCAATTCGTTCACGGGGCGGGTCTCCCACTCGAAGTCGCTCCGGCGCGTGGCGAACGACCACGCCCGCCGGAAGTGTGGATTGTCGGTCGGGTGGGCCTCCGTGTTCATGTTCCACCCCCAGGCGCCGATCTCGCCCTCGCCCTCGAACTCGATGACCTGGTAGTCGAACGGGACGTCCTCGTCCAAGACGAACTCGTAGTTCTGGTAGGGTTCCTCGCCCTCGAAGAACCGGTCCATGCTGCGGGCGGAGGTCTCCTCCTCGGCCGTGAAGCGGAGCCGGGTATAGTTGATGTCCTCGACGTAGGCGCGCTGCTGGCCGTTCTTCTCGGGGACGAGTTCTAACTCCCAGTAGTCCTCGCCGACCTCGCCGTATCCATCGTCGGCAAGCCGGAACTCGAAGGGGATGTGAAGGTGGTGGACGAGCCCGTCGTCATCGTCGACCCACAGCTCGGAGATGTCGGTGCGCACGTCCTCGACGGCGTCCATATCGCCGCCGGTGTCCGCGAACTCTTCGATCCAGGGTTCGTGGAAGTCGAAGCTGCCGTTGATGTGCTCGCCAACCACGCTCTGCTGGAGCGCCCAGTCCTGGCGCCAGGTGTCCGCAAGCGCCAGCTGCATCGTGCGGTCATCGATCAGCTGTCGCGAGATGATGTTCGGGTACGCGTCGAGATCGTCGCCACCGGCGACCCAGTCGGTCAGCTCCATGTGGCCGTACCAGTCGTGTGCGTCGACGGGCTTGCCGGACCACCAGAAGACGTCGTCCTGGAACGTGATCTCGAGGAACCCCGGGCGGTAGTCCCAGTCCTCCAGGAGGAAGCTGTTCACCTCGTGATCGACCAGCGACCGGCCCATCAGCGTGTACTGGTACCGGTTGCCGCCCATGAATGCAGGTGTGGGTTCGGCGCTCCAGCCGATGCCGTACTGGGCGTCAGCCGGCACCGGCGGGGACAGCGTGTTCGTGACCACGACGTCGTGGCGTTCGATGTCGGGGTCGTCATCGGCGTCATCGGCGTCGTCGGCGTCGTCGGGATCGTCGGCCGGATCGACATCGTCGGTGTCATCGGCGTCATCCGTGTCGTCGACATCGTCGGTGCCATCGACGGCATCCGTGTCGTCGACGTCATCCACGTCGGCTGGATCGTCGTCGTCATCGCCGAGACAGCCTGCGATTGCCCCGGTGGTCGCGGCGCCCGTCAACAGGGCGTAGGTCCGGCGGTTCAACGCTGTCCGCTTTCTGATTGATCGTTTCGGGGACATTCCAGTCCCGAATTGAACGGCCAGTCGTGTTATATCTTCTTAATCACACATCGACGCAGGCTACGCCGTCTCCAGTTCCCGTTCGAGCTGCCGAAGTCGATCAATCCGGTCTTCGGTCGGCGGGTGGGTGGAGGCGATCTTCCCGATGAAGCCGCTGCGGATGGGGATAATGAAAAAGGCGTTCATCTCGGCCTGGTCGCGGAGGTCTCGTTCCGGGACTTGATCCATCCGCCCGGAGATTTTCATCAGGGCCGACGCCAGCGCCGAGGGCTTGCCCGTGATGGCGGCTGCACCCCGGTCGGCACTGTATTCCCGGTAGCGCGAGAGCGCACGAATCAGGAAGAAACTCACGACCCACACGACCAGCGAAATGAGGATTGCCACCCACACGGGGGCCGCGTTCCGGTTGTTGCCACCGAGTAGCCAACCCCAGCGAACGATGATGAACGCTACCGACGAGAGGAACGACGCGATCGTCATGACCATCACGTCGCGGTTTTTGATGTGGGCAAGTTCGTGGGCGATCACCCCTTCGAGTTCGTCACGATTCAGCGTCTGCATCAGTCCGGTCGTCACCGCGACGGTCGCGTTGCGCTGGTTGCGACCGGTGGCGAACGCGTTCGGCACGTTGCTCTGGGCGACCGCGACCGCCGGCTTCGGGAGGTCGGCCTGGCGGGACAGCCGGGTCACCATATCATGCAGTTCTGGGTGTTCCTGTTCGGTAACCTTTTTTGCGCTCATGCTCCGGAGCGCCAGCTTATCACTGAAGTAGTACTGTACGAACGAGAACAGTCCAACCATCACGATCACGCCGCTCATGCCCATCCCTTGTGCGACCAGCACGCCGATGAACACGATGTACAGCCCAAACAGCAGAAACATCGTCAGGGCCATCCGGGACCGTAGGCCCCAGTCCGTTCGCCAGTTCATATATGATCGGAGAACGTCACGGGCTAAAAACGTTTCAAGGACGGCTGCGATCGGTTAAATCCCATCTCTTTTCCGGCTGGGACGATCGTTCCCGATTGTGACAATTGCTACAGGCGATACCGTGACCTTCGAGTACGTCGGTCGCATCCCCGACGGACCCGTGTTCGACACCTCGCGTGAGTCGGTCGCCGAGGAGGAAGGCCTGCCAGTAGACGAACAGGAGCATCAACCAATGTCCGTTGAAATCGGAGCAAACGAGATCATCCAGGGACTCGAGGACGGCCTCCGTGGGTTAGAAGCAGGTGTGGAAGCGAGGATCGAGGTGGCCCCAGAAGACGGCTACGGTCACCAAACCGAGGAGAAGATCATCGAACACCAGGCCGCGGAGCTCGCCGAGCTGCTCGATGGCACGCTGCCAGAAGAGGGCATGCAACTCCAACGGCAAACCGGCGAGATCGGCGAGGTCGTCCACGTCGACGACGAGGTCGTCCGCATCGATTTCAACCACCCGTTGGCCGGTGAGACGCTCGTATTCGACGTCGAGATCATCGATACCACATCATCTGATTGATAGCTAGTGCCGGCACGGCCGCACCGATCAGGTGCTTTAACCGGTCGAATCGGCTACCAGCATGCAATGAGCGGGTCACGAACGTTCTGTCCCCGGTGTGGCGATGCGATTCCGGAGGGTGCCGGCATGGCGCCAGCCGACGCCCGCGG
>SKNY01000065.1 GCA_007123105.1 Salinarchaeum sp. | reverse complement strand
GATGATTCTGCCGCGGTGCTGTTAGACACGATTGATGAATTAAACGCGGACGAGAATGTCGACGGCATTCTCGTTCAGATGCCGGTTCCCGAGCACGTGGATACTGATCCCGTGCTCGAACGGGTCGATCCGACAAAGGATGTCGACGGGTTCCATCCCGAGAATGTGGGGCGACTCGTTGCTGGCAATCCCCGGTTCCTGCCGTGTACCCCCCACGGAGTTCTCCGGTTATTGGCCGAGGCTGGTGTCGACCCGGCTGGGAAGGACGTGACCATCGTCGGACGCTCGATGATCGTCGGCAAGCCCTTGGCGAACATGCTGATCCAGAAGGCTGCCGGGGGAAACGCGACCGTCACCGTCTGTCACTCTCGAACGCGCGACCTCGCCGCGCACACGACGGGTGCTGACATCGTGATCGCCGCGGCCGGCGTTCCCGAACTGATCGATGGATCGATGGTCGATGCCGGCGCCACCGTCATCGATGTTGGCGTCAACCGGGTCGATGCCGACACCGAGAAAGGATACAAACTCGTTGGCGACGTCGAGTTCGAGAGTGTCGAACGAAAGGCAGCACATCTGACGCCAGTGCCCGGTGGGGTGGGCCCGATGACCATCGCGATGCTGTTGTACAATACCGTCAAGGCTGCTGCTGCACGTCGAGATCTCGAGGTCGATCTGCCGACGATCATGTCCTGACGCATCCGTTAGTTTTATTACGCTGCCAGTGGCTATCTTCAGGTGACGCTTCGCTTTGGAGGGCCGAAGCGTCAGCGGGGACCAATTCAGGGCGGCAAGCGAGTTTCGCCGATTTTGGCGAAGCTTGCTTACCATTTCCGCACGATACTTGATGAGTGCCAAGTCGAACAGTTACAGACATGTTCATTTGACGAGTATACTTTCGTCAATCGGGACCACGTTCGAAACCCACTGGACGTCAAGTCCTCGTCCGTGCGGGCCGGTTCGATCGAAGTTTTGACTTACAACCCGACATTTTTATTGTAAACCGAAACGAATTATCGAATGGTCATTCCCAATGCACGACTTGACGGGATTCCAGCGGGATCTCCTTTATGTCATCGGCGGCAAGGACGAGCCACATGGCCTTGCAATTAAGGACGAACTCGAGGAGTACTACGAACGCGAAATTCACCACGGACGTCTCTACCCGAATCTCGATACGTTAGTCGAGAAAGGTCTCGTAGAAAAGGGTCAACGTGACCGACGGACCAACTACTATACGGTTACGCGACGGGGTCATCGGGAGATCGAGGCACGGAAGGAATGGGAAGCGAAGTATCTGAACGAGGATAATTAACTCCCCACCGGCCGTACCGTCTCAGAATTGATATCGTCGATCGTCTTCAGTTGGCGGCTGGTAGCTGCCGCCTCCTCGCATCTCATCGTAGGTCATCCCTGATAGATATTCGTCGTATGTGATGTCGAATGATTGACGTAGGTGGAAATCCATTCCACCCACGTCGACGGTCGACTGAAAGAGCAAGTGAATCGCGCGGCGAAGCAGTTCGTCGGTCTCTTCGGTGCCGAGCACGGTCTGTAGAAAGGCGAGTTCGTTTTTCGATTGTCGATCGAGAGCGACCGTCATTTCATCGGGGAGCGCATCGTATTCGGCTTCAATCTCGCTGGAGAGCTCATCGAGACTCATAACCTGTGCTATTAGCATTGGCCCCATACCCCTTTCGACCTGGCGTGCGACGAAACTCGAAACCGTGTAGTAACGTGAGCGAGCGGAGACGGTCATGACCGCGGCTGACGTCGACCTTCCCGCTCCGGCCTCTGATCTGCAGGATCAGTTGGTCGACTGGTATGAAATACACAAACGGTCGTTTCCATGGCGGGAGACGACGGATCCGTTCGCGATTCTGGTCATGGAGGTCATGAGCCAGCAGACCCAACTTTCTCGCGTCGAGGAGGCCTGGACGGCATTTCTCGACCGATGGCCGGACATCCACTCGCTTGCGGCTACGAGAGTCGACGTGGTGATCGCGTTCTGGTCATCACATCGATTGGGATACAATCGACGTGCGCGGTATCTGCACGAGGCCGCCGTTCAAATCGTGGAGGCGTGGGACGGCGAGATACCCGAGGATCCAGCGTCCTTAGAGGAATTACCGGGTGTCGGTCCCTATACAGCCAATGCAGTGGCAAGTTTCGCGTTCAACGCCGGCGGCGCTGTCGTGGACACGAACGTCAAGCGAGTCGTTCACCGGTTGCTCGCGATGGACACCGCTGATGAGCCACCCACGCACGGCGCGGTGGCTGATGTATTGCTCCCCCCAGGACGCTCACGCACCTGGAACAATGCCATCATGGAACTCGGTGCCACGGTTTGTACTGCCGATCCGAATTGCGAGGAGTGTCCCTGGCAGGACTCGTGTCGGGCGTACGACACCGGTGACTTTCGGGCACCGGACGTCCCGACACAGGCTGCCTTTGCCGGAAGCCGCCGCCAGTATCGAGGCCGAATCGTCCGGGCGCTGACTTCAGGCGAGCCGGTGGCACTGGATACACTAGGTCGAACAGTTCGTGTCGATTACGATCCAGCAGGTGAGTTTGGTCGAGACTGGTTGTGCGGGGTAGTGAATGACCTTGCTGATGATGGGCTGGTCGAACTCGAGGAGAATGACGTTGGGACGACGATTGTTCGGCTTGCTAGCTCCGGTTACGATTCGTAGGCGTCGTCGGCGTGCTTGGCTACGGGGTGCGATCGACGCACGCCTTTGCCGCTTCGGGTCCGACGAGTCCGCACCGTGTTACAGATAAGGAAGACAGTGCCTCGGGGCTTGACCCCGAGGCGATGCACACCGACACGCCTAGCTGGTACACAGCCGTCATCCTCGGGGCGATTCAATGAAGCCGTTGACCGCCCGAGTGTCCTGCGGGTACTTGGTCGGACGGCTTACGGGCGAGCACAGAATCAATTCATCGGAACTGATTTCACGGAAACTGGATTGGAGTGCCTGCTGGTAGTCGGTCATATGACCAACAATCGTTAAGCACCGATGCGTGCTCGTGTCCGTATGACCGACGGACCCATTCGCGTCGTCGGATTGAGCGGTAGTCGCCGAGCTGGCAGTTATACCCATGTTGCAATCGAGCGGGCGTTGACAGCGAGCGCCACTGCCGGTGCGGAGACGACTCATCTCGAGGGTCGTTCGCTCGATATCCCCTTACTCGATCCCGATGCGGCTGCGGCCGGCGATGTCGAGCGGTTGCGCGACGTCGTCGCTGCAAGTGATGCCATTCTGCTTGGTACCCCAATGTACCATGGCTCGTACTCCGGGGTGCTCAAGAACATGATTGACCACTGCGGGTTCGACGAATTCGAAGATGCGACCGTCGGCTTACTCGCTGTTGCCGGGGGTCGGTTCCCGATCACGGCTCTCGAACATTTGCGATCTGTGTGTCGATCGTTGAACGCGTGGGTCTTGCCATGGGAGGTCGCAGTCCCACGAGCACGGACGGTCATCGAGGGCGATAGATTCACCGACGAGGCGATCGAGGAGCGTGTCGTCGAACTCGGCGAACGGGCGGTCGAGTATGCCCGCATCTCACCCCACCAGCACTCCTTCGAGAGTGAGGAGAACGTGGGTGCTGCCCACCGGTAAGCCGGAGCGGTTTTCTTCTCGCCAGGTGATTTGTGGCCATGCTCACGCTCGAGCTCGTCGACTTCTTGATTCAGCTCAAGCAAGGCTCAGTTCAGAACGTTGGCGCCCAAACGAAAGCAGCTACTGTCAAGCTGTACGATGTGTCTGCAGCGACGGCCCGTCCGTTCGGTGATAATCGAGTGAAGCTCGCGTTTGCAGACGATGAGGGAAACGAGATCGAGGTCGCACTCTTTCCCGAAGAAGCCGAGGCACTCGTCGACGGTCTCGCGTATGTCGCTGAACAAGGCGATGTCGAGGGCTTCGGATGACGGTGACGATTCGACAACCGTTTTAACGTCCGGGCTGACCTCTGTGACAATGAGTTCGTACGGTATTCCGTGTTTTCCGTTGTATTGTGCTCTGGCCCGGACAGTCGCCGGTGGCAGTGACCTGATGTCATTCACGGAGGTCCCGAGATGACTTGGGATAACCTTCACGAAGAGGACATCCTCTTTGAGTTTCGCGGATCCGAAGCGGCCGAACTCGAGGCCGGTCGGTTTTATCGGGGAACGGTCGATGGATACGCTGATTTCGGGGTATTCGTTCGCATCGGCGACTCCGTCACTGGGTTGTTACACCGCAGCCAACTCGATACGCGACTGGAAAACCTAGGTTGGTCCGAGGGCGACGAAGTCATCGTCCAGGTCGAAAACGTCCAGAACAACGGTAACGTTGACCTCGCGTGGTCGATCCGTCAGTCGGATTCAGAATTCCGTGGCGAATCGGTCCACGATCCCAATGCGGACGCGGAGCCCGAGGGAGAACCGACCTCCGCCGCACCACAGGCCGAACCAGCGACCGACGAGCAACCACTCACCACCACAGAACAGCCCGAACAACCGACCGAGGACGCAACTGCGAGCACGGAATCGGTCGAACGTGTCCCGATCGAACAGCTCGACGATGCCGTTGGTTCGAGTGTGATGATCGAAGGCGTCGTAGCGAACGTCAGGCAAACGAGTGGACCGACGATCTTTTCGATACGCGACGAGACCGGTACGGCCGAGATCGCCGCCTTCGAGTCCGCAGGAGTCCGCGCGTATCCGTCAATCACTGCAGACGATGCGGTCGAAGTCCTCGGTGTCGTCGAACGACATCGCGGCGACATTCAGATCGAAAGCGATGAGATCGCACTCCTCGAGGAGGCGGCCGCCGATGATCTCAAGGGTCGGATCGATTCGGCGCTCGTCGAACGCGCCCAGCCGGACGCGGTTGAACCCCTTGTCGAAGACCCGGTCATCCAGAAACTGATGGACGACGTTGCCGCAGTCGCCACCGCCGTTCGGCGCGCCGTCATCGTTCGGACACCAATCGTCATTCGGCACCCAGCGACTGCCGATGGCGTTGTCGGTGGCGCTGCGCTCGAACGGGCCATAGCGGGGTGGATAGACCAGGTACACGGTGATACAGTCGAACGTTATCATCTCGTTCGTCGCCGTCCCCTTCGGGATGGGGCGTATGACCTGGGTGATGCCATGTTTGACGTCGACCGTGATGGCACGCAACCGTTCGTGCTCCTCGTTGGTGCCGGTTCGAATTCCGAGGATGCAGCCGCCCTTGAGTTCCTCGAACTGTTCGGGGTCGACGGCGCGATCGTCGATTCGAACCCCCGACCCGCTGATTTCTCGTTTGGGGTGCGTGCAGTGGTCGAGGACGACCGGTCGGCGACAACCGTCGCAGCGACTGTCGGGGCACTGGTCGATCCCGAGGCCGCCGATTCGTTTGTACACCTGCCGGCGGTGAGTTACGAGGAACCACCGTCGGTGTACCGCGAGCTCGCGGCTGCTCACGGTTACGACGATGAAGCTCTCACCGAACGACACGACGCAATCGCCCTCATCGCGTACTACCAGCGGTACGATGACAAACGCGAACTCATCGAAGATCTTCTCTTCAACGGCGACGCCGCCAGGGAACTTGCGGGCCACATCAGTGCGCAGTACCGAGCCAGATTGGAGACTGCTCTGGAGACGGCCCGGCGAAACGTGGATCGAATCTCGACCGTTGGCGGCGATCTCGTGATGCTCGATGCAGAGCAGGATACTCACCGATTCGAATTTCCGCCGGCAGCTGTCCTGACCGATGCGTTGCACCGGGACGAAGACGCGGCCTCAGTCACGGTCGTTCTCGGTGTCGATGAGTGCTGGATCGCCGGCGCAGAGCCATCGGAGCTCCCGACGGTGATCGACCGTGTGGCCGCTGCGGTCCCTCATGCCGGGATCGAGCCATCACGTCACGGCATGCAATTTCTGTCGGGTCGGCGGGATACCGTCCGGACAGCGATCGTCGAGGCCATCACCGATTCGCTTGGTTGAGGCGACATCCTTATTCGACGATCGACCCGAACGTATCACAGGCGTGCACTCCGACAGCGCGACCGCAGAGGAGTCAGAGGCGTTCGAGCGGACGTGCCGGGAGCTGGTCCGCCGCATCGTGGACGGGGAGATCGACCGGGACGATCTCGAACGAGAAAAATTGGTGGTATGTGGACAATACGCATCCCCAAAGGTACCGACCAACGGCGAAATCCTCGAACACGCACAATCCGACGAAATTGATGCCGTCGAGCCCGTGATCAGCCGCAAACCCGTTCGTACGGCTTCTGGCGTTTCTCCGGTCGCCATTATGACCAGCCCGGCAATGTGTCCCCACGGTAAGTGTTTGTACTGTCCCGGTGGGCCGGCATCGAAGTTTTCGAGCGCACAGAGTTATACCGGTCACGAACCGGCGGCAGCCCGGGGTGTGCAAACAGAGTATGATCCGTACGCACAAGTGACGCTCCGGTTACACCAGCTCCGGACGATTGGCCATCCGGTCGACAAGGTCGAACTAATTCTCATGGGTGGTACGATGACTGCCCGGAGCCACGATTACCAGACCTGGTTCGTCAGACGGGCCTTGCAGGCGATGAACGACTTCGACCCTGATACGCGACTTCACGTCGACGACCCAGCACGTCTGCGGCAGGATCCCGCCGATACGTTTGCGTACCTCGAGGACGTCATCAGTCGCAACGAAACTGCCACCGTCCGGAACGTCGCGACGACGTTTGAGACCAAACCGGATTGGTGTGGGACCGAACAGATTGACCGCATGTTGCGATTGGGTGGCACGAAGGTCGAACTCGGCGTCCAGACCACCTACGACGAGATCAACCGGGCCATGCACCGTGGTCACGGGACGGCCGCCTCCCGTATGGCCAACCGACGCCTCCGGGACGCCGGTTTTAAGGTCGGCTTCCACATGATGCCAGGCCAACCCGGCATGACGTCGGAGATGGACCGGAAGGATTTCCAACGACTGTTTGCGGATCCAACATGGCGGCCGGATTACCTCAAGATCTATCCAACGTTGGTCGTGGCCGGAACACGCACCTACGACATGTGGCGCGAGGGCGAATATGAACCGTTGACGAATGAGGAGGCCGCCGACCTTGTCGCCGAGATCAAGGCAGCTATTCCACCGTATGTCAGACTCCAGCGCGTCCAGCGCGATATCCCGGCTGATTTCATCGAGGCCGGCGTCTGGAAATCGAATCTCCGACAGCTCGCGCGGGAACGGCTGGCGGAGTCGGGTGGTCGTTGTCGCTGTATTCGGTGTCGCGAGGTGGGCCACGCAGACGGGACGCCAGACCAGCTCGAGCTGCTCGAACACTCGTACGAGGCTGCCGGTGGGACCGAACATTTCCTGAGCATCGAAGATCCCGATGCCGACATTCTCGTCGGATTCTGTCGCCTCCGCTTTCCGGGGGACACACACCGAACCGAGCTTGCAAACGCCGCGATTGTCCGGGAGTTACACGTCTATGGTGCAGAAGCCGAAATCGGTGCCGGCGGTGACTACCAGCACCGGGGCCACGGCAAGACGCTCATGCTTCGGGCCGAGGAGATTGCGGCCGATGCCGGGTACGATCGTCTGAGTGTAATCAGTGGCATCGGTGCCCGCCAGTACTATCGCGAGCAGCTCGGGTACAAACAAGACGGACCTTACGTCGTGAAACAACTGTCCTGAGTCGGAGCGATAGGCCTTTCCCGCCGTTCCGTTCACTGCGTACATGGAGGCCAAACGGGAACTCACGAGCATCGACATCGCGGCCCTCGTGGGCGAGCTTCGCGACTACCGGGGTGCGAAGATCGACAAGGCGTATCTCTACCCGGACGACCTCGTTCGGTTTCGGATGCGGGATTTCGATCGTGGCCGGATCGAACTGCTCTGTCAGGTTGGTGAGTACAAGCGCATTCACATGGCCGACCCCGAACGGGTACCGGATGCCCCGGATCGGCCCCCGAACTTTGCGAAGATGTTACGCAATCGGTTGACGGGTGCGAGTCTTGAGTCCGTCGAGCAGTACGAGTTCGACCGCATCGTCACGTTACGGTTCGTCCGTGGGGATGAATCAACGACGGTGATCGTCGAACTGTTCGGCCAAGGCAATCTAATCGTATGTGATGCGACCGACACCATCATCGACGCACTGGAGACGGTACGGCTGCGGTCGCGAACGATTGCACCCGGGGGAACGTATGAGTACCCGGATCGCCAGCTCGATCCGTTCTCCGTTGGATACGACCGGGTAGCCGGTCTCATTCAAGCATCCGATGCGGATCTCGTCCGGACGCTTGCCACGCAGCTGAATCTCGGGGGAACCTATGCGGAGGAACTGTGTGCCAGAGCCGGGGTTGATGGGTCGATGCCGACCGACAACATCGACGAAGCGGTCATCGAACGGGTCTATGAGGCGCTTTGCTCGGTTGCCGACCGGATTCGCGAACGGACCTTTGACCCCCGGATATACCGCACCGATGATCAACCCGTGGATGTCACGCCGTTACCCCTTGTCGAGTACGAAGCCCTCGCGTTCGAGCAATTCGATCGGTTTTCGACCGCAGTCGATCAGTACTATGTCGAACTCGAGACGATACCGGTCGAGGAGGACACGGACGACGGTCCCGATCTGGCGGAGGAAATCGCTCGGATCGAACGGATTATCGACCAGCAACGGGCGGCCATCGACGACCTCGCCGAGGAAGCCGAAGCTACACGGACACGAGCGGAGATGCTGTACGCCCAGTATGACCTCGTGGATGAGATCATCTCTACGGTTGCCGCCGCACGTGCTGACGATGTCCCCTGGGACACTATTATCGAGCGGTTCGAGGATGCCGCCGAGGCCGGTAACGAACGGGCAGCGGCCGTTACCGACATCCAACCTGGTGACGCGACGGTCACGATCGACCTTGGCGATGATCGCGTAACCGTCGACGTCACCACGGGCGTCGAACGGAATGCCAACCGGCTTTACCAGGAGGCTAAGGCGATCGAGAACAAACGCGAGGGCGCCAAGACTGCACTCGCAGAGACGGAAGCCGAGCGCGAGGCGCTCGAGAACCGGCGCGATTCGCCACAGCCCGAACCGGTCGAGGTGGATGAGGACGAACCTACCGATTGGTTGAGTCGGCGGTCGATTCCGGTTCGGGAACCCGATGACTGGTTCGAACGGTTTCGGTGGTTTAGAACGAGCGACGGCTTTCTTGTCCTCGGCGGACGCAACGCCGAACAGAACGAAGAGCTGGTCGCGAAGTATCTCGAACGCGGCGACCGGTTCGTCCATGCACAGGCTCATGGCGGCCCTGTAACGATTTTGAAGGGTAGCGACCCGTCCGAACCGGTTCGTGAGGGGCCCTTCCCAGAGCGGTCCCTCCAGGAGGCCGCCCAGTTTGCCGTCGCGTATTCCTCGGTATGGAAGGCCGGCCAGTTCGCCGGTGATGCGTACGTGGTCGAGGCCAACCAGGTTGGGAAGGATCCCGAAAGCGGCGAGTATCTCCAGAAAGGGGCGTTCGTCATCCGCGGTGAACGCGATTACTTCGAGAACATCGAAGTCGAGATCGCGATCGGTATCACCTGTGAACCCGTCACGCGTGTGATCGGGGGCCCGCCGGATCCGGTTCTCGAACGCGCTGAGGTGACCTGTCGGGTCCAACCAGGTGAATTCGCCCAAGACGACGTCGCCAAACGGATCTACCGATCCTTCCGAACGTCGTTCACAGATACGACGTTCGTCCGCAAGATCGCCAGCCCGGATCAGATCCAGGGATTTCTCCCTCCGGGACGGAGCCGCATCATCGAACCCTGAGAGTTACAGTATGCGCATTACCGAACGTGAAACGATCGACGGCGACTATGAACGGATGAGCGTCGTTCCCGACGGCGTCGACGACCTTTGGCATCTCCAATACGTCATCGAACCTGGGGACCGTGTTGCGGGCGATACCCACCGGCGGATCCAGCGCCAGGAGGATCACATGCGGGATACTGGTGGCCAGCGCGAACATCTCTGGGCTGCCGTTGCGGTCGAGGACGTCGAATTCGATCGGCACGCAAACCGCCTCCGGGTCAGCGGCGAAATCGTTGCCTGCTCCAGAGAGGATCAGGTCGGCTTCCATCACACGATCAACGTCGACATCCACGACGAAATTAGCATGCAGAAACGCTTCTCGGTCGATCAACGCGACCGCCTGGAGGCGGCCGTCGAGGCGGCCGCCGATCCGGATGTCGCCATCGTCACGGTCGAGGAGGGGGAGGCGACGTTATTTGCGGTCAACCAATACGGCCCCGAGGAGATCGCAACGATCTCCGGCCCGACGGGCAAGGGCGAGTACGCTCGCGCGCGATCATCTTTCTTCGAGGAGATCGCAACCCTTGTTGGCCGGCTGGACGTCGATCGGATCGTCGTGGCTGGTCCCGGATTTACCAAGGAGGATGCCGTCGACGTCATTTCCGACGTCCACCCCGATCTCGACGATCGATTGACCGTGGTCGACACCTCCGCCGCAGGCGGTCGCGGGGTGAACGAAGTACTCGAGCGCGGGGTTCTCGATGAGGTCCGATCTGCAGCCCGCATCGGCGAGGAGGCCGCCTGTGTCGAAGAAATAATGCGCCGGCTGGGAACCGATGAGCCGGTCACCTATGGCATCGACGAAGTCGCCACTGCTGGCGCTTACGGCGCCGTCGAACAGCTCGCGATCCTCGATGAGCGGCTTCGGCTCGAACGAACCGACGACGGGGACTGGTCAACCGATCCGGAAACGGTGTTACAGCAGGTCGAACAGCAGGGCGGGGACATCGTCGTCATCTCTGCTCGTCACGATCCGGGTCGACAGCTCGCTAACCTCGGTGGGATCGCTGCACTCCTCCGGTATCCGATCGAGTAAGCCACCTTCACTCCACACCGAACGATCATATGATTGCTCCGTCTTGAACCAACGATGGGGGACGGTCGTTCACAGGATGCTGCCATTTTCGACCGATTGGATCCCGCAATCGGGCGCTGGTGGCTCGACCGATTCGGCGATGGCGTCGCCCATCGGTTCACTCCGCCCCAACGCGGGGCGATTCCCCATATTCTGGACGACGACCACGTCCTCGTCGCCGCTCCGACCGGGAGCGGGAAGACGCTAGCGTCATTCACCGCGATCATCGACGATCTCCTACGCCGAGATCGACGCGGCGAGCTCGATGATACGGTCTACTGTCTCTACATTTCGCCGCTCAAATCACTTGCGAATGACATCCACCGCAATCTTTCGCGGCCGCTTGACGAGATCTCGGCCATCGTCGAGGACGACGACGGTCAGACCGTCGACATTCGCCATGCCATCCGCCACGGTGACACCGACGCATACGCCCGCCAGCGGATGCTCGCAGAGCCGCCCCACATTCTCAATACGACACCGGAAACGTTGGCCATTCTCCTGAACGCGCCGTCGTTTCGGGACCATTTGCGGACGGTCGAATACGTGATCGTCGACGAGATCCACAACCTGGCGGCCAGCAAGCGCGGGAGCCATCTCGCAGTCAGCCTGGAACGATTGGAGGAACTCGCTGACGGATCACCCGTCCGTATCGGCTGTTCCGCTACCATCGAACCGATCGACAACGTTGCGGCTTTCCTTGTCGGGTACGACGATAACGGACGACAACGGCCGTGTGAGATCGTTGACCGTCGGTTCTCACGGACCTACGATCTCGAGCTAGTGTCTCCATGTGCCGATCTCGTCCGGACGCCGGCCGGTCGCGTGCGCGATGCCATGTATGACCGCCTCCACGCGCTCGTCCGCGAACACAATAGTGTGCTCGTGTTCACGAACACGCGCTCCGGCGCAGAACGTGTTCTGCACGAACTCCGCGATCGCTATCCGGCATACAATGAGTCGAACTCGGGATGCCATCACGGCAGCCTCTCCCAGCCCGTTCGCGAGCGAGTGGAGGCCGAACTAAAGGAAGGGACGTTAGACGTCGTGACCACATCTACGAGCCTGGAGCTCGGCATCGATATGCCAGATATCGACTTGGTCGTTCAATTGGGGAGCCCAAAGTCGACGGCGGCGCTGCTCCAGCGGTTTGGCCGGGCTGGTCACCAGCTGGGAGAAACTGTCACGGGGCGGCTCTTCGTACTCGATCGGGCCGAGTTACTGGAGTGTGCAGCGATGCTCAGGATGATCGACGCCGGGACGGTTGATCGGATTACGATCCCGACCCGGCCACACGACGTTGCAGTCCAGCACGTCTACGGCATGGCAATCGCCGCGGTCAGCAAGGAAGCGGCGGTGCGACGGATATTACGGCGAGCGTATCCGTTCCGCGATTACTCGAATGCGGACTGGTCACGGCTGCTCCGGTATCTCACCGCGGACTATGATGGACTCACCGAACGGCACGTCTATCCGAAGGTCTGGGTCGACGCGAACGATCCACCAGCGGGCCCCCACCATCACGAAGGCTTTCCGCCGGGCACGCGGTTGATCGGCAAACGCGGTCGGCTGGCCCGTCCCATCTACATGACAAATGTCGGGACGATTCCCGGTAGCTTTGCATGTACCGTCCGCAGCCGGGAGACTGACGAACGGGTCGGCAGCCTCGACGAAACGTTCCTCGACGCCATCGAACCCGGCGATGTCTTCCTCCTCGGTGGGCAGCGGTTCGTGTTCCGCTATCGTCGGGGCGGTGAGCTGTTCGTCGATCCGACCGACGCGCGGCCGACGGTCCCGACGTGGTTCTCAGAGCAGATGCCCCTGGCCGTCGACGTTGGTCGGGAACGGTTGCGCCTCCAACGGGATCTCGACGAAGCCCATCGGCAGGGTGGTCGCGCTGCCGTGCGTGCACGATTAGCATCGACCCCGATGAACGCTCACGCCCGAGGTGGCCTCACTCGCTTGATCGACGAACAGCTCGCGTATGTCGATGCCGTCAGCACCCCCGACCGACTGCTCGTCGAGGAGGAGCGCGATCACGACGGTTACCAACGCCGGTATTACGTCCACGCCACGTTCGGGAGGCGCACCAATGACGGACTGGCCCGACTGGTCGCGGCCTTCTGTCGAGAGACCACGGGTGCCCAGGTCACGACGGCCGTCGACGACGGTGGATTCACGTTATCGATGCCGCTGAACCACAAGGTGGACGTGGCTCGTACTCTCGAGGAACTGGCCGCTCTGAATGTACGGAAGCGACTGCGCGCGGCCATTGCAGGGACTGATCTCGAAAAACGATACTTCAGAATCAACGCAACGCGTTCGTTCATGATCCTCCGCCATTACAAGGGTAAAGAGAAATCGGCGCGCGAACAGCAAGTGTCGAGCGAAATGCTGCTGGAGTTCGCACGAGCGCTTGATGACTTTGTCGTACTCGCGGAAACACACCGTGAGCTGCTAGAGGATTATTTTGCTGTCGGTGAGATCGAACGCCTCCTCAATGATATCGCGACCGACGCAGTGGCCGTCGATCGGGTTACCGTTGACTCGCCGAGCCCACTCGCTTTCGGGCTTGCAACCCTGTCCGCTAGCTCGACAGTCATTGGCGGTTCGCGAAACGAGGCAATCCGTGCTTACCACCGGCACGTCTTGGACACCATCGATGACAGCATATTGTGATCCGATACGTTCATTCCTACCGATCGCGCAGTTTGTACGTATGCGCGTGCGTGATTGGCGGGATGTCGTCAGTGAGATCGTCGACGCCAACGTTCGTTCCGATGACTGGCGGGCGATCGCTGGCCCGCGCAACCGCGGAATCGGCGAGGACCTCTATCTTGCCCACCCCCGCCGGGGTGTATACGTCTTGAAAACGTATCCGAAGAATCCGTTCGAACGTCGCGGGGTCGGTACACGCGTCGCTCGTTCCATTGACGATGAGATAGGTCAGTGGATGCCCCAAGACGCGCCCGCGAAGTTCGCCGTCCAGCCCGCCGTCCAGGATCGTGATGAGGCCAAACAACGGGCAAAGCGACTCGAAGAAACGGTCAAAACCCACGCCGCGGCACCGACCACACGGGAAGACCTCTTCGAGGACGTCATGGACGCGATTGAAAGTCCGGCCTTCGGTCCGCTTACTTACGATCAGCGGGATCGGCCGGAACCACTCGATGCGCTCTCGGGAACCTTCGATGAGGCGGAACGGCTGCTCGAGTCGGAACTTGACGATTTGCTCGATGACGACGAAATCGGACGTGGCTTCGGTTGATCAGGGATCGACCCGTGCGATCCACTGGCCCGGTGTGTCGTATTCGTCCCACCGCGGAAGATTTTCGGGATCGTCCCACACGCGAGCGGTTGCCTCGATACCTCGTTCGTCGCGGACCGCCTCGAAAAATGCTTTACCGCGTTCGTACTGGCGCCGTTTGATACTGAGCCCGAGCAATCGTCGCATTAGCGATCCGAGTGGCCCCTGGTTGCGACGTCGTTGCTCGATCCGATCGCGGAGATCGTCGTATCGTTGATCGAAGGCCTCGTCCATCAACAACTCAGCATATCCTTCAACCGCGGTCATGGTTGCGTCGAGTTCGCGGAAGGTCGTCCGGTCGATCCGGCCCCCTGCCAGTGCGTCCATCATGTCGTGGAGGTGGGACTCTAACTGTGTTGGCAACCATGGTGCCGCGCCGAACTCCGCGGCGTGGGCGACCTCGTGGAACGCAATCCATCGTCGAAAGCGGGGGAATGGTAATTCGAGCTCATCGGCGACGTGACTGACGTTTGGATGGACAAAATAGAGCCCATGATCGGGTTCGTCGGTCAATAGCAGCGGATCGTACTGGCCGAGGACGTGTCGCGCGAGAAACGAGACGGTGACCGTCATCGAGCCTGTGTTTAACACCCGTGCCACGTCAGGGACGATTACGGATTGCCGTTCGGCAATAGGGGCGAGCATGCGTTCGAACGTCTCGATGTTCGCGTCGATCCAGTGGTGCCGGTTGTGCACTTGAAACGTCGGCGGGAGGTCGAAATCGATTCCGGATACCGATCGCACGCCCGCACGAGCGGCCCGGACATCGTCGCGGTATCCCTGCTCGTCGCTCTGCTCCAGGGCGATCGAACCAGGTACCGTTGCCGCGTGGGCGGCCTCTCGGACCGCCTCCCAGTCGATGGCCTCTGGTCCACTGGCCTGGGACACCGCCCGGAGGCTTCGATAAATATCCATTACGGAGACGTCGGTCGGGAGCCTGAAAAACGTGCTCACCAGCTAGGCTTCAAATTCGGTGACTTCGACGTTCTCTGGCTCGGTATACGAGTCGTCTTCACGAGATTGCCAGTAGTATCGAACACCGGCCGCAATGGCAACCAGGACAAGGAAGCCGATTGCCACCGCGACTGTGCTCCCGCCTTCGTCGTCCCCCTCGGTGGGTGGTTCCGCCACCTGTGTTTTCATCCGTCCGGAGAGGAGATCGGGGAGAATGCTGGGACCGTTGCCGTGGCTGTGGTACTCGAGTAGCGTGAACTTTCGGTCGGCCATAACCGAACATTGACTCGACAGCGTCTTAGTCGTTCGGTGTGCTTTCGATCACTGACACCCCATCCAGTCGGCAGCCGGTGAGACCGCGTTGGACGGGCCTCCGAGGCGACGTGCTGGCTTGAAACTCCCTTGTTCGGAAGGGCGTCCCTTCTGGTACGAAGCGGGGACTATCGTTTGCTTTAAACCGGTCCCGGCCATTTCGTTCGATGTACAATGCCGGGAGCCGGGACACCAAGCCAAGGAAAGAAGAATACCACTACACACGTGAAATGTCGCCGGTGCGGCGAGAAGTCCTATCACGTGAAGAAGAGCGTCTGCTCGGCGTGTGGTTTCGGGAAATCCGCTAAACGTCGAGAATACGCGTGGACGAGTAAAGTCGGTGAATAGCGACCACATTGGGATGAGAGACAAGTGTGGCGTGGTCGGCATCTCTACTGCTGCCGACGACGTCGCCCGACCGATCTATTACGCGCTGTACGCCCTCCAGCATCGCGGTCAGGAATCTGCTGGTATCGTCACCCACGACGGCTTTCAACAGCACAGTCACATTGCGATGGGACTGGTCGGCGAGGCCTTCGATGAAGCCGATCTGGTCGGCCTCGGCGGTGCGGCCGGGATTGGACACGTCCGCTATCCAACCGCCGGCAGCGTCGAGAAGTCTTGTGCCCAGCCATTCACCGTCTCGTTTAAGAACGGCTCGTTAGCGCTCTGTCACAATGGGAACCTCGTGAACGCCGGCGAACTCCGCGGTGATCTCGAATCACTTGGCCACGCGTTCACCTCCGATGGCGACACCGAGGTTATCGCCCACGACCTCGCTAGGAATCTCCTGCGTGCCGATCTCGTTCGTGCCGTCAAGCGCACTATGGGCCGAATTCACGGTTCCTACTCGCTGACGATCATGCACGACGACACTGTCCTCGGCGTCCGGGACCCCGAAGGCAACCGGCCCCTGTGCATCGGCAAAGTTGACGATGGGTACATCCTCTGTTCGGAAAGCGCGGCGATCGATACGCTGGGCGGTGAGTTGATCCGCGATGTCTGTCCGGGCGAGCTAATCGTTCTTGAGGACGACGGCACTGGTTTCGAAAGTTATCAACTTATCGAGACCGATCGAACGGCCCACTGCTTCTTCGAGTGGGTCTATTTCGCCCGACCAGACAGCATCATCGACGAGAAACTCGTCTACGAAGTCAGACGGGAAATCGGTCGATCGCTCTGGGAGGAAAGCGGTATCGAGACCGACGTGGTGATGCCCGTTCCCGATTCCGGCCGCGCGTTTGCCAGCGGATACGTCGAGGCGGCACCGGACACAGTCGAGTTCGCCGAGGGACTGATGAAAAACCGGTACGTCGGCCGGACGTTCATCATGCCGACTCAAGACGAACGCGAACGGGCCGTTCGGCTCAAACACAATCCGATCAAGAGCACGGTCGCCGGCCGGACCGTCACCTTGGTCGACGACAGTATCGTCCGTGGCACGACGTCCGATCAACTCGTCGCAGTGTTACGTGCCGCAGGCGCCCAGGAGGTCCATATGCGCATTGGTGCGCCACCGATTATTGCCCCATGTTACATGGGGATCGATATGGCGACCCGTGATGAGCTGATTGCCACGGATCGAACGATCGAAGAGATCCGGGATGTGATCGGCGCCGATAGCCTCAAGTATATCTCCGCAGGCGCTGTGGCAAAGGCCATTTGTAAGGACAGCTCGGCACTTTGTATGGCCTGTATCACCGGAGAATATCCGTATGACATCGATGGGGAGCAAACCGATCGGCCCGTCACCCGGCCGACGATCGGCGAACCCCCGGCGAGCGCGGACGACTAGCTGCCCAGTCTGAGAAGTACGAAGACGCAGATGCCGAGAACGTACGAGATGATCCACAGTGCCGCGGCAACGCGGCCCACGGTCGGATGGCGTGTCTCCGCGAGTGCTGTGGTCGGGACGGTAGCCGCATGTGCGAGTGCATCGATCAGCAACGGGACGCATACGATTGCAAGGAGCACGTGCACACCCAACAGGGGCAAATACACGTACCGATAGAGCACACTCGGCCCGTCAAACGGTACGTGTCCCCCGAGGACGGCCAGCCGGTAACAATATAGCGTGAGGAAGATTCCGAATAGAGCAGTTGCGGCGATCATTGCGCTTCGGTGTCGACGAATTTGGCCCGCACGAATCGCACGCCAGCCGGTCACGATCGTACCGATCGCGAGCACGCTGATGACGACGTTGACGTACGGAATTCCACTAATCACCCATCCTTGGGTGGCCGGGAAGAACGACGCCGGCACGCGGCCGCTTGCGGCGGTCACGACGATCGCGAGCGCGAGGACGGATATTACCCCCGTCAGGAGATCGCGGTGGGCCGGATGGAGACGTCCGCTCGGGATCGCCATGAGAATGGATGCGTGGGCCGGGATTTGAACCCGGGCCATCAGCTTGGAAGGCTGAGGTCCTAGCCGCTAGACCACCCACGCGCATGGAGACGTTACTGACCCACAGTATTGGGGCTTTCCTTTTGCGGGGCTCAGAGTTCGATGCGTTCTACGATCGGGTCACTGCCAGACCCGACGTTGACTGCGACGATCCGGATGTAGTCCTCGAGTCCCGAGCCCTCGAGCTTCCGCTTTAACAAGGTGTCGACCTGATAGACGCCCGCCGCGCTCGTCATTTCGATCTCGACGCGGACCGGTACCTGCTCGCCGGCAAACAGCCGCACGTGTTCGATCGCCCGACTGGAGACGGTGTTGATCCCCCGTCCGCCGCTTTCGTACGGTGCGCGCGAACGACCTCGTTCCATGTCCAATCCGTCGGCGACACGCATGACTCCGGCCTCCTCGGTGAGGGGGACTGAGTCTGCGTGATGGCAAACGATTGCATGGAGCGTTTCGGCTTTGATGCAGACACACTCGGCCGTCCCGTAGAACGAGGGGAGGATCCGATCGAGAATGTCGGCTGCGAGCGGTACCGACCAGTGGGCGTGGTCCGTCCGGTGGACGATGTGACCCACGTCGTGGAGCGTTGCCGCGAGGCCGATGATGACGGCCTCGTCAGCTGCTGCGAGGCCGTGATCGGCGGCACCGGAGAACGGCACGTCCGCCCGCTTTAACAGATCGTAGAGCGATAGTGCCCGATCGGTGACGATCTCGACGTGTTTGGGGCCGTGGTCATTGAATCCGAGTCTGGTTACGGGGTTGACGTTCTGGGCTGCGAGCAGCGCCTGGACCTCGTCGTCGTCTGCAATTCGATCTAGTATGGCATGAAGCCGCTCGTCCGGAAAGGCGTGATCGGCTTCGCGGTCGTAGGCTCCGTAGTCGGAATCACTCATTGTGTGACTCCACCGCCGATTGGAGGCCGTCGAGTCGAACCTCGAATGCGGCCACGGGAACTTCGACGTCGAATTCGGTCACGACGCGCGGGTGGAGTTCGCCGACGATACCGATCGGTCCGGTGCCTACGTCGATGGTTGCGGCCCGACCGTCGATGAAGCTCGGGTGGGTCGTCGGCTGGGTCGTTAACGAGAGGCCGAATCGTCGGCAGATCGCCGCGAGTGGGGCGGCCGCATCCTCAAATGAGGTATCGTGGGTGGCGATTACTCCAGCGACGGTTCGGTGCTCCGTGACCTTCAGTCGTTCATCCCGATCGACGGATGCCACAAGTCCGATGTCGCACAACCGCTGGGGATAGGCACGGTGTGTGTTGTTTTCCAGGACGAGACACAACGACGGCAATGCCCACGTGCGGACGATCTCATACTCTTCGCTGTACGGCTCGCTGATGGTAACGGGTTGGCCCCCACCGACAGCGTCGTCGGTCGGTTCCACCCCGATCCGATCGAAGTTTGCCCGTTCGCTGATGAGGTGGAAGTTGAGCAAATCCTCGAACCCGAGGCCAACGAGCAACTCTCGGACGACCCGTTCAAACCGGGATCGGTTGTGGCGGGTACCCACGGTCCCGACCTCCGGATAGCGTGGCTTGAGGTCATTGAACCCGTACGCGCGCCCGACGTCATCGACGAGATCGACGGGATGGAGCACGTCGACCCGGTACGGTGGTACCTCAACGGCGTAGGTGTCGGTGTCCTCCTCGCGCACGGCATCGAGCCCGGCTCGTTCGAGCAAATCAATCACGTCATCCGGTGTAAGTTCAATACCGAGTGTACGTTCGATTCTGGCGTGGGAGACGTGTTTTCGATCACGTTCGAGATCGGGACTGCGATGGGTGCGGTCCGGATACTCGACGGTAACCGACTCGATCGATGCCCCACGTGCGTCTAACGCATAACAGACGATCGTCAACATCTTCTCGATCGTCCACTCGTCGGTCCCGGTCAACTCGATGAACAGATCACGGGTGCCAGTTGTCACTTCGGTGCGCTGGCCGTTGATGATTGGTGGAAACGAAAAGAGGCCAATCTCGTCATAGATGGCTGGGAAGGATTCGTAGTCGGCGACCACGCCGGCATATGCCTGTCCGGTTGGGTGGGCTTCTAACACCCGGGCCGGCGTCATGGCCTCGGAGCTCTCCAATGGGACGAACTGACCGCCGTCGCCCGATATCCCACGGTAGGTCACCGACGCACCGCCATCCTCCAGCGGATCGTCGCCCTGAAGCATCGTGAGATCATGCAGGCCAATGGCACCTTTTGCCCGCGATCTACCCATTGTCTCGTGAAGCTTCTCTTGAAGTTGGATGAGCGATGTAAGCGTGTCCTCGGTCAACGAGACGTCACGCGCGACGGCCCCGGTGACGTATGGCCGAGCGGTGGGGACCGATGGATCTACTTCGATTGTCCAATTCGAGCGCCCGACAGACGGTACGTAGACGCCCCGTTCGAGGCCGTACTGGTATCGCAATGAGCGGGCGACGCCCTCGACGGACAACCGGTCGAGCCGGTCTGGTGCAAACTCGAGTTGAAACTTACCAGCCTCGTTTCGGCCCTCGAACTCCAGTCCAAGCGCGAACAGATCCGCGATGAGCTCATCGTCTGTCTTCTCCTCGGTGCCGACCAGCGTCCGCAGTTCGTCGGGATCGACGTCGACGACGGGCATCAGTAGATCGCCTCCTCGGTGCGCAGGTACTCGAGATCAACTAACGTACCGTGAACATCGCGGATGTCCTCTGCGCCCGTGACCAACATCAACAGTCGCTCTAGGGCCAATCCCCAGGCCATGACGTCAGCTTCCACGCCTAAGGGTTCGAGCATCTCGGGCCGGAAGATACCGCTGTTACCGATTTCGATGAGCTCACCGGTTCGGGGATGGGTTCCAAAGAGCTCGAAACTCGGTTCGGTGTACGGGTTGTAGTGGGGTTTGAACTCGAGATCCGTAATACCGAAGTGTTCGTAGAATTCGGTGAAGGTCCCCATCAGGTCGCGGACGCTCAGCGCATCAGCCATTACCCAGCCCTCGATCTGAAAGAACTCGAGGAGGTGTGTCGCATCAAGCGTGTCGTTCCGATAGACCTTCTCGACGCTGAAAAACCGCTGGGGTGGCTCGAGCTCGCCGATTGCCCGACCCGACAGGTATCGTGCCGACAACGAGGTCGTGTGGCCGCGGAGTGCCAACGCGCGGGCGAAGTCTTCATCCCACGGCGATCGATATCCCTCCCCATCTTCACCAACCCCTTCACGATGCGCAGCTTCGACGCGATCAACGAGTTCGTCGGGTAGCTTGTCGATCCGTTCGGGTTGTTCGAGCGCGAATCGGTCCCAGTGGGTGCGGGCCGGATGGTCTTGGGGCATGAACAAACAGTCGTTGATCCAGAAGTCCGCGTCGACGTGGGGCCCGTCCATTTCCCGGAATCCCATCCCAATAAGAACGTCCTTTACCCGTTCGGCCATCTGCCGAAGCGGATGGACACGTCCTCCGATCTCGAGCGGTGGGTCGGCTGTCACGTTATACGGTCGGAACTCCGCTTGCTTCCAGTCTTCACTGGTCAATAACTCGGGAGTCACTGGTCCGAGTTGCTCGGCTACCTCCAGGCCTTCCTCGACGGCAGCCGCACCTGCCGAGGAGAGGGTGACCGTGCGTTCCGTGTGCGTCGAGACGGAAATGAGGTTTCGCCGCTCGAGTTGGTCGAGGACCGCTGCGTCGATCCCATCGGTATCATCTGCCGCGATGGCGGCCAGCGCCGATGCCTCGGTATCCGGTGGGGGATCTGCCACAACAGTGAGTTCACCGGAATCGATCGCTCCCAATCCCTTGCGGGCCAGGTTCGAAAGCGCAATGTCGATCTCTTCACCAGCAATGTCCGCCTCAGCGAGGACGTCACCGAGCGCGACGGGCGTTTCGGTGCCTACGCTTTCGACGACGGCCGCATAGAGGCGACGTTCCGGGAGCCCTTCACCTTCGTATGTCGTCCCCTCCGCGGTCAGCGAGACCGTAGTCCGGTCTACTTCCTCGACCTGTACAAGGCCCGCTTCCTCGAGGGCGAAGGCGGCACCGGTGACCGTCTCGGGTTTTTCGTCGATCGCGGAAGCGATTCCATGGATGCTGCGGCCGTCATCATCAGCAAGCGCCTCGAGTACTGCGGCGTGGATGGGTGAAACCTTCATCGCGTCATCCTCCGGCCGTTTCCTCCCGTTCGACCCCGTCTCATTTGACCGTCTTCACTCATGGTCGGACCACGTCTCGATGATTGCCGGCTCCAGTCGTTTCGCGGCGATCTCCTCGTCCAGTGCCCGTTTAAACGCTGCCGGGTCGATGTCGTCGAGTTCCCGCTCGAACCGATCACGGATGGAGATCGTCCCCGACTCCTCTTCGTTACCGCCGATGATGACCATATACGGAACTCTGTCGTCGTGGGCAGCCTGAATCTTCCGTCCGAGCGTCGAAGATCGGTCTGCGATCGTCACCCGAACGCCGGTGAAGGTATCGGCGAGGGCGTTTGCGTACTCGAGCTGGTCGTCGCTGATCGGCAGGATGCGTACCTGCTCTGGTGCGAGCCAGGTGGGGAAATCGCCGCCGAAATGCTCGAGCATCACACCGAGAAACCGTTCGAACGTGCCAAGTAACGCCCGATGGACCATCACCGGACGGTGTTCACGGTTATCCTCGCCGATATAGATCAGATCGAGTCGCTCTGGGATGTTGAAATCGAGCTGGACCGTACCGACCGTCCACTCCCGACCAAGCACGTCGACGGCGTCGAGCCCAATCTTCGGTCCGTAAAAGGCTGCTTCGCCTTCCTCGATCTCGTACTCGAGGCCGCGCTCCTCCAGGGCATCACGCAGTGCTTCGGTGGCACGCGCCCAGATGTCATCGGAGCCCACCGAATGATCGCCTTTGGTTTCGAGCTTATAGACTGCCTCGAGGCCAAACTCCCCGTACAGCTCCTCGATGATCGAAAGGGTGTGGGTGATCTCTGCCTGGATTTGATCCGGTCTGATGAATGCATGGCCGTCGTCTTGGGTCATCCCGCGCACCCGAAATAGGCCCGATAGCTCTCCTGATTGTTCGTTTCGATAGACGGTGCCGAACTCCGAAAACCGGATCGGCAGGTCCCGGTAGGACCACTTCTCGCGGTCGTAAAGATAGGCGTGATTCGCACAGTTCATCGGCTTGAGCCCGTACTCGTCGCCGTCCTGTTCCCACAGATAGAACTCACCTTCGGCACCGAAAAAGTCCAGATGACCCGATTTCTGCCAAAGCTCCTTTTTGTTGAGTTCGGGTGTCCACACCTCTTCGTAGCCGAGTTCTTCGTTCTTCGTCCGGACGTACTCCTCGAGCTCGCGTCGCACTCGCATGCCGTTCGGATGGAAGTGGACACACCCCGGTGAGTGTTCGGGGATCGAAAACAAATCCATTTCCTGGCCGATACGTCGGTGGTCCCGTTCTTTGGCCGCCTCGCGGCGCTCGAGGAACGATTCCAGTTCGGCTTCACTCGGAAACGCCGTTCCGTACACTCGCGTAAGCGTTTCGTTCGACTCATCGCCTCGCCAATAGGCGGCTGACATCTCCAACAACGCGAAGCCCCCGATTTCGCCTGTCGAACGAACGTGAGGACCGCGACAGAGATCGCGGAACTCTCCCTGTTCATAGAAGGACACCGTCGCCTCTCCGCTGGCCTCCTCTGCGAGAATCTCGCGTTTGAACCGATTTGGTGCAGCTTCCTCATAGTATTCGATGGCGTCCGCACGCTCCATCTCCAGACGGTCGACGGTTAGATCGGCTTCGATGATGCGATGGGCTTCTGCTTCGATCTGCTTGAGGTCATCCTCGTCGAGGTCGACGTGTGCGATATCGTAGTAGAACCCATCGTCCGTCCATGGTCCGATCGCCAACTTCGCGTCCGGGTGGAGACGCAATAACGCCTGAGCGAATACGTGTGCTGCTGTGTGTCGGAGCGCATCCAGATACTCGTCGCTATCGTCGGTGACGATCTCGAGCGAAACATCGGAGTCAAGCGTTTCCTCCCGTGCGACGAGGGTTCCGTCGACGACGCCGGCGACGGTATCGCTGCCCAGGCCGGGACCAATCTCATAGGCAACCTCCTGGACCGTGGCACCCTCCTCAACGTCGAGCGTTGAGCCGTCGGGAAGGCGGACGGAAATCGACATGGTATATGCCAGCTACAGGAAACTTATGAAGGCTTCTTTTCCCACCGCAGAGCGACGAAAACGACGGCGGTGATGGTTGCAATCTCCGGAGCTCTCCGAGGGATGCAAACCATGCCTTCTCCCGAGGGGAACCTCGGACACTGCCCGCTGGCCGATGGTGTTTGCCGTGATACCGACGGATCTCGCGAAACCATCTTGGGAAACGAACGCATTTTTGATGCGATAGTATGGTGATCTTGCTCGGTGTATTGAGCTACAGAACTGGACGTGATGATCACAATTCCCAGAACTTCTGGATATTAGTTCATGTCCAGCATCTCCATAAAGCCTATAACTGCTTCTCGGCTATCTATGCCATAGATGCCTTTCCAAGCAATACCCCTCTTTCCGGGGGTTCCGGGTGGGATGGAGCTCGCGGTCATTCTCCTGATCGCCATTCTACTGTTTGGTGCGAACAAGATCCCAAAGCTCGCTCGATCGACTGGTGAAGCAATGGGGGAATTTAAGAAAGGTCGCCAACAGGTCGAACAGGAACTCCAAGAACTCCAGGATACGGCCACCATGGACGATTCTGAGCTGTCCGGTGACGGTGGCGACGTCGAATCTCCATCGGAGTCAACCGAGACCGAAGAGGTCGAACCGGACGAAGAAACCAATCAACAGTAACCGTTTTTGGCGGTACGCTCCCACCTGTCAGCAGGGCGTGTGGCCTAGCGGATAGGGCGAAAGGTTCCTAACCTTTCGATCGCGGGTTCGAATCCCGTCACGCCCGTTGCGGGCCGGATCGTCCCTTTTTTAGGTGCCCTTCCGCGCAATCTGGGTATGACTGAGGAGTTAAATCGCGGTTGGGTTCTGGCAGAACGACCCTCCGGCGAACCAACCGAGGAGGCGTTTGCGCTCGTCGATCAGCCGGTGCCGGAACCGGCCGCGGGTGAAGTGCTGGTCAAGACCTGTTATCTGTCGGTCGACCCGTATATGCGTGGCCGCATCGGTGGCACGTCCGGCTACGCAGCAGCATGGGATGTAGGAGATATCCTCCGCGGTGGGGTCGTTGGAGAGATTTTGGAGAGCCAGCATCCGTTGTTCGAGCGCGGGGATCTCGTCCGTGGGAGACTTCGGTGGGCAGAGTATGCGACAGCGGTGGGAGCAGACGTTGAGCCCATTGATTCGGAGCTGGCTCCAATATCGACTCGATTAGGTGTCGTCGGGATGCCCGGACGGACGGCGTACTTCGGTATGCGTGAGGTCGCCGGCCCGAATGCGGGGGAAACAGTTGTCGTCTCGGGGGCCGCCGGAGCGGTCGGGTCGACGGCCGCACAGATCGCGCGGATGTCTGGTTGCCACGTGGTTGGAACGGCTGGAACGGACGAAAAATGTGAGTGGCTCGAAACCGTTGCCGGCATCGATACTGCGATCAACTATCGACGGGAAAGTGATCTCGACGCGGCCATCGAACGCGCCTGCCCCGATGGCGTGGACGTCTACTTCGATAATGTCGGCGGTACAATCACCGATGCAGTGTTTTCGCACCTGGCTGTTGATGCTCGGGTGGCCATCTGCGGTCAGATAGCCCTGTACAATGACACAGACCAACCCGTCGGCCCCCGGAAACTCCACAGGTTGATCGCGACTCGGGCCCAGATCCGTGGCTTCCTCGTCGGCGATTTCGACCATCGCGCCGATGTCGCCGAACGGAGATTGGCAGACTGGATCCGTTCGGATGCGCTGGCGTACGAAGAGACGGTCACCGATGGTATCGAATCGGCTGCCGATGCCTTCATTGGACTGTTCGCCGGCGCAAATCTCGGCAAGCAACTCGTCCACGTGGCCGATCCAATCATTGATCGGTAGCCTAAATGATTAGGGTTGGTCCATATCGTTTCTCGCGTGAATGTATCTGTATGGATACGATCTCGTCGTTTAACATATATCGGTTCCGTGGGGAGGTGCTCGTCGAAATTTTTGGGACTGGTAGTGACGGAGAGGTCGCCGTCAGAACGGTCGAATTCGATGTATTCGACGGTAACCAGCTCGTCCCGCGGGCCATCATTCGAGATATCGACGATCAGCTCATCACGAAGGCACTTGAGGCGGACGGTTACACCGTGTGCGATCCAGCCGACGAGCCAGATGTCGCTGGGGTCGCCTAGTCTGCCGCATTGACACGCCGGGCGAGTTCTTCTACGAGCATCGTTGCGTCCATCGCCTCTGGGTGGATAACTAGATCCGCGATGGGACTGGCGAATTCGGGGAGGGACGTTCGACTCAGGACGACGACATCGAGCCCAGGATTCAGTTCACGGGCAACGGGAATACTCGTCGCTTCTTCGACGTCGGTCAACACGAACATCGTGGCCTCCTCAATTCCTGTCCGCTCTAGGGCCCGTGCTGTCACCGGGGCGGAAATCCGGTCGATGGTAAAGCCCGCATTCCGGAGTGCACTAATCAGTTCCGTCGCACCGTCGCCGCCGACTACGATTTGTGTCATGGGTGGCTACTGGACTCGGCTCCGGCGTTACTCATACTCGATCGTCGCCGGCGGTTTGTGCGTGACGTCATAGACGACTCGTGCGACCGAAGGATTTTCGCCCGTAATTCGGCTCTGAATCCGTTGGAGGGTTTCCCAGTCGATATCCTGGGCCCTCGCGGTCATGCCGTCACGACTATCCACGGATCGGACGGCGACGACCCAGCCATGGACACGGTTGTCTCCTTTCACACCCGTCGCCTTGCCGATGACCGCGGCGAGGGCTTGCCATGGCTCATATTCCTCGAGTTCCTCCTCGACGATTGCACACGACGCTCGTGCCACGGACAATTTTTCCTCGGTTACCTCGCCGATCATCCGCACCGCAAGTCCGGGACCGGGAAACGGCATGCGCTCGGCGATGACTGATTCGAGCGAGAGCGCACGGGCAACCTCGCGCACCTCGTCTTTGTAAAGATCGCGGACCGGTTCGACGATCCCGTCGAAATCGATGACCTCGGGCAGACCACCGACGTTGTGATGGGACTTGATGCCTCCCTCGGATTCGATTCGGTCGGGGTAGATCGTTCCTTGGACGAGGTAGGTGGCATCTACCCTTCGTGCCTGCTCTTCAAAGACCCGGATGAACGTCTCGCCGATAACCTGCCGTTTTTCTTCCGGATCGGTGACGCCGGCGAGTGCCGCGAGAAATCGGTCGCGGGCATCAACGATTTCGAGTTGCTCCATGAACGAGAACGTCTCGCGGATGGATTCTGTCTCGCCCGCCCGCATTAACCCCGTGTCGACATAGACGGGGATCAATCGATCCCCGATCGCGCGGTGGGCCACCGTGGCAGCGACCGATGAATCGACCCCGCCCGAGAGCGCGATGATCGCCCGCCCGTCCCCGACGGCAGTTTCGATCTCGGCGATTGCCTCCGGGATGAAGCTATCGACGTCCACCATTACACCTCGACCTCCCCGTGTGGCTGTGGTGGTGTGTCGATCACGCTATCGATGAGACCGACGAACGGGGGACTTGCTCGTCCCGGTCGTGAGCGAAACTCGGGATGAAATTGGGTTCCGATGAAGTACGGGTGATCCGGCAGTTCGAGAATCTCCATTCGTCGGCCGGATCGCCCGGTAAACGATAACCCGGCCGCTTCGAGCGTCTCGATGTACTCCGGGTTCACCTCGTACCGATGCCGATGTCGTTCGAGACAACTGTTGGCCTCGTAAATTGCCGCTGCCTGGGTACCCGGTGCGATTGTCGTCTCGTGTGCTCCGAGCCGCATGGTCCCTCCGAGGTCGTCGAGATCATGTTGTTCTGGAAGAATGTCAATGACGGGGTAGTCCGTATCGGGGTCGATTTCGGCCGAATGTGCATCCGACCACCCGATGACGTTGCGCGCATACTCGACGACTGCGAGCTGAAAGCCAAGACAGAGGCCAAGATATGGCACGCGTTCACGCCGTGCATATCCAATCGTTTCGATCTTGCCCTCGGTTCCCCGACTCCCGAACCCGCCGGGAACGACGATGGCATCGACATCGGTCAATTGTTCGACTTCATTTGGGCCAATCGCGTCGGAATCGACCCACTTCACATCGACGGCGACTGCTCGTTCGAGCCCCGCATGTTTGAGTGCCTCGTGAATGGAGATGTAGGCGTCCTCGAGGGCGTACTTGCCGACGAGTGCAACCTCAATCGCGTCGATGGTCTCGCGCGTGACAAGCTCGCGCCACTCAGTGTTTCCATCCGGTTTGGTCTGATCGGCCAGTGCCAACCGATCGATCACGAATCGATCGAGCCCTTCCTCCTCGACGGTCAACGGGACGTGGTAGATGTCTTCGACATCCGGATTCGAAAAGACGGCTTCGACGGGAACATCACAGAAGAGGGCAATCTTCTCTTTAGTCTGTTCTTCGAGCCGTTCCTCACACCGTCCAACCACCACGTCCGGCTGGAGCCCGATACTGCGGAGTTCCTTGACGCTGTGTTGTGTTGGCTTCGTCTTCTGTTCGCCGTTCTTGGAGTGGGGAACGAGCGTAACGTGGACAAAGATGATGTCCGCCGGATCCTCTTCATTGGCAAATTGACGGAGCGCCTCGAGAAACGGCATACCCTCGATGTCACCGATGGTCCCTCCAACCTCGACGATACAAACGTCGCTTCCTGCCGCCGCCGTTCGAATCCGTCGTTTAATCTCGTCGGTGATGTGGGGAATGATTTGGACGGTCGAGCCGAGGTAATCGCCAGCCCGTTCTTTCTCGATGACCCGCTGATACACTTTCCCGGTCGTGATGTTATGATCTGCAGTCATGTCGATGTCGAGAAACCGTTCGTAGTTTCCGAGATCGAGATCGACTTCGGCGCCATCCTTGAGGACGTATACCTCTCCGTGCTGATACGGGTTCATCGTTCCCGCATCGACGTTGAGGTACGGATCCACCTTGACGGCGGTGACGTCGAGCCCGGCGTTTTTGAGCAGTCGGCCGGTGCTCGCGGACGTGATCCCCTTTCCGAGGCCGGACATGACCCCACCCGTCACGAAGATGAACTTATTGCCCAGCGATGAATCGTACCCTGTTGGGGGCGCCCTCGGCATACCCAAGGTGTGGGTGACCGCGCCAAAACCATTTCGAAGCCATGCTTCTCGGGCACATTAGGCTACTAAGAGGTTTTAAGGCCTTGCTGCCAAACAAAGGTACATGGGCATCCTCGCACGCGCGTCGTATGTCATCCGGTCCAAGTTAAATGCAATTTTGAACCGGGCCGAGGATCCACGAGAGACGTTGGATTATTCATACGAACAGATGCGCGACCAACTCCAGCAGGTCAAACAGGGGATCGCCGATTTAACCACCCAGAAAAAACGCCTCGAGATGCAACAACGGCGGCTCGAGGAGAACGTCGAGAAGCACAACGAGCAAGCTCGTGAGGCTGTTCGACAGGATCGCGATGATCTCGCAAGGCAGGCCTTAGAGAAGAAGAAAGCGAAAATGGAACAGATCGAGCAACTCGACACGCAGATCAACGAGCTTCAACACCAACAGGAAAACCTCGTCGAGAAGAAAAACGAGCTCCAGCGTCGGATCGAGGAGTTCCGGACAAAAAAGGAAACCATGAAGGCCCAATACGAGGCGGCAGAAGCGAGTACCAGGGTCTCGGAGGCGTTGACGGGTGCCGGGGACGAAATGGCAGACGTCGGCCGGTCGATCGAACGCGCGGAAGAACAGACCCAAGAGATGGAGGCCCGCGCAGCAGCGATGGACGAACTACAAGACACTGGTGCCTTTGAAGATGCGCTCTCCGATGAAGACGCGATTGACCGCGAACTCAGCGCGGGTCGCACCGATTCAGCTGTCGAGGCCGAATTGGAGACCCTCAAAGCAGAGGCCGGTACTGGCGGCGGATCGACGGACGACGATGTCGAAGAAGAGCTCGCCGAACTCCAAGACGAGGAGTCAAAATAGGTAGTTCGCGGGAACACAGGCTCCAAATTCAGTCGACGAACCTCTGCTACTTTCGACTATTGTCGTAGGAAGGTTTTATTATCGTCGAATATAGTCTATTCCAGTAGTGATGTCACAGATGGAGCGTCCCGCGAAAACTCGGTACGCGGTGCCGATGGGACTCGAGTCCGCACGTGCAAAGCTCGTTTCCCTGTATCTCGAACTCCGCGGCGACGCCTCGTTAGATGAGATGGCCGATGATCTCGACATGCGATTGATCGAACTCTGTGGTGTTCTTAATGCCCTCGAAGATCGTGAGGTCGTCACCCGTAACGGAGACCGATACCGGTTCGCCCAGTAACGGACGCGAACGTTCATATTCTGCCGCGGATGGGATACAGATGTGGCACATCCCACATCTCCCAAACGGGCGTTCTCGTGGCGTGGGTGGGTCCTCGTTGGGATGATCGTCTGTGCGTTCGTAATCGTCCCGTTGATCATCATCGTCCAGCCCCCGACGGCAGTCTCGTTTACGTTTGCCTATCTCATCCTCCCGCTTATCCCGGCCGTACTACTCGCGACTACTGCCGTTTGGGCAGCCGTTCGTCCGTAACATCAATCGTCGAAATCGCGTCGCATCGCGATTTCGAACCACGGACATAGGCGGAGCTGCCGGTACCATTCTGGGTGATTATAGAGTCGTTCATACGGTGCCCAGAGTATGCCCGCGACCTCTTCTTCATTCGGATCGATATCCGTCTCGGAGAGGGTGAGTTGTAGGACCGTACAGACCTCCCATTCGACCCCGGCCCGCTGGTAGTAGCGTTTGTATTCGAAGACGTCAGTAATCGCGAGGTCGTCGTATTGGTCCGGAGTGATCCCGAGTTCGACCTCGAGGCGGTTCTGTGTGGCTTCGAGTTGTGATTCGCCCGGTCGTGGGTGTGACGCCACGGTGCCATCCCAGTGCCCGTCCCAGAGACGTTTCTCGGGGCTTCGTTGAGCAAGCAGAATGTGGCCACGCTCATCGAAGATCAGGGCCGTAAAGGCCCGATGGCGGATCCCGTCGCCGATGTGGGCATCGAGCCGGTTGACTACCTCACGTTCACCATCCTCCTCATCGACTGCGATGACGTCCTGGCCGGCATTCGGGTGTACGACATCATCAGTCGCCACGGGAGACTCTTGGCTCATAGGAATGATCCGTTCGACGCTGCTAAACCAGCTTCGACTCTCGGTCGCAGCGACAGGTCTTTGCAGGCCCTCAATTCCGGAAAGGAAGGTTTTTCCGCCGGATTTGACTACTGGTTTCCAATGAGTACGGCGTTTCTCGCCCTCGAGGGTGGCGACGTGTTGAGCGCGAGGTGTCGGGTGCCGGGGCGGACTCGCGGTGAGCTCGTCTTTACGACTGCCTACACGGGCTACGAGGAGAGCCTGACCGACCCCTCCTACGAAGAACAGGTGTTGACGTTTGCTTATCCACTGATCGGTAACTACGGCGTCAACGAAAACCGGTTTGAATCCGACCGGATCCATCCACGAGGTGTGGTTGCCCTCGAACTTACCGATGAGGTGGTCACTTGGTTGGCCGACGAGGCGATCCCTGCAATCGACCACGTAGATACGCGAGATCTCGTTACGGAGATCCGTGATCAGGGTGCGATGCGTTGTGGCATTGCTGCCGGCACAGACGCCACCGAGGCAGATGCCCGAGCCGAACTGGACGCCTGTAAACACATGAGCGACCATACCGACATTGGTGCGCAGGTGAGCGTGGATGAAGCGAGGACGTTCTCTGGAAACGGTCGGTGTTCGGTCCTGCTTGTGGATTGTGGTGCGAAAGGATCGATCATTACATCGCTCACCGAACGCGGTGCAGACGTAACCGTCGTCCCGTACGACATCGGTCAGGACACTGTTACCGAACACGATCCCGACATTTTGTTTCTTTCAAATGGCCCTGGCGATCCGGCCACTTTCTCCGCGGCAGAGGAACTCGTGCGGACGTTCGCCGGTGAGCTACCAATTGCCGGGATTTGTTTGGGCCAACAGATCGTCGCTCGCGCGCTCGGTGGGTCGACAACCAAGATGGACTTTGGTCACCGCGGTGTTAACCAACCGGTCCAGGACCTACGAACCGGCCGTGTCGTGATGACGACGCAAAATCACGGCTACACAGTCGACGATCCTGGGTCTCTGACGGTCACCCAACGGAACGTCAACGACGATACGCCGGAAGGGCTGGATGACGAAGGACGATCGATTCTCACCAGACAATACCACCCAGAGGCGAACCCTGGTCCACACGACACGCTCGATTTCTTCGATGACGTCGTGGCGATGGCAGACGGATAAGCTGTAGTTCTCACCCAGGAGTTACGATTTTGGCTGGCCCCAGTACTCTTGCATCCGTGGCCGGTCAGCAACTGCCTGAATTGCCGACGGCTCGTCAGTCGCTTCAATAGCTTCGAGGGCTGCATTGGCGCTGGCGAGCGTCGAGAGGTACGTCACGTCCTCTTCGACGGCAACTTCGAGCGGCGTGCGGCGGCGCGAGACGACAAGGTCGAGCTCACCAGCCCGTAACGCGTCTGCAAAGGCGTTCTCGTCCTCGAACTCCCGTAGCTCGAAGTATTCACCGAACCGGTCATGCACCGAGCGTCCATCGGCGGCGACGTCATCTGGGAAATCACTTCCTTCGAGATCCACGACGGCGACACCACCAGTGGGGATCGGTTTCCCGACAGCTGCCTGTGCTTTCGCGTAGGCTTTCCCGACACTATCGGCGGTTCCCATGACTTCGCCTGTCGATTTCATCTCGGGACCGAGCCGGGGATCAGATCCCGGCAGGCGATCGAACGGGAGTACGACCTCTTTCACGCTGAACTGACTCGGGACTTGCTCGGTGACGTCCATGTCGGCCAGCCGTTCGCCGGCCATCACCCGCGCGGCGATCTTCGCAATCGGCACGCCGGTGGCTTTCGATACAAACGGGACGGTTCGCGAGGACCGCGGATTAGCCTCGAGGACGTACACTTCTCCGTCACGCACGGCCAGCTGAACGTTTAATAGACCGACCGTCGAGAGCGCATCAGCGATCTCTTCGGTCACCCGCCGCACTTCACGATTGACAGCCCGCCCGAGCGATCGTGGCGGGATCATACAAGCCGAGTCACCGGAGTGAATCCCAGCGGATTCGACGTGTTCCATGATCCCACCGATGAAGATGTCGGTGCCGTCACTGACCGCGTCGACGTCGAGTTCGATCGCGTCCTCGAGAAACTCGTCGACGAGGATGGGCTTGTCTGGACTCACCCGCACCGCCTCACGGATGAATTCCCGGAGTTCGTCGTCATCCGTAACGACCTGCATGGCCCGGCCGCCTAACACGTAACTCGGTCGCACAAGTACGGGATAGCCAATCTTCGCCGCAAGCGCAAGCGCCTCCGATTCGCTGGTTGCAGCACCACCCTCGGGCTGATTGATCCCACGTTCGGTCAGTAGTGCGTTGAACCGATCGCGGTCCTCGGCGAGGTCCATTGCCTCGACACTGGTGCCGAGGATCTTGCAGTCGAGCCCCCGCCGTTCGATTTCTGCCGCGAGTGGTGCACCAACGTTCACGGAGGTTTGGCCCCCGAATTGGACCATTACTCCGTCGGCGCCGGTTGCCTCGATGACGGCTGTGATCTCCTCTGCGCTGAGTGGTTCGAAGAAGAGTCCGTCCGAGGTGTCATAGTCGGTCGATACCGTCTCGGGATTGTTGTTCACGATGTGGGCGTCGATGCCCCGTTCGCGCAGTGCTTGAACGGCATGCACTGTACAGTAATCAAATTCGACGCCCTGTCCAATTCGAATCGGGCCCGCCCCAACGATAAGGACGCTCTCGGCCTCGCGGTCGACTCGCACCTCGTCCCGATCGAGGCCGGGGCCACGGGCTCGTGCCGAGTAGTAATAGGGCGTCGTCGCAGCGAATTCTCCGGCACACGTGTCAACCAACTTGAATCGCCGTGTCGGTGCCGCTGCCTCGACATCCGCCAGCTCGGTCCCATCATCAGCGAGGCTGGTGATTTCACGATTGGTATACCCGAGTTCGGCCGGTGTGGTAAGATCGCCTGCGGCGGCCCCGGTGGAGGCATCCGCGATCCGCTGGTATCGTTCGAGATACCAGGGATGGATTCCGGTGAGCTCGCTGACCGATTCCACATCGTACCCGCGCGCGAACGCCTCGAAAATGCCGTAGGGGCGATCCGGATCCGGTCGTTCGAGATACTCACGTTCGAGCACTGCGTCCGAGACGTCAGTGAGGTCCGCGGCTGGGTTGTATTCGGTCGATCGCAAGGCCTTGAGCAGGCTCTCCTCGAATGTCCGTCCGATTGCCATCGCCTCACCGGTGGATTTCATTGCCGGTCCCAACTCGAATTCGACGTCCGGGAACTTATCCTTCGGCCAACGGGGGACTTTCGTGACGACATAATCGATCGCGGGCTCGAATGCGGCCGTGGTCTCACCGGTGATCTCGTTCTCGATCTCGTGTAAGCGCATTCCGAGCGCAACCTTCGCCGTGACCCGGGCAATTGGATAGCCGGTGGCCTTCGATGCGAGTGCAGAAGATCGAGAGACTCGTGGATTGACCTCGACAACTCGATACTCGCCGCCTGGCGTACCGTCATCCCGCCACGCAAACTGTATGTTACACCCGCCGTGGATTTCGAGATCCCGAATCACTCGCAAGGCGGCCGAGCGCATCTCCTGATGGCCCTCGTCAGGGATCACTTGTGATGGGGTGACGACGATCGACTCCCCTGTGTGAATCCCCATCGGATCGATGTTCTCCATGTTACAGATGATGATACACGAGTCTGCGGCGTCCCGCATAACTTCATACTCGAGTTCGATCCATCCCGCGATCGACTCGGTGATCATCACTTCATTATTTCTGGACAACCGTAGGCCACGCCGGACGGCGTCGACGAGCTCTTCCATATCGTCGATAACACCGGACCCCGATCCCCCTAGTGTGTAGGTGGTGCGCATAATGACCGGCAGACCACCAACGGCCTCGACGGCCGATTCGACCTCGTCGACCGACTGAATCGTCACTGATCGTGGCATCGGTTCGTCGAGTGCGCGCATCCGCTGGCGGAACTGATCGCGGTCTTCCGTCGCGTAGATCGTTTCGAGTGGCGTCCCCAGAATCTCGACATCGAATTCCTCGAGTACCCCTGCTTCGGCAAGCTCGGCAGTCACGTTCAACCCGGTTTGTCCCCCTAATCCGGCGATGACACCGTCAGGGCGTTCGATTTCGATGATTTCTGCGATGGCGTCGGCGGTGATCGGTTCGATGTACACCTTGTCCGCCATCTCCGGATCTGTCATGATCGTTGCGGGATTCGAGTTAACGAGGACGACACGGACACCCTCCTCGGCGAGCGCTCGGCAGGCCTGGGCACCTGAATAGTCGAACTCGGCTGCTTGGCCGATTTGGATGGGGCCACTTCCAATTAGCAAGATGGTCCGTGATTCCTCTGCCATTGTATACTATACTGAGAGAATTCGCACGGGTTATTAAACGGCCCGATGCGGAACGATTCACGGGCGCTCAAAATCGCGCTGATCGCGGTATAGCGTCACGAACGACGCAACGTTGAACGACGCGAGCTGATCGCTAAACGTCGTTTTGACGGCATCGTCCTCGGCATGACTGACGGCGTGATCCATGAGTTCGATCAACAATTCTACGATGATCTCGTGGAGTCGACGGGCAGAATGATCGCTCACCCAGCAAAGCGCATAGCCAACCGTTGGATCCTCGCTCGCATCGTAGTCGACCACGCGCTCTGGAAACTCCTCGCGGACGATGGCCATCAAATGGATCGTCCCGAACTCGTCGTACTCGTCATCAGGCACGATTGTCTCGCGCAACACGCTGGCGACTTCCTCGGGGACCCATCGACTGAGCGGGTGAATGTCCATCACAACGGCGTGATCGTCCCCACACGGACATGAGAATTCCCGCATTCCCATATCCAAGTTGTCGATACCGATAGCATGGCCACACGGGAGCGTGAGGTCATCGGTCGGTCCGTCAGGAACACGTGGTGTGGACATCTCGGAGTTACGGCCAGTCTTCGCGGACGTCCTCGTCGTCGGTCAGCCAGTCCGCTTCGTCATCGGCAAGCGTCCAGTTAGCTGCTTCTGCGGCTTCCTCGATAGGCAAATACTCCCACTCGGTTGCCTCGGCAATCGTTTCGTCGGTGTCGTTCGTCCCAACGAAGACGTACCGCGCGGTGTCAAATTGGTCCTTTACACTCCGCAGGCTTTCCTCAACACCCCGCGGACCAGAGAAGAAGTCCTGGCGAATCTGCTGTTCTCGTGTGTAGTTGGTCACAACGTACGTGGGCTCCTCGGAGACCACTCCGACGTACCGCGACCATTCGCGGGCGTCACTGAACACCGCCGATGGATCCGCGAGCTTCCGGAGCGCCCGCAGTTCGAACGCGAGGGTCATGTCCCCGCTGCCGCCTGCCATACTCGCTGTTCAGCCACGACGTCGCAAAACGCCTTCGATCAGTTCCCGAGCGCCGGTGCGACTCGCTCGATGTCGATGTCGTCGGCGAGCAACTGATCGTCTTGGCCGGCGACCGAAACCTCCTCGCGCATCAGCCGCTTGAGCGTCGTTTGTGGGGCGAGGTCACCGATCAATACGCCCCCCACGACCTTATTGTCCTTGATTGCGATCCGTCGCCAGGCAGTCTCGTCGAACGTCCGCTCGATGTAGCGATCACCGAGGGTCGGATGGCCAAAACTGAGAAACGGAAAGTCAAAGTGGGTGATCGAATACGATGATACCCAGCGAAACGCCTCGTCTGGCTCGTCAGCTGCCATGTTCACCCCGGCAATGTGGCCTTGTGTCTTCGCTGATCCCCACGACCCGTTCTGTGCGTGTTCACCGAGTATGGTATCGTAAAACTGTGTGATGTCGCCCGCAGCGTAGACATCCTCGACGCTTGTCTGCATGTACTCGTCGACGACAATCCCATCATCTTGTTCAACGTCGCTCCCTTGAAGGAACTCCATGTTGAAATGCAAACCGATTGCGATTCCAACGAACTCACTCTCGTACCGCTGCTCGTTGGCGTCAATTGTTGCGACAACCCGTCCGTCTTCCGTTTCGAACCGTGACGCCCCGCTCTCGAACACCGGAGTGACGTTGCGCGCTCGCAGCGCGCGGTGGATGATTTCCCCACCCTCTTCACTGAGTGCGTACCGCCACCATCGGTTTCCACGCATCAAATAGTGTGCGCGGACATCCTGGGCGCCACAGATGGCTGCGAGGTCGATCCCCAGAAGGCCGGCACCGATGACGACACCCGTGTCGGCCCGTTCTGCTGCTTCACGGATCGCTCGCGCGTCCTGAAACGTCCAAAAATGATGGATACCATCTGCCGCACTACCGGGAACGGGGAGTTGCCGTGGCGTTCCGCCCGTGGCGATCAGTAGTTTATCGTACGTGATCGGATCTCCCTCGTGTAGGTAGAGTCGGTGTTCGTCCGGGGCCACCCGCGTGACGTGCGTGTTCAACCGAAGTTCGATATCTCGTTCCTCATACCATTCTTCGTCGTGGATAGCGATGGGTGCCTCGGGGAGCTTTCCCTTCGCGAATTCTTTAATGAGGATCCGGTTGTACAGCGGTTCCCCCTCATCGGTCACAACGGTGATTTTTCCATCGGGGTCCTCCTCTCGGAGGGTTTCGGCGGCGGAACTCCCCGCGATTCCGTCGCCGAGTACCACGTACGAGTTCCCCATAGTGGAGGTTTTGCCCGGGGCCTAATGTCCGTTGCTATTAGCAGGACGGGAAGTTTGTATCGCTGAAACCTTGGCTTCGCAACGGGTTTATTGCTGGCTCCGATACCGCACCACATGACTCGACGACCGGAGGACCACCTGCTCGCAGTCGAGGAGGGCAAACTTTCCCCTGTCGTAGTCGTCGTGACGACGATCCTCGTGGTGCTCTTCCTGATCGGCTTACTCTACCGGGCCGGAATTGCATTGTTGTGATCGAACCGATGAGCCCTTGCTCTTCGGTCGATCTGACTGGCAGATCCAACTTTCCGCCACTACCAGTCGGCGGATATAGCGGTTCGCTAGCTTTTTCAGGATCCTGCGGGTTTTCTGGTTCATGGTAACGGTGCGAGTGCCGGCGACGAGCGCCAATCTCGGCAGCGGATACGACGTATTCGGCGCCGCACTCGGTCGACCCGCCGATGTGGTCCATGTTTCGGAGGCCGCCGAAACGACGATCACGATGTCCGGAGTCGGGAGTGAATTCATCCCTGAGGATCCGGATCGGAACACGGCAGGTGCAGTCGCCCAGGCGCTCGACGTGACCGCCCACATCGAAATCGACAAAGGCGTACGTCCTGCATCCGGGCTCGGCTCGTCTGCTGCGAGCGCAGCAGCGACGGCCATCGGACTGAACGAACTGTACGACCTCGGCCTGAACTATCGCGACCTGATCCCGTACGCAGCCCAAGGCGAAGCACTCGTCTCGGGTACGGCACACGTCGATAACGTTGCCCCTGCCATTTTGGGCGGTTTTACGATTGCCACCGAGGAGGTCGTCACTCAGATCGACGCTTCGATCCCGGTCGTCGCTTGCCTGCCAGACATCGTCGTCTCGACCCGTGACGCGAGGAACGTCGTTCCAGATCGGGCAACGATCGCAGACGTCATCGACACCGTCGGTCGGGCGGCAACGCTCACTGCCGGCATGATGCGAAACGATCCCGTTCTCGTCGGTCAGGGAATGGAAGACCACATCGTCACCCCCGAACGCGCGGCACTGATCGATGGATATCCTGATGTCCGGGACGCTGCTCTCGCGAACGGCGCCACTGGGGTAACGGTAAGCGGTGCGGGACCGACAGTGATTGCGGCTTGTCACCATCGACATCAGCGGGGGATTGGCGGGGCGATGGTGGATGCGTTCGCCGCACATGACGTCGACGCACGGGCGTATCAGACAACAGTCGGACCAGGTGCAACCGTTTACAAGTGATCGAAATCGGGATCAACCGACCCCGTTGTGCCGATAATGACGATTGCAACGACTAGTGCGAGCCCGGCGGCAAGACCGGTGACCACCGACCACATCGTGGCTGCGCCGCCGGTCACTCGGAACACCGCGATGGCAATTCCAATTCCGACTGGAATCCCGAATAGCAATGCGATCCCTACAAGCTGGAGGGAACTTCGTTGATCGTCAGTTGCCACGGTATTGGAGCTGTTCCTCCTCGGGCAAGTCAACGTTTGCCGTCCCGGTCATCCCGCTCCCCGCCGCAGCGCTCACTTCTGCGAGCCGGTCCGGATCGTCCCAATGCGTGACGGCGGTGACAATGGCGTCTGCCATCGCCTCGGGATCCTCTGCCCCGAAAATTCCGCTCCCAACGAAAACGCCGTCTACCCCATGATGCATCATCAACGCTGCATCGGCTGGTGTCGCGATTCCGCCTGCCGCGAAGTTGACGACCGGCAGCCGCCCGCGCTCGGCGACCTCATGGACCAACGATGGCGGCGCGTCGATCTCGTGGGCGTAGGCCGTCCGCGCCTGATAGTCAACTCCTTCAAGCCGCCCGATTTCACCGGCGATCGTTCGTTGGTGATGGACAGCCTGGTTGACGTCACCGGTTCCGGCCTCGCCTTTCGTTCGGATCATGGCGGCCCCCTCATCGATGCGTCGGAGTGCCTCCCCGAGGCTACGAGCTCCGCAGACGAACGGGACAGTGAAGTCCCGCTTATCGATGTGATAGGCGTCGTCGGCCGGGGTGAGTACCTCGGATTCGTCGATCATGTCGACACCAATCGCCTCGAGAATCCTGGCTTCCATCGTGTGACCGATTCTGGCCTTGCCCATCACCGGGATGGAGACGGCCTCGATTATCTCCTCGACATCCGACGGATCGGCCATTCGTGCGACGCCTCCGCGTTTCCGAATGTCGGCTGGCACGGCCTCGAGGGCCATGACCGCAACGGCACCCGCATCTTCGGCGATTTGGGCTTGTTCTGCGTTCACCACGTCCATGATGACGCCACCCTGTTGCATCTGGGCAAAGCCGCGTTTAATAAGCTCCGTCCCACGGCGAAGCTCGTCCAACTCCACTGCTTCTTCCATACCCAAAGATGGGGTACGGGGGGTTAAGGTGTTATGCAGTCAGGGATCGGCACCGATAAGCATGAACGTGAACAGTCGCCATCATGGGCGCTCCCCGGTTGCTTGCGGAGGTGAGATCCCGGGTGGTGGCGCCGTTACCTGGTCGGATCGAGGCCCTCGCGCTGCGATTTGCGTGGCCGATCGTGGTGATCAACCTCATCGGAACGGCGTTCGGGTTCTGGTACTATCGTTTCCAGCTTGCCGACACGCCGCTGGTGATGTGGCCGTGGGTTCCCGATAGTCCGCTTGCCACGCTGTTTATGGCAGCTAGCCTGGCGCTCTGGCGGCTCGGCCGATCAAATGAGTTGATCAACCTTCTCGCGTTTTATGGGAACATCAAGCTCGGGCTGTGGACTCCCTACACCCTGCTGGTCTTCCGAGAGGACTTTTCATACCTCGATCCAGAGATGTTCCACTTTCTCTTCTGGAGCCACCTGCTCATGGTTGCCCAGGCCTTTTTGATCCAGCACTACGCGCGGTTTCCACCCTGGGCGATTATCGGCGCGTTGACGTGGTACACCTTCGACTTGATCGTCGACTTCTTCGTGCCGATCGTCGGTGGTCCCCACCACACCTGGGTCCCAACCGACCGGGAGGCCGAACTCTGGTTAAACGCCACGGCCGGGGATTTCCTCGCCGTGGCTGCGGTGGTACTGACGATCTGGATTACGGTCCTCGCATTTTTAACGCGCATAGAACGGGGGCGGAGTGTTCACCTAAATTGCGAGGCGGAGGCCCCTTCCTCAACGGAGTGAGCGAAGCGAACGGAGTTGGGCGGGGAAGAGCCGAGAACTCCGCAACGAACCAAGTTATCAGGCAGTCCCGCTCCCAGATGTTTACGGAACACCACCACATTATGTGAAACGTCGTGGAATACCGTCGTACCGCCGTAATCAAGCTCGACGTGCCTCAGGACGCCGATGCGTCCCTTCGCGAGACGGTCGAGCAATTCAAACACTGTGCAAACACCGCGAGCAAATGGTGTTGGCATGGTGACGACGGATACCACGTTACCTCAATGGCCAAAGCCGAACGTGCCTTGTACGACCAACTGCGTGCCGAAACCGACCTTACCGCGAATCTCGTGCAGAATGGAGTCCGCCGAGCGGTCGAAGCCGTCAAGAGCGGTGTCGCACGGCTGAAACGCGGTGAACGAACGTCGCAACCCTCATTCTCCGCCGATAGCGCGGTCTACGACAAACGAAGCGCGACGTTCCACCGCGACCACGTTTCGCTTTCGACCGTCAACGGGCGCGTCGCGTGCGACTACATCCTTCCCGACGACCCTGAGCGTCATCCACGGACCTACCTCGAAGACGAGGGCTACGAGTTCCGCATGGCGAACCTACAGCGTCGAACCGGTGTGTGGTTCCTGCATGCCTCGATGCGAAAGGTCGAAGCCGACGGCCCCGAACCCGACACCGAGCACAGGACAGTCCTCGGTGTGGGCCTTGGTGTGAACAATCTCGCCGTTTCGTCAACCGGCACGTTTTGGTCCGCCGGTGAGTTCAACCATTGGCGACGGGAGTACGAGAAGCACCGTGGCTCGCTGCAACAGACCGGGACGCGAGCGGCACACGAAGCCATCGAAGGCGTCGGTCGCAAGGAGTACGGACGCTTCGAGATATACCTGCATGGCGTAGCGAACGAACTCACCGAGGAAGCCGTCGAATCCGGCTGTTCGCACATCGTCTTCGAGGACTTAACGCATATCCGCGAGCACATCCCGCAAGCAACGTGGCAACACGTCTGGGCGTTCCGTCGGTTGTTCCAATACGTCGAGTACAAAGCGACAGAGTGCGGCATCGAAGCCGTGCGAGTCCCGCCGAACCACACGTCCCAACGCTGTTCGACGTGCGGCTGTACTACAAGGACAACCGTGACGGCGATCACCTCGAATGTCTGAAGTGCGGGTATCAGAACCACGCGGATTACAACGCGGCGAAGAACATCGGCTATCGGTATCTCCGTCGGAGGCAAAACGCAGCCGACGGAGGCGCGCCCGTAAACGTGCGCTTGAATCGCGGGACGTTGAATGGAAGTGGGGGAGTACGTCCTCCCGCTACCACGGACGGTGGCATAGAACGGGAGTCCACGCGAAAGTCCTGCCCTCAACGAGCGAGGTCGCCAGACCGAGCGAAGTAGGGTAGGGTAGTTTACACGTCCGCTGGTTGAACGGCTTCTTCCTCCGTGTGAGCCCGGACCCATAATTCTCCGATCCGGGAGAGGCGTGTCCGGTGTGCCTTACCCGTCTCCTCCTGTTCGATATACCCCTTGCCCCCCGGGCCGAGCCGGTCGACGTTGTAGATGACCTTCGACCGAAAGCTATCGGTAAATTCCTCCTCGAGTTCGCGGGCCAGTGCTTCTGCAAGCTCGCTCACACTTTGGAATTCACCGTCTTCTCCCAGTTTGAAGAGAATCACTTCTTCGAACGGCTTGACGTTCGAGAATGATGCAAGCGGGAACTCAACGATGTGGTGGCCGTCGATCTCCTTTGCTCCGATGGTCGTGCCCCGTTCGTCGAATTCGTGTAGTACTGCGTCGATCCGATCGAGGCGTCGCTCGATTGCGCCGTCTTGGTCAGTTACCGATAGTGTCCGAAGAAGTTCCCGATCGTGTCGCAGTTCCTCGGCCAGCTCCGTTTCCAGGTACTTCTCTGGTGCCGTATAGTAGGTGTGAATCGATTCGCGCTCCTCGGTTCGCTCGACAGCCAGGGAGTGTGCGGCCGTTGCGACCGCAAAACTGACCGTCCGTGGCATGGCGCTCACGTTGACCCACACTTCGTTTCCATCGTCGAGTTCAGCGGCAATCAGTCGGTAGGCGTGCTCGAAGGCGGCATCGTAATCGTAGACGTCTTCGATCGTTCGTCGTTCTGTCTCTGCACCCAACAGATTGTGGAAATCGGTTTCTAGTTTCTGAGTGACGTGACGGGAGTACTCGACATTTGCCTCGCTACCGACCGGTCCTTGGAGCAAAATTACCCGATCAACCTCCATCCGATCCCGGACGAGCGGCGCAATGAGCCGGTCGTAATCAAACCCGACCGGGACGATGTGGGTCTGCATACCGGTATTCCGCCGGGGAGATTCTTAACCCCTAGTGAACGCCTCCGGCGGGAACTGCTGTATGCGGGTAGCAGGACCGATACAACTTTTCCGTCCCGGCGAGTATCAGAAATCGACACTACCGAGGGGTCTCCCGATGACTGATGCTGCAACCTATCACATCGTCGCCCGCATCACCGCGAGCGGCGTCATCGAACGAAGCGATGTCGTTGGGGCCATTTTCGGTCAAACTGATGGACTCCTCGGTAACGATCTCGAACTCCGCTCGTCCCAGGCGGCGGGACGCGTCGGGCGCATGCAGGTCGAAGTCGAGAGTGAGAATGGAGTGTCGACCGGCACCATCATCATCGGGACGACGATGGATCGGGTGGAAACGGCCGTACTCGCTGCGTCACTTGAAACGATCGACCGGATCGGTCCGTGTTATGCATCAGTTGAAGTCGAACGAATTGAAGACGTCCGCGCCGCAAAACGCCGTCACATCGTTGATCGAGCAACGGAGCTGATTGAGGACGGATTCGATGACATCGGCATCGCCGGTCGGGATCTCGTCACGGTCGTCCGGGAGACGACAATGCCCGTCGAACTCGCCGATTTCCATGGATATCCTGCCGGACCGGCCGTCGGGGAGACCGACGAACTCATCGTTGTAGAGGGGCGTTCTGATGTCCGTCGATTGCTCCGGTACGGCATCGACCACGTGGTCGGCGTCGAGGGTACTAACGTTCCCGATGAGATCGCGTCGTTGACGGAAGCCCATACGGTTACCGCGTTTTTCGATGGCGACCGTGGCGGGAATCTTCTGTTGCTTGAGCTCGCCCAGGTCGGCGACGTCGATTATGTGACGTTTGCACCCCCCGGCGAGGTGGTCGAGGAGTTGAGCGGAGCCGAGATCCGGGAAGCGCTTGCCGAACGTGTCCCTTACGAGCCGTCACCGGCCGCAATTGACGATTACGACCAGGTGGTCCCAACGATGGAACCTCCTTCTGGCACCCTCGAACCGCGGGAGGACGGGGTCGACGCGGTACCATCTGGCTCTGACACCGCGTCCACCGAGACGCCGGAGGAACCCGAGGCCGAAGATTGTGTCCACGAACATGTTGCGGACGAATCGATCGAGGCAGCTGCGGCAGCCATCCTCGATGCCGACCCAGACACAATTCTGTTGCTTGATGAAGGCGCTCACCAACTCGTCGAAGCGTCCCGAGATGAGCTCGCTGCTCGGCTTGACGAACATGACGCCTGCCAGACGGTGTTGATCAACGGACCGATCACGCAAGTCGAACTGGATGTGGCGGCCCGACACGACGTCCCGACGATCATCGGCCACCACGTCGAACACGTGGTAAAACGACCGATCAGTGTCCACGTCGCTACGTTTCCAGAACTCGACATCGCACCAGTGGATGCCTAATTTGGACGTGATGAATCGGTTTGGACACCCCACCGGTTCGTTCACCGATTGATCAATCCACTGGCTTTCAGGTAAATGAGAGGAGGATGAACAGCACGAGCGTCAGAACTACCGTGATCACTAGGACCGTGGTGCCGATGCTTGCACGGATTGGAATCGTTGATGGCCGACCACCGTTTGCCGCAACCGAATCAGCCGGTGTGAGACCGACTCGACGAGCGGTCGTCACCGGATTGTTGGCAATCCAGTAGGAGAGGACTACCAACCGAACGACGAGCCGATCGACTGCAGCATACAATTCGGTGATCGCGAGCATCGACCCCTTGCCAGTGTAAAACAGGAGTGGATTGAGCCATCGATCCACGTCTCGCACGTGACCGACGCTGCTGAGTGGCTTCCGAATCACGGCAAATCCGATGACACTCACCACGAGCAGGCCGACCGCATCGATGAGATGGCCAACGCTGTAGGGGTTTGCGCTTCCCTCGACAATGAGGGCCTCGCCCCCGGGGAGGATGCCAACGAACGCCTGCCAGAACACACCAAACCCGATACACACGGCTCCTATCGAGAGCATGGCGATCGATTGGCCCGGTGTCGCGTCAGTGACTGTCACCGTAGCTGGACCGTGTAGGAATGCATAATAGCCGAGCTTGATGAACGAGAGGAACGTACCGACTGCGCCGATCATCAGCAACCAGTAGAGGGCGTGGAATTCGGGTGCACCGTAATACGCCGGATCAGCTGCATCGAGCAGCATGCCTTTGCTGATGAACCCATTCGTTCCGGGCACCGCGGTAATCGAGAGGGCACCGAGCGCGAAGGCTCCCGCGGTCACGGGCATCTCCCGCCAGAGTCCACCGAGCCGATAGAGATCGTGCTCGCCCGTCCGGAGGATGATGACACCGACCGCCATGAACAACAGCGCCTTGTACATGATATTGTTAAAGACGTGTCCGAGCGCCCCGGCAATCCCGATCGCAGAACCGATCCCGATGCCGGCGACCATATAGCCGACCTGGGCCTGGATGTGATAGGACAATAGTGCCCGCATGTCATGTTGGAGGAGGGCAAAGACGACCCCGTATACGGCCATCAACCCGCCCATGTACGCGATCAACAGATCGCCATCGGGGAACGCGCGAAAGAGCATGTACGCACTCGTCTTCGTCGTAAAGACCGACAGGAACACACTCGAGGCAACGTGTGGACGGGGGTACGTGTCGGGCAGCCACGTGTGGAGACCGATGAACCCGCAGTTGACGCCAATACCGAGGACGGCAAGTAGCGCTGGACCACCCGGTGCGATCCCGTCGACTATCGCGCCGAAGGCGAAGGTCTCGACTGCGACATAATGCCAGGTCACCGCAAACAAGACCAAACTGCCGCCAATCCCATGAGCAATCGCGTAGCGATAGCCAGCCCTGATGGCCGCACCGCCGTACGCCCACACGAGCACCGTGCTCGTAATGGCCATCAACTCCCAGAAGAACACCATGCTCAACCAGTCGCCCGCAAAGACGACGCCGATCGTGGTTGCCACGTACGCCAGTGCAATGGCACCGGACCGACGGCTGAGGCCGCTCGCGTAGGCATACCAGACGGCAGCCGTACCTAAAATGCCAAAGCCAAGCCCGAGCAGCCTCGTCGCCTCGTCCACGTAGAGGAACGTCGACTCGAATCCCAGGAACCCGACAGTGAGGTGCGCTCCTGCAGGTGCCACCAGCGAGAGCGGTACGAGCGTTGCGACCGATATTCCAGCCACCGTATATCCCACCGCCCGGGGGAGCACCAGGAGTAATCCCGCACCGATTATGATCGGCAGCCACGGCGGAAGAGCCGTTGCGAGCTCCATCATGGGTCGACCACCTCCACGATGTAGATCACGAGATCGAGGAACACAGCCGTGTTCGGAACGGTTCCGAGGACAAGCGCACCGACCGCAAGCAGACCGATTGGCACGATCATCAGCCACGTACTCTCGGTCCATGGTGTGCGGGCCTCCCATCCGCCAGCCGGTGCACCACCGTGGTGGTGATGGTCGCTATCGGATCCGTGGGTTGGACCTCCGTCAGTCACTGCCCGTTCCCGACCGCCGATCGGGTGCTCGAGCAACGGCTTTGGATCGTGTGCCTCCGGCGTCTCGAAAAACGCCGTGTAGACGATCGGCCAGAAGTAGGCGATATTCAATATACCGGAGACGATGAGCGATCCGGCGAAGATGGCCGCCAGGGTTGGTGACAGGACGGCTGCGTCGGCTCCGACACTCCCGAATCCGCCGGCTCCAATGCCACCGACCAGCAGGTAGAACTTGCTGACGAATCCGGCAACGAGTGGAATGCCGGCCATCCCAGCGGCACCGACGGTAAACGCCGTCATCGTCAACGGCATGCGCCGACCGATACCGGCCATCTCGCTGATGTTGTCCGTGTGGGTCTCGACGTGAATCGCCCCGGCACAGAAAAAGAGTGT
>SKNY01000103.1 GCA_007123105.1 Salinarchaeum sp. | reverse complement strand
CGCGCCGCAGTTGATCGGCATCATCATCCAGTAGACCCACACACCCTGCGAGACTCGCACCGAGTCCTACTCCGCTCACACGGATGATCCGGCGGCGGGTACAGGACGAAGTAGGATCCGAGAGATCCGACGACATGGGCTCACGTATTGCTAGGTATCTAAGAATGTTGTGTAGATGGGAATTTGTAGTGAACCATCACAACACGTACTGACGAGTGACGGGTGCTTTGGCCGTTCGCGACCCACAAGCCGTTGTACGAATGCTTATTACGGTATGAATGGGGTAGCTCATATGTCGTTTGTTTTTGCGTTTGATCGTGATGATGCGGTAACATCCAGCCCGAAAACCGGCCCCGTTCCAATCGAATGGGTCCGCTACCTTGCACACGAAACCGACCACCAAGTGTGGGCGACCGGTAGCCAGAAACTCAAACCGGAAGCCGAGATCCCCGGGACCGAAGAACTGATCCAACTGTACTCAGACCGCTGGGGAGACCCAGCTGAGCACATGCATGCCCGGAAGCATCCCAAAGTGGAGGCTCGTGATGGACTACCCGCTGACGCACCCGATCCAGACGTCGTGACAGCCGTCTATCTCCACGAAGGGAATCCTGCACCGCGCGGCTTTACTTCCGGCGAATCATTGAGCCGAGATCAGCGGCTTCGGCTGCTGTACGCACTATTTCCCGAACACGACAAGCACATTGTGATCGACAACAAATACCTCGGACACCTTCCACACTGGGTTCATTTTTATCCGGCGGAGTTCGTCCAAATGGTTGAGTGCCTCGATCCACTTCTCGATATTGCGAGTCCTCGCGATGTCGAGATTCCGGACTATTACGATTGGCCAGACGTCTAGGTTACCGTAGCGCCTCCGTACAACCAGGTACGTATCTCGATACAGAGAGTGGATCCGGCGTTCATACCCGATGAACGCTCATCAGTCGACAGTAGCGGAGGCGCGATCAATTGGACACGCTGGGCATCAAGTCACGTCTGTTCCTTCTCTCGGACGAGGTCATTCCATCAGCAGTGACCGGTCGTCACGAATCTTCGGCTGGAGCCTATCGTTCTTCTTCGGGAACGTACCGGACGGCGCCGTTAATGTAATGTTGGTCTCGCGGGCTACTCTGTGTCCACTTTTCCGGTGCTTCCTCGATCGTCGAGACGGACCACCGGTTGTCGTTGGTAATCTGGACTCGATTATTGGCGTTCACTCGATAGCGCGGCATGATCTGGTTGTGAACCCACGCCAACTGGTCGACGATATCTTGGTAGGGCTCGTCATCGATGGTGACGCCAAGGCGCTCTGCCATCGCTTGGACGTCGTATTCCACCCATTCTTCCGGCGGCGCATTCGTCTCGCCGACTTCGGGTGCCTCGACGGTCTCCGGGAGGTTGTTGTTCTCGGGCCATCCCAATGACTCGTCGCCAAACATGCCCACAAAAATGAATTCGGGATGGACCCCGCCGTGATAATCGCCAAACATCCGCCATGGATCGGTTGTGTCGGGAATGTACTCGATCTGGATGCCAAAGTCATCGAGATCGAGGAAGAAGTCCGATCCCTCGTCACCGATCCAATCAACCCAGCTATAGCTGCCCATCGTATACTCCATCGGTTCGCCGTCAGCGTCCAGCCACTGCCCGTTCCCGTTGCGTTCATATCCGCCCGTCGTCATCTCGGCTTCGGCTTCGTCTACGAGACTCTCCTCCCATCCGTACGACGTGAACGCGGAAAGCACGTCCTCGCTAACATACCGTTCGGCTCGCTCGTCCGTCATCCATGCGCTGTCGATCTCCTGTGCTTCCCGTCGGGGTGGGTGCGCCCAGATTTCGTCTGGCGTCATGTACGCAAACGCCCGCCGAAAGTGTGGATTCGACGTTGGTTCGATCTCGCAGTTGAAGTTCCAGCAAAATCGGTCCTGATCCCGCTGGTGGATGATTGTGTGGGTCGGAAACGGGAGATCGTCCGCGTCATCGATCTGTTGATCTTCCGGCAAGTCGAGTTCGAGATGTCGGAAATTGGTGAACGGAATCTCTTCTGCTAAGAACAGTTCCGGCCGCCGGAGATCAGTTTCTTCAACGACGTAGTGACGGAGCCTGCGGAAATTTATCTCGTCGACGTACGCCCGCTCTGCACCGTCTTTCTCGGGCACCAGTTCGAGCTCCCAGTACTCCTCAGTGACATCACCGATCGAGCCGTCCAGCCGAAATTCGAACGGACTGTGATAGTGATGAACGAGTTCCTCGTCCTCTTCGACTCTGGTCTCGGAAACGTCTTCCCGCACCTCCTCGACGGCATCCATGTCGGCGCCCGTGTCTTCGAACTCCTCGATCCACGGCTCGAGCCACACCCGGCTACTGTATGGGTTTGGATACTCGACAAGTGATTGTTGGTATGCCCAGGTCTCCGCCCACGTGTCAGCGAGAGCCAGGCGAAACGAGTCATCGTCGACCCGTTCGACCGTGATCATGTTGGGATTATAATCGAGGTCATCGCCGCCATGCAGCCAATCTCGAAAGGCGAGATCAGCCAAGAAGTCGTCGACGGTGAACGCATCCCCGCTCCACCAGTAGACGTCGTCTCGGAATGTGCCTTCGATGATCCCCGGCTCGTAACTATGGTCGGAGAGGAGCAGGGAATACGCTTCAAAATCGTAAAACGACGTGCCCATGATTTGATACTGTGCGTGAGTTGACCATCCCGGCGTCGGGTCGCCCGACCAGTTCGAGTACTGGGCGTCCGCCGGGTGCGGGTCTGTATACACCTGCGCGGCGAAGACGTCGTGACGTTCGATGTCTGCAGGCTCGCTGTCGGCATCGTCGGCATCATCCGTGTCGTCCGCCGGAACGATGTCGTCGGTGTCGTCACCATTCGCATCGTCGGCCGCGTCCGCATCGTCGTCGGTGTCGTCGACCGGCTCATCGTCGTCGCCGAGACAACCCGTAAGGACGCCCGCTCCGACTGTGCCGCCCACGAGAATGCATTGACGACGGCTGGCTGCTGTGGCGTTCAGTGGCACCCATCTCCGTCGACTGTTACCATAAGCCATGGGCCTACCATCACTCGCCATCCACTATAATCATTTTTGCAAACTAAATGAGTTACTCATACTATACCAAATCCGTGGCGCTACCCAGCAGCTAACTCGTCAATCAGCGTGGTGAGTCGGTCCCGAAGCACACGTGCTCGTCGACTTGTTTCCTGGGATTCGTGTTGATCCTGTACGTACAGCGATTCAAAGAAGTACACTACATTCAGCATCGTGTAGAGTCGTTTGCGTCGCTCGAAACCAGATTCGAACGGGCGGACCGCTTCGTACCCCCGGCGAAACGCGCGCAGGACATCGTGCTCGTCCGATCCGAATGTCGGGATCACGGTTCGCCAGTAGTCGAACTCGCCGGGAGCGGCAATGGCGTGTTCGAAGTCGACGAAACATGCCACCATATCGTCGATGACGGACACATGCTCCGGTGTGGCCCACCCGTGACAACAGACCGATGGCCCCGCGTCGTCGAATAACTCCGGGCGACGTTCGAACAACTGGAGGACCCGATCGGCGAGATCCGCATGCCCGTGTTGCTTCATCGTGGGCCGATATCCGTCCACATACGCGATGGCGGCATCGTGCCACCGTTGATGTGGTGCATAGAGCCGATCCGCTGTCACCCCAACGAATCGGCCATACCCATCGACTACGTGCTCCGTTTCGTCATGAAGCGTCGCCAACCCACGACCTGCGGCCGTTGCCCACGATTCGTCGGCCGTGCCGGCTGCATCTGGCACCGGCGCAGCCGGGTGCCAGGCCGCTACGTAGTAGTCTTCGCCTCGAGCCAATATCGATGGAACCGGCGTCGTGGTGTGGCGTTCGAGGAATTCGATTACCATGCCGGCCGTGCCGGCCTTGCCTGTGGGTCCCACGTCGTACTTGATCACGGCTCGCCTCCCGTCGACTTCGACTTCGAAGACTTCGTGGGGCGGGACGTCGTGCATCTTGCGAACGATGCGGTACTCGTTGAACTGCTCATCTAATCGGTTGCGGATCTGCGTCGTCATGGTCACACCACGTGACGCGTGGCAGGCGGTCAGGACAGCACAGTGCTGTCGCTCTGACCAGAGAAGATATGCTGGGTATGATGTGGCCGCTCATTAAGCGTTTGGATGACCGATGCCGCCGCCGGTCAAACTCATCCGCATCCGACGCGTCGCCGCTCGGTCCCATTGATCCTTGTAGCGCCCGAAGGCAGCTCATGGCGACCCTGTCCGATGGGCGGTTACATCTTCACGGCGGCCGTGCTACTCGTACATATGACCCAGCTGCGAGCGGTCTTCTTGGACCTCGACGATACGCTACTGACCTACAGGCGCTCCCCGGGGGAACTACTCACAGCAAGTTTCGCTGCCACTGGTGAGGACCCGTTTTTCGATGTTAAGGAGTACTACGCCATCTTCGACGACTACGTCGGCCAATTCACTGATTCACGGGACGTACGCCGGGCATGTTTTGAACACCTTGCGCGCGACCATGGCCGCAACCCTGAGACTGGACGTCGGGTGGCCGAGGCGTACGCCGAGATGCGGGATCACACGGCCGTCGATCTTCTTCCCGGCGCCATCGACGTCGTCGAAACGCTCGCTGAGACCTATCCCCTCGCCGTGATCACGAACGGTCCAGCCGAAGCCCAGGGCAAGAAACTCGCGGCCACTGGCCTCGACGAGTATGTTGACGTGACGGTGTTCGCCGGCGATGACGCTTCTGCCAAGCCGGATCCGGAACCGTTTGAACGTGCCCTTGATGCTGTCGGCGTCGACCCCGCGGGGGCGATACACGTCGGCGATTCCCTCGAGACCGACGTTCGCGGGGCGGCCGTCGTCGGTATCCCTTCGGTTTGGATCGGTCCGGAAGACCCACTCGATGGGATTGTCCCAGACTATCGGATCACGGGGATCGACGCGTTGCTGGACCTCCCGCTTTTTCGTGCGTAGCTTGACCCCGAGGATTCGTTCGTAGAAGCGGGACGCTCACTGCTGCAGACGTGAATCGTTCGCTCGACGGAATACCGTCGTTGTTTTACGGTTTCGCGATCCCCGGGGGCAGGTGGGCGTCATTGAGGATGGATCCGCTCGATCTCGATGAGGAAGCGTAGCGAGCACAACGGCCGAGAATACGCTGATACGGGCTGCTGCAATCACCATAGTTCGCCTGGTCGTACGGGACCGCGTGCGATGCTGGCACAAGTCCCGCACGATACGGGCTGCAGGACCCGGCCTCATATGGTGAGATGGACCGACTGCGAATGCCATCCGGTAGGCGGGGCGCACAAGCCGCCCTGTCGCACTAACTGTCGGCGAGTACTCCAGCAACACCCTCTACAACGTGCGAGGCCTGGAAGCCGAGCAACGGAGGGTTTGGTCGGTTACTCGACTCGATTTCCCTCGATCATGTCCCAGTCGAATTCGTAACCGAGCCCCGGCCCCGACGGCGGCGCAATCACGCCGTCTGCCGGCGTCGGAAAGTCGGTCAGATACGGATACGATCGTTCCTCGTAGTCGTACTTCGGGTGGAGTAGTCCCCACTCGAAGTAGCTGGCGACCGTCGGCATCGCACACGTGTGGTGGAGTTCGGGAATCGAGTTGCCGTGGGGTTCACATTCCATGGCGAACGCCTCGTAGACAGCCGCGGTCTTTCTGGCCGGCGTAATGCCGCCGACGTCGAAGACGCCGACCCGGCCAAGATCGACGACGTCTCGTTTGGCCCATTCTGCACGGATCCGGTGTTTTCCCTCCGCGGTTTCCGGCCCGAGGATCGGCACGTCGACCTGGTCGGCAAGCCACGTGTACGCAGACATCGAATACTCGTCCATCGGCTCCTCGAACCACCGGAAGTCAAGCTCGCCCAGCGCGTCACCGATCCGTTTGGCCTCGCTGCGGCTGTAGTAGTGGTGTGAATCGAGCATGAGATCGATCTCCGGGCCGACGGCTTCCCTGACGGCTCGACAGAGCCGGACCACGCGATCCGGGTTCGCATCGAACGGGGGCATCCACGAGTGGAGTTTGATGGCGCCGTACCCTTCGGCGACGAGGTCTTCACAGAAGTCGATGTAGGCATCGACGGTTCCCAGTCCGTCGGGATCGTCGTCACCGACCATGGTGCTCGCATAGACCGGGACTGGATCGGGCGATCCGCCGAGCAGTTCGTAAACCGGCAGATCGGCCGCCTTCCCGGCTACGTCGTACAGTGCGCAATCGATCGCCGCGATCGCTTTCGTGTAGAGCGTTCCAGCATGCAGCCGCTGGGATCGATAGAGGTCACTCCAGAGCTGCTCGCGATGTAATGGGTTCGATCCGACCAGGTATCGTTTAGCAACGCGGTTTGCAGCCGGCGATCCCCCGACACAGTAGCCGTCGGGCCCGCCATCGACGGCGATCCGCGTGAGTTGTCCCGTCGCCTCGCGTGGCGGGGCGGGGTGGGAATGACCCTTCTCGTCTCTGGTGCGATGTGACTGATAGGTAAACCGAATCGACTCCACGTCGGTGATCTCCATGGGCCCGCATCAGACACCTGCTGCTTAATCATTTGGGCAGGCATGCGGTCAGGTGACGTGGTGCGTGTCCGGCTGTATCCCGTTCAGGCGAGCGAACAGCAAGTTCTAACACGCCGGGCGGCCACGTTTCACGTGATGCCAACCGTAGAATATCTGAATTACGAAGTGCTCGACGACCACGGGTGGGACATGGAGGACGATGACCTCTTCGAGAAGGCCGCCGACGCAGGCCTCGACGACGAAGACTATGGAGAGCTCGAAGTCAACCACGGCGAGTACATTCTCGAGGCCGCCGAGGCCCAGGGCTACGATTGGCCGTTCTCCTGTCGGGCCGGTGCGTGTGCAAACTGTGCGGCCATCATCACCGAAGGAGAGATCCACATGGATATGCAGCAGATTCTCTCCACTGAAGAAGTAGATGAACGTGGCGTTCGCCTCACGTGTATCGGGTCCCCAGAGACAGAGGAAGTCCAGATCGTCTACAACGCAAAGCACCTCGATTACCTCCAGAATCGCGTTATTTAGCCCCAGCGTCGCACATACGATCCACTCCTTATCACATTCTCACCGACCCCCGAGTCACGGCTCCAGTTCGCGAATAGCTGCTTCCAGATGCCACCCGATTGAACCGCGTGGGTTCTGCATCACACTGGATCAACTATTTCTCGGTTGAACAGGTCTTCTACCCGCGTGCGGATCTCGTCCCGCATCGTGCGCACCGATGCCAGGTCATCACCACCGGGATGGTCGAGCTCCCACCGTTCTGCATGCCCATCCCAGCTCGCGGGAGCGAATTCTGCGACATCGCATCCCATCGTGATGACGTAGTCAGCGTCGACGAGGTCGGCCTCCTGAATCCGGCGGGGCTCCCGTTCGATCTCGATGCCCTGTTCGGCTAGCACCGCCTTGACCTCCGGATGGACGTGATCGTGCGGGTCGACCCCGCCGGTCACGATCGAGACGTCGATCCCCCGCTGATCTCGTTCTGCTTCGGCAAGCGCGGTCGCAAGCTGGCTCCGGCCGGCATTACCCTGACACACGAACGCGATCTTCGACATAATAGGTTCGACAGGATCTGGCACCAAAGCAATTCGGTTAGTTATCGGTCATTTCCATAGTTATTTAATCATGAATTCACGTTATGGCTGCATGGGTTTCGAGAAATTCGATGACTCTGGGCGCGGGCGGGGCAGGCCGGCCGGCGCCGATCCCATGGTCTCTCTGCGTAAGTCCGGGAGTATCGGCTTGAACGCCGCCACTCTTGAGACGTATTTCGATGGTACCGAAGGGGCGGTCATGTATTATAACGACGAGGACAACCAGATCGGCATCGAGCCGGTGCCGGATAGCGAAGCCGACGATGCGGCGTATACGGTCTCCAGTACTGGATCGGGGGCCACGATCGCGCCGCGGGCCTTCCTCGAGGACTACGATCTCATTCCGGACGTTACGACCCAATACGATCCCGAATGGGACGACGACCGCAATCTTGTGGTGGTCGATCTGGAGCACCCGACTGGAACGTACGGCGATAGCGACTGATCACGTGTCCCCTCGGCACCGATGATCGCGATCGGCCCCGACGTGCTTCGGCTGGCGATCGTCATCGCGTTCGTCGCACTCGCGATCCGTGACTGGCGCACGCGACGGATCCCACGCTGGGTGTGGGTTCCCATTCTCCTGGTCGGTGTAATTGCCTTGGTCTGGGACACGACCGTGCATCGAACGCTTGGCGGCGTGACGTGGCAGCTATACGCGACCCGGGTCGCCATGAGCCTCGGTGTCGTCGCACCACTCGGCTACGTGTTTTATCGGCTCCAGGCGTTCGGTCGGGCCGACGCCAAGGCACTCGTTGCCATCGGCGTCGCCTTTCCCACCTATCCGATCCTGCATCTGGGTGGCACTGAGTTGCCGGTCGTCACGGCGCCGCTGGGCGTGTTTTCGCTAACGGTGCTCACCAACGGCGTGCTCGTCGGTCTTGCCTACCCGTTGGCGCTACTTGCGCTCAACCTTCGCCACGGGCGGCTGAGTGCGTGGAGTGCCTTCGGGCGTCCGGTACACTGGTCGACGCTGTCACGACGTCACGGCCGGTTATTAGAGCACCCTGCGGGCTTTACCCGGGCCGGTCTCGACCTGGATGCCCTCCGGATGTACTGTGAGTGGCGAGCCTGTTCCGTGGCGGATCTGCGCTCCCATCCGGATCGATTCCGGGTGCCGCCGATCCATCCGACTCCGACGCTCGGAGACGGGCGCGTCGTGACCGACGGCGGCGACGATCCGTGGGGTGCTCGTGCGTTCCTGGCCGACGCCGACGGCGCGTACGGGACGCGACCTGAGGCGCTCCGGGGTGGCCTCGAGGTGGTGGCTACCCGGGAGCACATCTGGGTTTCCCCCGGAATCCCGTTTCTGGTTCCACTCGTCGTGGGCCTGCTCGTCGGCCTCGTCATCGGCGATCTGTTTACGGTCGTGCTCCCGATGCCGGCCCCGTGATCGAAGGACCCTTGGGGGCCAACGGACATGGTTGTTCCATGGAGGCGGAGTACGGGGTCACGCTCGCATTCGACGACGATGGGCTGGTCCCCGTGATTGCCCAGGACCGGGCGGACGGGACTGTGCTCATGCTGGCGTACGCGACGGCAACGGCCATCGAACGGACGGTCGAGACCGGCTACGCCCACTATTACTCGCGGAGCCGGGACGAACTCTGGGAGAAAGGAGCCACCAGCGGGCATCGCCAGCGGGTCATCGAGGTGCGCGTCGATTGCGATGGTGATGCGGTACTCTACCGGGTCGATCAGACGGGCGGGGCGTGTCATACGGGCCACCGGAGCTGTTTCTACCGGCGACTCTCCGGTGACGAGATCGGCGAACGCGTGTTCGATCCGGACGACGTGTATGCGTGAGCGTGCCGCGACTGCGCTTGCCGACCTCGAGGCCGCCCACGACGCGTTTCACAATGCGACCGATCGGTTGGCGCCACTGACCGTAGCCGAGGCGGAAGCGGCCGCCGAGGCCTGCCAGCGAGCCAACCAGCTGATGGAAACGTACGAGGACCGAGCGACGGGTTCTGGCGATTTTGCGGGCTACATCCAGTTTCGCCAGCGCATCGATGCGCTCGTCGAGTCGATCGAGGACGATCACCCGTTGCGATCGGCGTTCGAGGAGATGGCCGACGCCGTCGACAAGCGGCGATTGTCGCATCGTGATTTCGACCGAGCAGCCGACGCCCTTGCACCGGTCCGGGAGATCACTGATGTGCTGGCCGATCGTGACAGCGCTCGGGAGGAGGTCAGTGGGGCAAAGCGGTCGGTCCGCCGGACGCTGGAGGATGTCGGTCGCCGGCTCGACGAACTGGACGAGCTGCTCGCCCTCGCTGACGTCGACCTGGATCGCTCGGTCGAGCCGATCGAAGCGCCCATCACCCGGTACAACGCGGCCGTCGATCGTGATGTCGCGGCATACCTCGATTCGAGACCCGCCCGGGTCGTCCTTGCCGATCTCCGCCATGTTCGCTGGTTCCCGCTTGTCCCCGTCGAGGAACCACCCGCACCGCTCGTCGAGACGCTCGACCGCCTCGAGACGTCACTCACCGTGCCCGAACTCCTCGAATATGCTGATTACTCTCCCTCCAAGCTCGGCCATTACGTCGACGACACCGACGCCTTCCGGCGGGGTGTCCGGACCGACCGGACGTTCCTCGAACGCATCGACGCCACGCCGTATCAGATCGCGTGGCCGCCGCCACCGGCGCTTGTGCTCCGGCGACGGTGTCGGGAACTCGAGTCGGTGATCGGTCGCTTCGCGACAGCCGAGACGATTGCCGCACTCCGCGACGTCAGACTGGCGTCCCGACCGCCCGAGGAGTTCGATGCGCTTCGCGAGGTAGCCGTCGCCACATCGGCACTCGACGACGCGGAACGGAAGCGACTCCAGCGCGGCGATGTCGCCGATGAACGCTCCGACCTCGCGGATCTTCGCGACCAGCTGGCTACGGCGTTGGACCGCGACCTACCGTAATTCCCGCTCGACGAGGTCGATGATTTCATCTGCATAGCATGTGGCGGTCTCCTCGTCGTCGGCCTCTGTGACGACCCTTATGATGGGCTCTGTGCCGCTCGGTCGGGCAAGCACCCAGCCGTCGGCCCGTTCGATCCTGATCCCATCGGTCTCGTCGACGGGTCGGTCACGTTCACACGCGTACGAACGGATCACGTCCATGATGCGATCGCGTGATGCGGTTGCACCGTACTCGATTCGCCGCCGGACCATCGAGACGTCATAGGGGGCGACCATCGTCGACAGCGGCGTCTCGGCGACGGTCGCGAGCATCCGTGCCGCCACGAACGGTCCGTCGCGGGCCAACCGTTCGTTCGGAAAGAAGATCCCGCCGTTTGCTTCCCCGGCGAGTACCACCTCATCACCCGCGGCGTGTCGTTCCCGAATCCGGGCCACAATGTTCGCACTCCCGATCGGTGTCAGGTCAAGGTGGCCCCCACGATCATCGACGACCTCGGCCAGAACCGTCGAGGCGTTAACGGCCGTCACCACGACGTCCCCCGGCGTGACGCGTTCGGCAGCCAGGGCGGCGAACAGTTCGTTCCCGTCGACGACGACGCCGGTTTCGTCCACGAAGACTACCCGATCTGCATCGCCGTCGTGTGCAATCCCCAGATCCGCGGTGGCCGCTCTGACCAGCCGCGAAAGATCCGAGAGTGCCGCCGGCCGCGGTTCGGGCGATCGGGCTGGAAACGTCCCGTCGGGCTCATCGTTGATGGTTGTGACGCTACAACCGAGTGCGCGACACAGCTTCGGGGTGACGAATCCGCCCGGACCGTGACCGGGATCGACGGCTACTGTGAGCCCATTGACCCGATCCACCGCCTGGAGGATCTCGTCGACATACCGGTCACAGGCGTCGTTGATCTCGTGCTCGGCGCCGATATCGCGCCATCCGGCCGGTGTGTACCTCCCGGTCTCGAGGGTCGTTTCCACCGTCTCGAGGGTTCCTCCGGTCACCTCGATCCCGTCGCGGTCGAAGAGTTTGATCCCATTGTACCGGGGTGGGTTGTGCGAGCCGGTGACCATGCACCCGAACGTCCGGTGCCGCCGACAGTACGCCTGCAGGCCGGGTGTCGGAATGGACCCGAGCCGATCGACCGCAGCTCCGACGGCGGTGAATCCGGCGCTTGCGGCGTTGGCGAGCATCGTCCCGCTCGTACGGGTGTCGCGGCCGATGGCAACTCGCTCTGCGGCCAACGTGTGACCGGCGGCCGCTGCGATTTCCGTGACGACCTGTGGAGTGAGCTCCTCGTTCACCACGCCACGGATGCCGCTCGAGCCGAAGCCGACCATGCTGTTGCCTCTCGGGTCCGCCCCAAAGTCGTTGCGACGACGGTCGACCGAAAACCCATTGGCGCCGGCTCCGAAGGGCATCGTATGATCATTCCGGGCAGCGCCTCGCAAACGCTGGCGGCCGCCCTCGCACGCGAAACGGGGCGACCGCTGGCCGCCGTCGATCGACATCGGTTCCCCGACGGCGAATTGCTGGTCACGCTCGACGAGCAACCGGACGGAGGCGCAATCGTGGTGGCCTCGACCGTCTCGGACGCGGCGTTCGTCGAGCTGCTCTTGTTGCAGGACGCCGCTCGCGAGGCCGGCGCGACGACGGTGACAACCGTCGTCCCGTATCTTGGATACGCCAGACAAGACCGGCAGTTCGCGTCCGGACAACCGATCTCCGTCCGGGCAATGGCACGTGCGATCGCCAGCGGGACCGACCGGGTGTTCACGGTCGACCCCCACGAGCGATCGGTCCTCGATCGATTCGATGTCCCCGCCCAGGCCGTCACGGGTGCCGCGGCACTCGCGACGGTCCTCCCGGATGACCTGACGGACCCCTTATTTGTCGGCCCCGATGCAGGTGCCCGCGAGCTCGTGCGGGCGGTCCGGGATGGATACGGGGCCGGCGACGTCTCCGTGCTCGAGAAGATCAGACGGTCCGATCGCACGGTTGAACTCACCGTCCGGGACGTCTCGGCGGCCGATCGGGACGTCGTCCTCGTCGACGACATCATCGCAACCGGTGGTACGATGAGCGAGGCGGTCGCGGCGTTGACCGCGCGTGGTGCCGACCGGGTATACGCCACGTGCGTCCATCCACTGCTTGCAGACGCGGCATACGCCGATCTCTCGCGAGCCGGGGTGACCGAGATCGTGGGGACCGACACGATCGAACGGCCGGTTAGCCGGACCAGCGTGGCGCCGGCAATCGCCGAGGCGCTGGCCGGGCAAGCTTGATTGCGTACGCCCACGAGCGTCTACCCATGAGCGAGCAGCCGCACGACGAGGACTGCATCTTTTGTCGTATCGTCGACGAGGAGATTCCCGCCCGCACCATCCACGAGGGACCGGAGACGCTTGCCATCCTCGACGCCAATCCGCTAGCGCCCGGTCACACGCTCGTGATTCCCCGGGGTCATTACGAGACCATCCAGGGGGTGCCAGACGGCGCCCGGGCCGCGGTCTTCGACGCGCTGGGCCGGCTCGTCGGTCCGATCGAACGGGCGACCGGCGCCGACGGATCGACGGTGGGATTCAATAACGGCGCCGCCGCCGGCCAAGAGGTGCCGCACGTCCACGGCCACATCATCCCCCGATTCGACGACGACGGCGGGGGGCCGATCCACGACGTGATTGCAAGTCCGGTGTCGCTCACCGAGACCGAACTCGACGACATCGCGGCCCGGATCGTTGACGCGGTCGATGCGTAACAGCCGGTGGTAACACTGCCGCACGCGTCGACGTTACCACCCCTCCCACGGACCTTTATCAGTGAAGGTGTGCGCAGCTTTGTTACGCGTGCAAGACAGTAAAATTATCGAGAATGTACCAGGAACTGGGAGTGGACAGTGTCCCGAGTGTCGCGGCCGATTGACCGCACAGCGGACCGAAACCATCTGTGGTAGCTGCGGCCTGGTTGTCGCCGAGGATCCGCTCGATCGCGGTCCGGACTGGCGTCGAGCCGAGCGTCCTGAGCTAAGTACCCGTCGGGTCGGTTCACCGCTCACGCACACCCGTCACGACCGGGGGCTATCGACGACGATCGGCTTTAAACACGGGCGGTCATCACGGCTGCACGGTCGCAAGCGACGGCGGTTTCGTCGGTTACGCCGCGAGCACAACCGCGCACAGGTCAGGAGCAAGGTCGAACGCAACCGCATCTATGCGTTCTCCGAAATCCGTCGACTTGTCGGTGCGCTCGACCTCCCGGACCCTATTCGAGAGCGTGCCTGCATGCTGTTCAAGAGCGCCCAGAACGAGGATCTCATCCGTGGGCGATCTCTGGAGGGCTTTGCCGCAGCCGCTATCTACGCGAACTGTCGAATCGATGGGATCTCGCGGACCCGTGCCGAAATCGTCGAACATGCCCGCGCCAGTCACGAGGAACTACGGATGGCCTACGACGCGATGAACCGCGAGCTCGGCCTTGCTGTCGGGCCGATCGATCCCGTCGAGTACGTTCCTCGTTTCGCAACGAAGCTCGACGTTCCCGATGCGGTCGAGCGACGTGCCCGCGAACTCTTGGCGGTCGCCCGGGAGGCTGGCGCAACCAACGGCAAGAATCCCTGCGGGGTCGCGGCGGGGTGTCTGTACGCGGCGGCGGTCGAACGAGACGTGCCGCTGACCCAGGATGCCGCCGCATCCGTCGCCGACGTCTCACCGGTGACCGTCCGATCCACCTATCACGCGGTCCGGTAGCGCCCCAAGGGCTTTGCATCGGCGGTTGCCTGTGTCGTTCACCCCATGTCAGTGACCAACCTGGTGTTCATCCTCTCGGACGACCAGGGCCAGTGGGCCGCCGGTTGTTACGGAAACGACGACATTCACACGCCGAACCTCGATCGCCTGGCCGCCACCGGCATGCGCTTTGATCGGTGTTTCTGTACCTCTCCGGTGTGTTCGCCGAGCCGAGCGTCGTATCTCACTGGCCAGATTCCGTCGGCCCATGGCGTCCACGACTGGATTCGCGACGGGAACGTACCACCCGACGAGGAGGCCGCCGAACCGGCCTGGCCGGCCGTTCCCTACCTCGAGGACCAGGCCACGTACTCCTCCGTGCTCGCCGCGAATGGATACGATTGTGCACTGAGTGGCAAGTGGCACCTGGGCGATAGCATGACCCCGCAAGCGGGGTACGATCGGTGGTTTGTCCACCAGCGCGGCGGCGGGCCCTACTACGACGCGCCGGTCGTGCGGGACGGCGTCCGCGAGCGCGAACCGAACTACATCACGGATGCGATCACTGACGAGGCGCTCTCGTTTCTCGACGGTCTCGCCGAGCCGTTTCACCTGAGCGTCCAGTATACGGCCCCGCACTCGCCGTGGACCGCCGACGGCAACGCCGACGGGCAGCATCCGCCCGCGATCACGGCACGCTACGACGACTGTCCGTTCAAGAGCTGTCCACAGGAACCGATGCATCCGGACGCGACGGGCCTGACCCGGGCCAACATGGGTTCTCACGAGTCGATCAAGGGCTATTTCGCCGCGGTCACCGCCATGGACCGCCAGATCGGCCGGATACTCGATCGACTCGAGGATCGCGGCGTGCGCGATCGGACGCTGGTAGTGTTCACCAGTGACAACGGATTCAGTTGTGGCCACCACGGGTTCTGGGGCAAAGGCAACGGAACGTTTCCGATGAACATGTATGAGGAGTCGGTACTGGTTCCCTGCCTCGCCAGCCACCCGGGACGGATTCCGGCCGGCGAGACCACCGATGCGATGGTGAACGGGTACGATTTCTTCCCGACCTTCCTCGAATATCTTCTCGAGTGCGTCCCCGACGGGTACGACGGCCCTGGCAGAAGCATCGTACCGGTTCTCGAGGGCACCACATCCGAAACCGACGATCGCATCGTCGCCCACAGCGAGTACGGAACGGTTCGAATGTTACGCACCGACCGCTGGAAGTACGTTCATCGGTATCCATACGGTCCCCACCAGCTGTTCGATCTGGCGAACGATCCCGAGGAACGGACGAACTTGATCGAGGAGCCTGGCCACGCCGACCGCGTCGCGGCGATGCGCGCCGAGCTGGCCGACTGGTTCGCCTCATATGTCGACCCCGATCTGGATGGTTCCCAATTCCCCGTCACCGGTCGCGGGCAACACACCCGGATCGACGAGGAGACCCCCGGTGAAGGAGTCTTTCACCCCCGCGACTAATCTGCGGGTCTTTCAGTCATCGTACGCAAACAGTGCCGCATACGACCCCGGCAGCTGCTCCAGCGTGTGATCGAGCACCCGATCGGTGACCGACTCGGCAACCATGCCACAGACCACCTCGGCGTACCGACGGGCACGATTCCGGTCCGTTTCGGTCCGCTCGGCGATCCGTTCGACGAACTCGTCGAGATCCATCGGCTCTGCCGCATCCGAGCCAGCCCCGGGCAGCGATTCCTGTAGCGGGGCGGGGAGGTATCGTCCGAGGTCGATCGCTTGGCCACTGGAGAGTCGGTCAGCCAGCGTCTCGAGAACCACTCGGGTGACCTGGTGGGCGTCCTCCCGGGAATCGAGTTCGGCCCGCTCGCGGACCTGCTCGACGAACTCGTCGTCCGTGAGCGGCCCGCTCGGATGGAAGATCACGTCGAACTCCGGAGGGAGCTGCATTCGGACCGCATCGAGTTCATCCGGCGCGTAGCCTGCAATGACCTTTGCGACCGCCCCTGCGTTGGGCACGACCGCATCCTCGGCGATCGCGGCCCGGTCTGCGACCCGCTCGACGAATTCGTCGAAGGTGAACGCCTGGGCGGGCCCCTCGACGATCACCGCTTGCCCGAGACCGTCCGGCAGGTGATCTGCGAGATTACGGGCGACTCCGTCGTCGACGCGTTCGCCGAGCGTCCGCAACGTCGCGACCGTCACTTCGTCTGCAGTCTGCCGATCGGAAGTCAGCGCTTCATCGAGGACCGACCGGACGAACGTCTCGCCGGTGTTTGCTGGGTCGGACATCACTTCGGTAACGGGCGGGATCCGTATGAATCCACTGGCGGCAACACCCAGTTCGTCGGTGACGTCACGTCCGACATCGACCACGCCAGCGGACGGACCGCGTTCGTCGCATCGAGATGGAGGTACGCGTCATACCGGGCGCGAAGGCACGTCGGGACGTAGTTGTCGGCCTCCCGGTTCGGATCGTAGACGACACCGATCGCGCGCTGGGGTCGGTCGATCGATTGCCCGGATCCGGGGTCGACCCGATCGGACAGCATCAGCCGATCGAATCCGTCTGCAGAATGAAACAGCTCGTCGATGCTCCCAGGCACAGCGGGTGGGACCGGCATCTGTTGCATCGGTGCCGCCCAGGCCGGCGCGGCGATCACCGATCCGCGATGGGTCCCGAACCCGACCAGGGACACTGCGTCCGGTCCGTACCGATCCCGGACAAGCTGGCCCAGCGTCACATCCCCTCGATCAGCCATGTCGGTCGCTCTTGCATCACCGACGTGGCTGTTGTGCGCCCACACGACGGCCGTGGCGTCCCATCCGTGGAACGATCGTAACCGGTCGAGCGACGTCAGCATGTGGTGACTCCGCAGGTTCCAGTCGTTTCGGTCCAGATCTCCGGACGCCGCGTGAAACCGGGCGGCGTTACTGACGACGAGTGCGTGCTGTTCGAGGTCGAACCGATCGCCCGGTGGGGTTACGGGCCCGAGCGCGTGAATGGCACGATCGAGCCGATCGAAGGCGTCCGCCTCTGGCAGTTCGAGCTGGCTGGTTGTTGACTCGACGGTGTCAGCGTCCCCACCACCGGTTGCGAGGCGGCTGCGGAGCGCGCGAGCCTGTCGCGCCGCACCTTCATCGATCCGGGCCAGCCGGTCGATCAACTGGTCGACCGTATCGAAGAGGCCATACACGTCGATGCCGTGGAAGCCCACCGGAACGCGGCGGCCCCGATTGACGGCCGCCAGCCACTCGAGAAACCGGCATACCTCCTCGTTTGCGAGCAACCAGGTCGGCCAACGAGTGATCGCCTCGAGGGCAGCCCGGGCGGTTGCGATCGGTGCTCGGCCACGCACATAACGGTCGAGATGCGTACATGGCGCCCAGTCGCCTTCCACTGCCACAAACGCCCGATCGTTCGCCCGGAGCACGTGGGCAGTGAGCCACGAGCGGAGCTCGTAGAACTCGGCCGTCCCGTGCGTTGCTTCCCCGATGAGCACCACCTCCGCCTGCTCGAGACGATCGAGCAACGGTGCCAGCGACGCGTGGTCATCGACGACGGTCGCCCGCTCGCGGATTTCGTCGACGTCGGTGCGCTCGGCCATGGCTGTTCGCACGAGGGGTGCTGCGGTGATAGTCGACCGGACCACCTCCATTCGGTGAGATCGTCAACAGCGACCTCCGCTGCCCGGACGACCGCCTGATCACTCGGCGGCGAGCGGCGTGAGTTTGGCGTCTTGGACGAACCCTTCTGGTCGGTCTGCGAGCCGGTCGGCGAGTGCGGGCCGATATCGCTCGATGGTCGCTCGCTGGGCGGGATCACGGCTCAGATCGGTCGTTTCCAGGGGATCTGCGGCCACGTCGAACAGCAACGCCTCGCCCTGTTCGGAGAACCAGATCTTCTTGGTGTCCTCGCCTGCCAGGAAGTGACTCGCCGGCTACGACCCGGTTTCTCCATGATTGTAGGACCGGTGTGCGCTCGCGTTCGGATCGGCGATCACGTCGAGTAACGATTGCCCCTCGACCGTGTCGGGTACCTCCGCGCCGGCAAGCTCGAGCATCGTTGGCGTGACGTCCTCGAGCCCCACCGGTCGATCGATGGGACCAACCGCCTGGTCCGGTCCGACGCCCTCTGGCAGGTCGACGAGCATCGGCACCCGGGCGGCCCCCTCGTACAGCGCCTGTTTGGCCCAGTGGCGGTGATCGCCAAGCATTTCGCCGTGAACGGCAGTGAACACGATGACCGTCTCGCCGCGAACTTCGTGTTCCCACTGGAGCCCCTCGAGGATTCGATTGAGCTGGTGGTCGATGTGCGTGATCAGCGCGTAGTACGCTGCCCGCATGCGGTCGGCTCGTCGCGTCGGTTCCTCGCGGACGAACCGGCTGACGTGGCGCTGATCGGCGTGGAGTCGGTCGACCCAATTGCCCATCACCGGGTCGGGCAGATCGAGGACGATGTACTGGTCCCAGTATGCTCGGGGTGGATCGAGCGGCGCGTGGGGCCGCACGTACGAGACGGTTAGGAAGAACGGTCGGTCCGGATCGCGACGTTCGAGGAATTCGAGCGCACGCTTGGTTGTCCAGTTTGACGGGTGTTCGAACTCCTCGCGATGCCAGGGTCGGGCGTCGGTCGGTTGGGCACCATGGCCCGTCGCCCGGCGGTCGTCGCCGCCCCGATCCCGGAGCCACCGTCCGTAATCGTCGGCGGAGACCGACGATCCGATGTGGGTGTGCATCTCGTCGAATCCGAAGCTCGTCTGATAGGGCGATCCCCGGCGCATCGGCTGGGCGTGGGTCTTGCCGACGAGACACGTCTGGTAGCCGGCGGCATCGAGGCACTCGGGCAGCGTGTGCTCGAATGACCACGGATCCAGACACGTTCCCGCCCGTACACCCGTTGGTCGCGGGCGTCTGGCCGGTCCAGAGACACCGCCGGGCGGG
>SKNY01000121.1 GCA_007123105.1 Salinarchaeum sp. | reverse complement strand
AGCAACTCGTGGTTGGGCAACGCCGTTGGCCGGTCGCCACTCCCGTCCGGGGCGACGTGCAGCCACACGACGTACTCGTCCCGAAACGAGTCATGGGCGGTCAGACAGAGGATCGGTTGTTCACCGTCCTCCGGGAAGCCCTCACGGTCGTTGACTTCGATGTCGAGCATGTGCACCCGCGGGTCTGCCTGACACGTGACCGGTTCGACCTCTTCTGGGGTAACGACGATCTGGCCGGTACCGCGACGATCTGGCACACGGACGCCCGACTGAATCCCGATATCAATGAGAAACCGGCTCGGGAACGGTACGTCCGCTTCAAAGTGAGTGAACCGGTCACGGAGTTCGCCCACATCGCGCGGGGTCCGGGCGTAGATGCGGGTGAGTGGTTCCCCCCGAATCGAAACGTAGCCCTCCTCGGCCTCCACGAGAGCGTCCGGAGCAAGGGAATCGGCGTCGACATCGGCCGTCGGCACGTAGAAGTACGGCCGAAAGCCTCGGACAACAACGTGGATCGGCTCGCGATCCTCAGGCGTGCGACCGAATAGATGAATCAGCGGCCGTTCGTCGTCGCCGCTCCCGTCGATCGTGTAGTTGACTTGGATGAGTCCGAACTCGACGGTGCCGTCGGCGGCCAGTCCTTCGGCGTCGGTTTCGAGCACGGGCGCGTCGTCGGAATCGTCGTCGGCGACCGCCAGCGCCTCCGCAGCCGGGCGATCCGCCGCCGTGTCGAATCGCCCGAGGTCCGTCTGCGACATGTCCGAGTGGACGATCGAGTTCGTATAAACCATCCCGGTCTGGACCGTAAGAGAAGACATTTACCGGATGCGAACGAATGGGGAGTGTGAGCATGGTACAACCGACGTCGCCGGCAGACGATCCCGCCAGCCGTACGGATGACGTGGCGCTCGCGACTGGTGTGCCTCGCATCGAGGCCTACGAGGTCGACGACGGGACCGTGATCTTCGACGGATTTAATCCGCTCGCGTGGATCCATTCCTCGGATCCGATTCCGCTCTATCGGGTCGCGTAATCGGACCAGTTTTGTACCGCAGACCGCAAATCGTCGAGCCGATGGACCGTTCAGCAGATCGCCCGCCGCGAGCGCTTGTCGTCCGCTTTTGGACCATCGTGGCGCTCGTGAAGCTCGCCGTCCTCGCGTTCGGCGTCGGACTCGTGTTAGTGGTGCTGACCGATCACGTCGTGGCCGGTGTGTTGGTCCTCGGACTGGGGCTGATCGCGACGGTTCGCTCGATCCGGACGGTGCACACCGTTCGGGGATCGACGTGGTGACCGAACGGTTTTCTCTCGCGAAGGGGTACCTACGTACATGGAGATCGTCGAGGACGAGTCTGGCGATCGCTACGAACTCGTAAAACGATCCGCCGACGCGTGTCTCGTTCGCGATCTCGCGACCGGCACTACCGCGTACCTCCCGAGCGATGCGGTCACGACGGTTGCCGCCACTGACGACCTGGTGGATGTCGTTCCATCGGCGATTGCCGCCGAGCTCCCAACTAGGTCGGCAGTCGTCCTCGTGGGTCTATTGGGTGTCGCCGGTCCGCTTTCTGTGCGATCGATTCTCGACGCTACGACGTTTTGCGAACGCGACCTCTTCGCACTCGCCCGGGTCTTGGTCGCCGAGGACGTCCTTGAGCCGGTCGACCTGGGGGAACGCCGTGGGTATGGACTCACCTCCGAGATCGCTGCGTCGTTCAATCGGCGGTGAGCCGTGGTGTCGGCGTGACCGTCGATCGGTTGCTCGTGGGATCCTTCTCGACGGTGACGACGGCATCGGCCGCCCGCAACAGCTCGTCGTCGTGGGTGACGAGGAGAATCTGTTCGACGCCGAATCGCCGCATCGCGTCGATGAGATCGACCAGTTGGTTTACGTGACCGGCGTCGAGAAAGACCGTTGGCTCGTCAAGGATAAACGGCGGGAGCGGACCGGTCCCTTCGATTCCCTCCGAGAGCAGCCGGTAGATCGCACACCGGAGGCTCAGATTGAACAGGGCCCGTTCGCCGCCGGAGAGCTGGTCCGGCCGCAGGGGTTCTCCGTCCTTCTGGTAGACCGTAATGCGATACGACCGGTCGAGCTCGATTCGATCGTACGCGTCGTTTTGGTAGAGCAGACCGAACACCTCGTTGACGATCCGTTCGAGGACGACGACGTTTCGCTCGCGCAACTCCTCACGGAGGGTCGTATACGTCGTCTCGAGCGTTTCTACGTCATCGTGGAGGGTCTCGATTGCGTCCACCGTCGCGGCGACGGCAGCAAGTTGCTCGCGGAGCGCGGTGAGTTCGTCGAGTTCGTTGCGCAGCCGACCGATCCGATCGATGACGACGTCTCGCTCGTTGTCGAGCCGCTCACGCTCGCCGCCGGCGTCCTCGAGATATGCCTCGGCACGGCGACGCTCCTTGCGGGCCGTTTCCACGCGCTCCTCGTCGACGGCGTCGTGGAGCTCGCGTCGGCGCTCCCTGAGGTCTGCAAGCCGATCTCGGCGTTCATCGTTGACGGTCGTGAGCTGTTCCTGGCGCTCGGCAAGGCGATCGATCTCCCGTTCGAGCTCGGCACATCGATCGTATCGGTCCAGCAGCTCCTGGAGTGTCTCCCGACGCTTTTTGATCGTTTGGCGTTCGGCGTTCAACGACGCGATCTGCTCGCGTTCGTCGTCGGCTTCGGTGCGGCGTTCGGCGGCCTTCGCCCGGGCGTCGGCCGCCGTTTCGGCGGCATCCTCGGCGTCCGCCCGAAGCCGCTCGATGTCCGTGGCCCGCTCCTCGATCGTGGCCTCTCGTTCCGCGATGAGCGTTTCTAGCCCGTCGATCTGATCGGTAAGCCGGGATGCCGCTTGTCGCCGTTCGACAAGCGTCTCCAGCATCTCAAGGTTCGCGGTGGTGTCCTCAATCGATTCGCGCACCGACGCGAGCCGATCGGTACAATTCGTCAGGGCCTTTCGGTCGGCAGCAATCGATTCAACGACCGGTGCGCCGTGGACGTCCTGCCCGCACGTTGGACACTTGCCAGCGTCGCGTAAGGTTTCGGCCTCCTCGATGTCGGCCGCCAGTGCCTCGCGGCGGGCAGCAAGTTCGGTTGCCTCCGTCCGGAGCTCCTGATGCTGCTCGCGGGTGGTCTCACAGATCGATTCGATCGAGTCGGGATCATGGCCGGCCTCTTCGATTGCCGCCAGATGATCGTCCCGCTCTGCAACCAGCTCCGCGAGCGACGCACGGCGCTCGGCCAGTGCCTCGCGGTCTGTCTGGATTGCCGTTGCCCGGTCCTCGGCCTCCGCCCGGGCGTTAGCCGCGCGATTCTCGTAGTCATCGGCCCGCTCCTCGAGACGTTCTGCGGTGTTTCGGTGATCCTGCAGCGCAATCCGGGTCTCCTCGATCGCCTCGCGCAGCTCCTCGTCGCGTGTTTCGAGTTCCTCGGCGGTGTTTGCGGCCGCCATTCGCTCGATCGGTTCGAGGTCGAGCGCTGTGTGCACCGATTGGATCTCCTCGCGGAGTGTCGCCACCGTGGTCTGGTGGTCCGATTGCGTCTCGGCCGCTGCAGCCCGTTCGTCCTCGGTTTCTGCGATGGAGCGACGGAGGTCCTCGATGGTCTCCTCGATCGATGTGAGCTCCTCCCGGCGGTCCTCGTACTGCTCGATGACCGTGGTTGCCTCCTCCCGAGTGGCTTTGGCTGCTTCGATCTGGTCATCGAGTCGCTCGAGTTCGGCATCGAGCTCCGTGCGCCGGGTTTCGGCCTCGTTCAATTGCGCGGGAAGCTCCTTTTCCTCCTTGGCCTCGATCTGGCTGGCGAGTGCTGCCCGTTGGCCGTGTCGGTCGTCCCGAAGTGACGCAATCCCTCGGCGGGCCTCGGTAGCTCGGTTGCGGTAGTCCTCGAGCACGCCGAGCTGCAGGAGTTCGTCGATCATGTCCTGGCGGGTGCTCGGGGCGGCGTGGATGAGCTTGTTTACCTCTCCCTGACGGACGTACGCACAGTTGAGGAAGGCGTCTGCATCCATCCGGAGCAACTCCGTGACCGCCGTCGCCACGGCTCTTGCCCCCTCGATCTCGTCCGTGGGCGTCTCCAAGACACAGCTCGTCGTGTGTGCGCGATCATCCCGAACGCGGAGTTCCCGGGTCACCCGGTAGCTGGCTCCGTCGTGGGTAAAGGACAACGACACCCGTGCGGTCTCTTCGCCGGTGGTAATGACCTCGTCGAGGGTTGCCCCGTCAAGCGTGTCAGCCCCGTACAACGCGAAAAAACAGGCGTCGAGCAGCGTCGATTTGCCGCTTCCGTTGACGCCATGAATGACGGTGACTCCCGGATCGATTGTAAGTTCGAGCGTACTGTAGCACTTGAACCCCGCGATCGAGAGGTGATCGAACTTCATCAGAACTCACCGATCGAGCGTTGGTGTCCGTCAGTCGGTTTGCGTGGTTCTGGTGCCCCCGATTCCGTCCTCTCGTCGGCCGGCTCGGCGGCATCGGTGGTCTCGTCGACTGGTTCGGCGGCATCGGTGGTCTCGTCGGCCGGCTCGGCGGCATCGGTGGTCTCGTCGACTGGTTCGCCGGGGGAGAACGCCGATGGCTGCTCGGCGAGGAGTGTTTCGACACGCGACCGGACTCGCGACCGAACGTTTGCGTCGGCAACGTCGAGATCGCGGACCACGGCGTCGACGAGGTGTCCTGCCTCGCTAAGTCCGAGCGATCTGACCCTGGCTTCGACGGCACGATCCGGATCCGCGAATTCTGCCCGGGGTCGTTCATCGTCGGGAAGCTCCCGCTCGTCGGTCACTCTGACGGCGAGGGCACCTCGATCGAGGGCGGTCTGCTCGATCGCCGCGGGCTGGACGGGTTCTCCCTCGCCGACGATCGAGATGATGACGACCGCGTCGGCGATCTCGTTGGCCGTGATCTCCTCGCGGATCGTGTCCAGACCCTGGCTTCTCTGGAGTTCACAATCGATGTAAACAAAGCGTCGTGTATCTGCGATCGTCCGGCGTCCGATCCGTACCTCTTCACCGAAGGTAATGAGATTGTACCCGCGCGCCTCGCGTTCTGTGGCACTTGCGCGCTCGGTCGATCCACAGTACGTCACCCAGGTATCGCCGACCTCCGCCCGGCCGGGGGTGTGGTTATCCCCGAGCAACAACGCATCGAGGTCGACGCTCAGTCGATCAAGGAAGGCGTCGGTGTCCCACTCGGCATGGGCAAACGGCTCGAAAAGGCCGTGGGCGACGAGAACCGCGTACGCCGCTTCCGACGGCTCCAGCTCGAATTCGAGTCGGTCCCGTCGGGCAGGCGGGAGATAGTCCAATCCGTAAAACATGACCTCGTCGATTCGAGTGCCAGCGTCATTGAGGTGGATGGCCAACTCAAGGTCCGCGAAGAGGTCGAGCCACTGGCGGTCGCGGGTACCTTCGTGGTTACCAACGATCGCTAAAAATGGGATCTCAGCGGCCCGCAACGTCCGCAAGATTCGAATCGTCTCCATCACGTCGTGCAATGACGGTCGCGTGTCGTGAAAGAGGTCGCCCGCGTGGACGACCGCGTCGACGTCAAGTTCAATTGCGTCGCCAACGACCGATTCGAACGCCGCCAGGAAATCGGCCTGTCTGTCGGACGAGTGATACTGGCGATATCCGATGTGGGTATCGCCAGTGTGGATCACCCGCGTCATAGTGCGATGATCCGTCGCAATCGCCTTGTACGAACCGGTCTGCGTCTCACTCGGGTGGAGTCCCTGCGGTCACAACACTGTCGTGGCACACTCGTCATCTTCGTCGCGCGACCTCACCGGCCATTGCCCCATCAATGCGATCCACGGGGGCATCGTGAAAGTGAAGGTGGATGGAGTCGATGAAGGGGACCTGGAGAAATGGGTTACCCAGCCAGTGAATAGATCCGTTTGCGGGCGTCCGAAAACGAAAAGCGTGACTCGACGATCCCTTCGTCATCGAGTCGCGAGAGGGCATACCGAACCGTTCGCGGGGGCAGCAAGGTCTCATCGGCGAGTTCACTTTGCGTTAATGTTCCGTTATATTCGAGGACTTTCGCGACCAGCTTTGCGCTTGGCGGAAGCGCACGGAGCGTTTCACGATGGGCGTCTGCGAGTTGACCCCCTACGGCGACGGATTCCGATGTGCTCATCTTGGGACTT
>SKNY01000111.1 GCA_007123105.1 Salinarchaeum sp. | reverse complement strand
GTCCTTGCGGTCGCGACGGGGCTGGTCCACGGGGCCCATGAGGCCGGGATCCGGACCATCCTGGCAGGCGGGACCCAGCTGCTTACCGTCGCGATCCTGTCTCGCCGACTCGGGGTCGATGGTCCGTTGACGCTCGCAACCACGCCGTTCGTGCTGGCCGACGAGCACGCCGACGTCCCTGTCGCTGCAACCGTCCATCGCGTCGTTGTCGTTGCCACAGACCCGGGATTCGACCCGGACGGCCATCCATCCATGGCAGCGTACGCCCGGGGGACGGCAAAAGAGGGCGTCGGGATGGGCGGCGCGCTCTGGCACGCCGCTCGTGCAGATCTCCCCATGGCAGCCGTCCGCGATCGTGTCGTGGCGCTCACCGAGGAGCTGATCGACGATGGATAGAGAGATCGCAGGATCGATCGAGCGAGCGGTCCACGGATCTTCGGACGATCCCGCATTGCTCGATTTTAGTGCGAACGTCAACCCCGACGTGCCCGCCGGGGCACGCCCAATCTACGAGGCGGGGTTCGATGACGCACAAACGTACCCGCCCGAACCGGCCAGCTCGTTTCAACGGGCCGCGGCCGCGTACGTCGGTTGCGACCCGGCAGCGGTCGTGCCGACGCCCGGGGGGATGGCCGCGCTCCGGCTTGTGATCTCGCTGTGGACCGATCCAAACGAGCCGGTCGTGATCCCCGCCCCGAGTTTCGCGGAATACGCCCGCGAAGTACGGTTACACGGTGGTGAACCCCGCTTCGTTCCGGACGACGAACTGCTCGCAACCGATCCGACCGACGCGTCGCTGGTGATCGCGTGTCAGCCGAACAATCCGACCGGGACGGCGTACGATCACGACCACCTGGTCGCATTCGCCGCGCGCTGTCGGGAGGCGGACGCACGGTTGCTCGTCGACGAGGCGTTTCTCGATTTTACCGACCGACCGTCGATGGCCGGTCACGAGGGCGTCATCGTCGCTCGCTCGCTCACGAAGATGTTCGGGTTGCCCGGGCTGCGGGCGGGATATGCCGTTGCAACCGGGGCAGAGCTGACAGCGATCGCCGGCGGCCGTCCGCCGTGGAATGTGGGCGTGCCCGCACTCGCCGTCGGCAGCCACTGTCTCACCCAGGCAGACTTCGTTGCTCGCACTCGCGAGCGGGTGCAGAGCGAGCGGCAGCGGATGCACGAACGGCTCGCGAGCCGCTATCCGGTGCGGCCATCCGCTGCACCGTTTCTGCTGGTCGCGGTGCCGGACGTCGACGCGCTCCTGGCGCGAGCAGCCGCGGCCGACATCGCAATTCGCGATGCACGCACGTTCCGGGGGCTCGACACACACGTTCGCGTGGCAGTGCGCCGACCCACCGAGAACGACCGGCTCCTCGAGGAGGTATTCGATGTTTGAGGCGAGCCGACGGGCGAGCGTCCTGCAATTGCGGGCAGCCGGGATGTACTGTCTGTCGACCACGTTCGACGGCGGATATCGGCGAGCCGATGCCATCTACGCCGCGACCGTACCCTCGGGGTGGAACCGGACCGATCTCGCCGCCTACGCCGCCGAGCGACGGCAATCGGCCGGGTTCGAGGAATCCGGGGCGACGTTGTTAACAGGGGTCGATCTCGAGCACGCCCGGCTTGCATCCGCCGATGAGGTCGTCGTCTGTGCCACCGCTGGCATCTCGAACCCCGCAGCCCTGCCGATGGAAGAGAGCGCCGCCACGACCAGACGGACCGATCAACGCCCGCCACCTGGAACGGTGAATCTCGTCGTGGGCACCACTCGAGCGCTCACGGACGGTGGACTGGCGACCCTACTGGGCGTCGCGGTCGAGGCAAAGGCGGCGACCCTGCTGGCAGAAACCGGCTTTCCGGGCACCACGAGCGATGCCGTAATCGTGGCGTGTCAACCGGACGGGAAGCCCGCTACCTTCGCTGGCAGCGCAACCCCCGTCGGGGACGCGGCGCGGGCGTGCGTCAGGGACGCCGTCCGGGCGAGTCTGGCCTCACGCTATCCGAATGGCGCGTATCCCGCGTCCGTGGCTGCGGCTGAATACGGCGTGATCACCGATCGAGTAACGACTGTCAATCCGATACCACACGACAAATGAACGATCATCCCAACCGGAGACCAGACTGATGCGAGGCATCGTCCTCGGCGGCACCGCCTCGGGTGTTGGCAAGACGGTGGCGACCTTATCGGTGATCCGGGCCGCCGAACGAGCTGGCTATGCGGTTCAGCCCGCCAAGGCCGGCCCCGATTTCATCGATCCGAGCCACCACGCCGCGGTTGCCGGGACGCCATCGCGAACCCTCGATCCCTGGCTATGCGGGAGTCGTGGTATGCTCGAGAACTACCACCGCGGGACGGGGGATCTGTGTGTGATCGAGGGTGTAATGGGGCTCTATGACGGCGGCGAGAACAGCACCGCCCACGTGGCCGCGGCCCTCGAGCTGCCGGTTGCGCTGGTGATCGACGGCAGCGCCGGGATGGAAAGCGTCGCGGCGACGGCAGTGGGCTTTGAGGCATACGCTGCAGAGCTCGGCCTCGACGTCGACGTGGTGGGGATCATTGCCCAGCGCGTCCATGGCGGCCGCCACGAGGATGGCATTCGGGCGGCACTGCCCGACGGCCTGGCATACTTCGGTCGCATTCCCCCGAACCCCGATCTCGAGATTCCGGATCGACACCTCGGGCTCCACATGGCCGAGGAAGCGCCGGTCCCCACGGACGCACTCGACGCGGCCGCCGCCCACCTCGACGTGGACGCGATCATCGAGCACGCAGTGGTGCCGCCGGCGACCGACGTCGATCATGCCGAAAACCCGACCGACCGAACCGTCGCCGTTGCCCGGGACGAGGCGTTTCGATTCTGCTACCCGGCCGTCCGAGAGCGGCTCGACGAGCGCGCGTCGGTCCGGTCGTTCTCCCCCGTGGCTGGTGATCCGGTACCCGCGTGTGACGGGGTCTACCTTCCCGGTGGGTATCCGGAGCTACATGCCGCGGCCCTTGCCGACAGTCCGACACTCGATGAACTCGCGTCGTTGGCGGGCGATGGAACACCGATGCTCGGGGAATGTGGCGGCTTCATGGCGCTTGCCGAGACGCTGACCACCGTCGACGGTGAGACCCACGCGATGGCCGGGGTGTTGCCTGCTGAGGTTCACATGTGCGATCGACTGCAGGCACTTGACCACGTGGAACTCCGGGCCACGACCGAATCGCTGACGGCAGCACCCGGTGAGACGATTCGCGGCCACGAGTTCCACTACTCGCGAGCCCGTGTCGACGGTGATGCGCAGTTCGCGTACACGGTCGACCGCGGGAACGGCATCGACGGCGAACACGACGGACTAACCGAACATCGGACGCTCGGCACGTACGCCCACGTCCACGCCGCGAGCGGCGCCTTTGACGCGTTCATCAACTCATTATGACCGACAATCCAGACGACGACCACGCACGGACCCCGGGGAAGGGCCGGACGCCCACCCCACGCACGATCGAACCGAGCGCCCCCGAAGCATTCGGCCTCACCCAGGTGTGGTGGGGGGATGGCAAGGGGAAGACGACTGCTGCGATGGGGATGGGCTTTCGCGCGGCCGGGCACGGGTACCGGGTCCACATGGTCCAACTCATGAAAGGCGGTGCCGCGAGCGTAGAGGACGTCCGTGGCGAGTACAACGCCATCGACGCGTTTCCGGGCTTTACCTACGAAAATCTCGGCCATTACGGCTGGCACGCAATGCGAGACGGCTCGGCCGACGACGATCACGCCACCCAAGCACAGGCCGGATTTGAGCGGGCTACCGAGCTGGTCGCGGCTGCAACCGATGTCGACGGACCGCTTTCGCCCGACGGGCCGCCCGATGACGGAGTCCACATGCTGATCGTCGACGAAATCATCTACGCCGCCAACCGGGAGCTGATCGATCCTCCGGACGTCGTCGCGCTGGTCGCGGACAAGCCGGACGATCTGGAGCTCGTGCTCACGGGCGGCCACGAACGACCGTCCTACCTCGAACCCGTCGTGGACCTGATGAGCCAGGTGAAAAACGAGAAACATCCTATCGACGCGGGCCAGCGGGCGCGGAAGGGCACTGAGTACTGATGGCCCAGACCGTGCTCGTGGCGGGGACTGCAAGCCACGTCGGCAAGAGTACGATCGCAACCGGACTGTGTCGCGCGCTGGCCCGTGCTGACGTCGCCGTGGCTCCGTTCAAGGGCCAGAACATGAGCAACAACGCCCGGGTCGCGCCGACGCCGGACGGCGAGTGGGGCGAGATCGGTGTCTCACAACACGTCCAAGCCCGGGCGACCGGCATGGCACCAACGACCGACGTCAATCCCGTGCTGTTGAAGCCACGTGGCAACGGCGAGAGTCAACTGATCATCGACGGTCGCGGCGTCGCAAACGTGGCCGCGGGTGCATATTACGAAGAACACTGGTCGCGTGCTCGGCACGCTGTCCGCGATGCACACGCACGACTCGCCGAGGACTACGAGGTGGTCGTGGCCGAGGGGGCCGGGAGTATCGCCGAGATCAACCTGCATCACCGGGATTTGGCGAACGTCGAGACGGCAGCGATCGCCGATACCGACATCCTGCTGGTCGTCGACATCGAACGGGGTGGCGCCTTCGCGAGTCTGTACGGCACCATCGAGCTGATGCCGGCGAGGTTACGCGAACGGGTGGTGGGGGCAGTCATCAACAAATTCCGGGGTGACGCATCATTGCTCGAGGACGGCATCGGCACGATCGAAGACCGAACTGGGGTGTCAGTTCTCGGGGTGATTCCCTACGACGACCCGGGACTGCCCGAGGAGGACAGCGTCGCGTTGCCGGCCGTAGACGAACCTGCCGTCGTGGGCGCGGACGACGGGATCGATGAGACGAACACGGTGACCGTAGCCGTCCCCCGGCTGCCGTCCATCGCGAACGCGACCGACCTCGAGCCGCTCGCGCGCATGCCCGGGGTTCGGGTCCGCTACGTACCCCCAGCAGGCAAGCTGGCAGGCGCAGATGCCGTGGTCATCCCGGGTTCGAAAAACACGGTGGATGACCTGCTCGCGCTCCGCCAGGCCGGCTTCGAAGACGAGCTTCAATCGTTCGAAGGACCAGTCGTCGGGATCTGTGCTGGGTATCAGATGCTCGGCGAGCGGCTCACGAACGCGAGCATCGAGAGTACAGATAACGTCGACACCGTGTGTGGGTTCGGACTGCTGCCCGTCGAGACGCGGTTCGAAGCCGAGAAGCGCGTCGAGCGAGTGCAGGTGCGGCTCGATGGGGTGGGGCCGTTGGCCAACATCGAGACAATCGTCGAAGGGTATGAGATCCATCTCGGACGGACGACCGTGCCGGAGCACCTCGACCGACCGTTGGGGGAATCAAGTGCCGCGACCGAGCACGTCCTAGGCACGTACGTACACGGCCTGTTCGAAAACGAACCGGTGCGTGTCGGCTTCATCGATGCCATCCGCGAGCGAACGGGGGCACCGAGGCCGCAAACGCAAGCGAAACCAGACCCGTGGGGATTCGATGCTGCTGCCGATCTCGTCGAAGAATACGTCGATGTGAGGGCACTCGGCTCACCGTTCGACGCAGTGATGCCGTCATCCACGGATTGACTCGGTCGATGAGCAACCTGCATCGTGGTCCTGACCCATCCGTCTAACAGACGTGTAAGTTAGGCAAACTATTTCCATCAGGATCTATTATGTTCTATTGCGCCGCCGGCAAGCCGCCCCGGTGGTGCTTCGGCCCTCCCGCCGTTGTGACCGTAGCAATTCGGACGCCGTGATGGTGCGGGCCTAGTGCGTCCTTAACTGACGAAGGCTCCCCCCGGAACGCAGTTCGCCCACCGCAGTTGACGATGGCGCTTGAAACAGGACCGGAGCTGGGCTACCACCCGGGTCATCGATGCCTCACTCGATCTGACTGTCATGCCGATTAAACTGGCGAAGCAGGGCCTAATGCAGCGATATTCCGGGTATAACTTTCGCCGTATCCGCCTCTAGTGTTACCTTGAGAACACCGATGGACGACGAAGGGGAAGATACGGAACCACCGGTTCGAAGCCGCCGAGGGGTGTTAGTCGCCCTCGGAGCCGGTGGATTGTGGGTCCTCGGGGCCGAGTCGGTAGCAATGCGCATCCGACGATCGCTGCTGCCGCCGCTCGATCCCATCCTCCGTCAGGTCGGCGGGTATACAGCCTACCAGTTGCACGAGGACGAGTTCATCGGCGTGACCGAAGCAATCGACGACGAGGCAGCCCTCAAAGCACTCGAGTACGAACCTAGCGTACTTGCGGCAGCGAAATATCACCCGCGGTCGGCGCGGACCGACGACGGTAGCTGGCGTCGCATCGATCCGGATAATCCCCGATGGCAGTGGCACGTCCACAGATGGCGCCGACACGACGGCTCGACCGAGTTGTTCAGCCACTATGAGTATCGACCCGACCTCCGGCCAATCGCGGGGGAATCCCCCGCGGAGCTGTACCAGCGGATCCGGGATCACTATTATCCACGCTGGAACAATCAGTTTCCCGATGAGGACGCCAACTACTTTCTCGGCGAGGCCTCAGCCGGGCTCGAAGAACTCATTGAGGGCTGATCAGTCGGCAAGCAGTGATCGCACTGCATCCGTCGTGGCCGCGACCGGTTCTGGATCGGTGCCTGCGGCAGCAGCGGCGTCCGGATCTTTGAGCAGATGGCCGGTCGTCAGGCAGACGACCCGTTCGTCAGCGTCGACCACGCCTTTGTTACGGAGGGCCCGGAGCCCGGCAACCGACGCAGCGCTTGCTGGTTCGACGCCGATGCCCTCGCGAGCCAGCGCACCTTGTGCCGCCGTGATGCCCTCATCCGAGACCGCAATGGCCGTACCACCCGTCTCGCGGATGCCCGGGAGTGCCTTGGCCGCGTTGACCGGATTGCCGATCCGGATGGCCGTGGCGATCGTTTCGACCTCGGCCCACCGGGTCACCGTGTCATGGCCCGCGTCGATCGCTTCGACCAGCGGCGCTGCCCCCGTAGCCTGGACGCCCGTGAGTGCAGGAACGTCGTCCGGGTCGAGCTCACCCGCCGCCACCAGTTCGCGGAAACACTTGTACAGGGCGCTCGTGTTGCCCGCGTTGCCGACGGGGAGGACGATCCGGTCGGGGACACCGCCGTAGCGCTCGTCAAAGACCTCGAGGATCTCGAGGCCGATCGTCTTCTGGCCCTCCAGCCGAAACGGATTGATCGAGTTGAGCAAATACACCTCGTCGGCCGCCGCGAGGTCCGCCACCACGTCGAGACACGCATCGAAGTTGCCGTCGAGCTCGAGGATGCGGGCGCCGTGGAGGGCCGCCTGGGCCAATTTGCCGGCCGCAACCTTGCCTGCGGGGAGAAGGACGAGAACCTCGAGCCCGGCCCGGGCACCGTACGCGGCAAGCGCCGCGCTCGTGTTTCCGGTCGAGGCACACGCCAGGCGCTCGACGCCGAGCCGGGCGGCGATCTCGACACCGACGGTCATGCCCCGATCTTTGAAGCTACCCGTGGGGTTCATCCCTTCGTGTTTGACCAGGACCTCCTCGAGTCCGAGTTCGTCAGTGAGTCTCGGTACCTCGTACAGCGGCGTCGCCCCCTCGTTGATGCTTACGCCGCCGTCGACGGGGAGCGCCTCTGCATACCGCCACACGCCAGTGCCATCGAAGTCTGCGAAGGTCGGCAGGTGGTTGTATCTGGCCTCGAGCAATCCGTCACAGTCGGGACATCGGTAGATGACGGCATCGAACGGTGGGTGATCGGCACCACACTCGATACAGCGCAGCCAGACGCCGTCGTCGGCGACGGACGGCGGGGGCGTATCCGCGTCGATTGCGAGGTGTGCGCTCATGGTCGCTACCCCGTGCGGCAGGTAAAAAACCGCGGCGGTTCACGCGATGCGGACGGGTTCACCGCGTTCGGCCGCCTCGTGGATGGCCGCGAGCGTTGCCATATCGACGAGTGCGTGCTCGCCGTCCGGGCCAATCGGTTCGCCGGAAAGGATCCGATCGGCGAAGTAGGCGAACTCCTCTTCCATCTCGCGGTGGCCGTCGACGGCGTCGTGTTCGACCGTCGTCGTGGCATCTCCGCGTTCGATCCGCATGACGACCTCGCCGTGAAAGACCGGATCCAGCACGAGCCGCCCAGCACTACCGGTGATGGCGAGTCGCGTCTCGTACTGGGCGTCCTGACTGGTCGTGCCGACGAGCGAGATGCCGTCCTCGAACCCGAGGGTGAAACTCGCCCACTGGTCGGGAACATCGGCGAACGCCTCGTCGATGCTTGCCATCCGGGCGCTGGCCTCGATCGGGTCGCGTTCGAGCAGGAACCGCGCCGTATTGATCACGTAGATGCCGAGGTCCATCACGGACGTGCCGTAGCCAGAGAGTGCTGCATTGAGTCGCCACTGGTCGGGGTCTGGAATCATCTCGAGAAGCGGCTGGGCGTTGGTGCCGGCGACGTACCTGGGCTCACCAATGATACCGTCCTGTAACAGCTCCCGAGCACGCCGGACGATCGGGTCGGTTTGCATCCGGTAGGCAGCCATGAATGGGACGTCCGCGCAGGCGTCGACCATGCGTGCTGCCCCATCGTAGTCAGCGGCGATAGGTTTCTCACAGAGGACGGCCTTCTCGAGTTCGGCGGCGGTCGTCGCGAACGCCTCGTGACGGGCGTTCGGTGTACCGATGTAGATGGCGTCGTAGGTGTCCGCGGCGGCGCCGTCATGAAATGCATCGTAGGAGATTCCATGGGGAACGTCGTGTTCGTTTGCGATGCGCTGGGCCTTCTCGGTGGAGCTGCTGACGAGAACGGTCGTCTCGCACCGTTCGGCCCGCTCGATGGCCGGAATCGCGAAGTCGACCGTCCACCAGCCAAGGCCGATCAATGCAAACCGGACGGTGCCCTCGGACGCTGTCTCCCAATCGCGACCATCCACACGATCGATCCAGTTGGTCAGTGGCATGGTCGCACATCGCGCCCGGTGGCATAAAACGGCCCGTGATGGCGCGGTCGAGTGGTACGGGCCGCAAGCTGTACGGTCCGTACTACCCGGCCACGATCCAGACAGATGCACCAGTAGTACGGTTCACGACCGACTCGGTCAATCGGAGATTGCCACGGTCGCGGGTGCGACTCGCCGTCGATCATTCCACAAGTGGTCTCATCGTGCGGCGAGCCGAACCAGGTAGCCGGTTTGGGCGAATTCGCGGGTCGCCGGCAGCTGCCAAGAAAAGCGCGGTGATACCGCCGGTTCGAGGTTGTCGGGGGCGATCCGGCACTCGACGCGGAAGTCAACTGGTGTGTTTGCAGTGGTCACAGCCGAACTACCGAGGCAGTTCCCAGAGCCGTTTGGTCCGAATCAGGCGTTAAGCCACCCGTGCCAGGGGTCGATCCCGAGCAGCTTCCGGCCGAGCGGAGTGAGTGTTGCCGGACCAGTTTCCTGCTCGAGCTCGCGCGGGTCACCCGGGAACGCGCCGCCGCGGGGTTCCCTGCTCTCGCGCCAGGTGTCGATGCGGTATTCTCTGCGGTCGACATCTTCCCAGCTGGCCGGTCGCAGGTTGATATACTGGGCGAACCGAGGTTCGTTGGCCCGATTGCTCCCGTTGCCGTGTGGGGTGAGCCGGTCCCAGATCACCAGATCACCCTGCGAGCCAGGAATTGGCTCGACCGGATGTTCCTCGAGGTCCTCGTCGGTGATCCGGTTCGGTTTGTCGCGATTCGCGATGCGGTCATCGATCCAATCCTCATCGATGGCCCGGTACATGCTCGGGACACACTGGAAGCCACCCTGTTCCTCGGTGGTGTCGGCCAGGTAGACCACACCCTGGACGCCGTACGGACTCGGAATCGGGCGCGGCACGTCCGTGATGTCGAGATCCCAGTGGGTAAAGCCCATGTCCAGATCGGGGTGATCCGGATGGGCCGGTGGCGTCATATTGACGCGGTCCAGTGACGTCCAAAGCTGTTCGGTCTCAAGGAGCTCTGCGAAGGCCTGGTACAGTCGCGGATGTTGTCGGACGTCCCACATCGATTGGGTGTGATACATCTCGATCATGCCTGCCGAACTGAACTGTTCGTCGAGCCCTTTGGGCGGATCATACCAGGTCGAAGCGTCATCCGGATCCCGACCCGTAAACTCGTAAATATCGTCGATGACCCGCTCGCAGCGGTCCGCCGGAATGACGTCTTCGACGAGGAGGTAGCCGTTCGTGTGGAAAAACTCGTGATCGTGTTGATCGAGCAGTGGCATGTGCGTGCCGTTGTCCGATTCCGAGATAAACTTACGGGCAACGGACGCCGTCGGTCGGAATGGTCAAGTTGGATCGTGCTGGGAGGTGTGTATGCCAGGTGCGGTCTTTCTCGCCGACGATCACGTCGAGCTGCGGACTCGAGAACGCGAAGACGCGAACTTTCGCCGCGATCACGTCAACGATCCCGCCCTCCGTCACATGCTCGGGACGAAACGACCGCAGAATTTGGTCTACGAAGAAGCAGCGATCGAGTCGACGAGCGACGACCGCGATGCGATCCGACTCATCATTTGCGAGGATGGTGTCGCTGTCGGGCACGTCGTATTATGGATCCACGACTGGATCGTCGGCTCCGCCGAAATCGGTATCTGGGTGATCCCGAACGCTCAAGGACGCGGGATCGGTCGAGCGACCGTCTCGCTGGTCGTTTCGTATGGAATCGAACAGCTGAACCTCCATCGAATCACCGCAGAATCAATTCATGCGACGAACGAGGCATCGATCGGCCTGTTCGAATCGATGGGGTTTTCGCGAGAGGCGCACCGCCGCGATGCGGCGTTCGTCGATGGTGAATTCGTCGACGTGTTCGACTACGCAGTCCTCGCACCCGACTGGCGAGCCAATATGCACTAAACTCGGATTGTAACGGGAGATCTTATCAGGCCATTGAATGAAGCTACTCCATGTCATCGAACGGGACGCGGTTGCCGGCAGAAGTCGACGCCGCACCGGGGGAGAAACGGCAAACAAGATACGAGATCGGTGAAACGTATCTCGGTGATCCGGTGGCCATTCCGGTGACGGTGATGAACGGCGCGGCCCCAGGGCCAACCATCTGTCTCACAGCGGCGATTCACGGGGACGAACTCAACGGCGTGAAAGTCATCCAGGAGGTGGTCGACCAATACGACCCCGCGGACATACACGGTCGAATGGTTTGTTTGCACGTTTGCAACGTCCCCGCCTATGAGGCCCAACAGCGGTACACGCCGATCTACGATCAAGACATGAACCGGTCATTTCCCGGGAGCAGCCGGGGGCAACCGACGAGTCGGATGGCAAACACGATCTACAACGGCTTCATCCGGCACGCGGACATGTGTCTCGATTTTCACACCTCGACTAGACACCGGACCACGATTTACCACGTTCGAGCAGATCTCCAGGACAGCGCCGTCAACCGTTTGACCCGGGCGTTCGGAACGAGCGTCGTGTTAGATGGAGAGGGAGAAGCAGGAACGCTCCGTACGGTCGCAACCGCGGATGGGACGCCGACCATCACGGTCGAGATGGGTCGGGGGCATTGTTTTCAACCGGACTTGATCGAGAAGGCGAGCGAGGGGGTCGAGAGCGTGCTCGCGGAATACGGGATGTTACCGGACCATCCGGTCCACTGGCCGGGGTGGTATACGACGACGGATGCAGACACGACGAAGCGCTGGCTGCGGGCGGACATCGGGGGCCTCGTCGAGATGCACTGGGGACCCTATCCACTCGTCCGATCCGGAGACACAATCTGCAGGATCACCAACCATTTCGGGACTGAAGAGCAGCTCATCGAGGCGCCGTTCGATGGGTTAATCGTTGGATCACTGGAAAACCCCGTCGTTGCGCCCGGTCATCCAGTGTGTCACCTCTTGCGCCTCGACGCAGCGAACCTCGACGAAATTCAACGGGAGATCGCCCGGGGCGAATTCGACGGCTATCAAATAAGTCCGGCCGTGTGGCACGCCGACACACCGGACGCGTCAGAAAGTTGACAATCGTCGGGTTCATAACACGTGTGCGTGAGCATTGCCCATGCATCGTCGACGGCACGTACTAGGGATGGCGCTTTGTGGTATTGGGATCGCGGTAACCGGATGTCTCGGTGATGATGAGACGGACCAACCGAACGGCACGCCCGCACGGATTCATACGTTCATGCGCAATGCTCGCGGATTCGACGGAACTATCATCGACCACCGGGACGAATCCGAGGTGCAGGTCGAGGTCGGTGCCGGCGACCAGGGACTCGCGTTTGCGCCGGCGGCAATCCGGGTTGACGCTGGGACCACGGTGGTCTGGGAATGGACCGGTCACGGTGGCAGACACGACGTGGCAAGCATCGGAGGATCTGATTTTTCCTTTGCGTCTGACATCACCCGAGACGAGGGACATACCTACACCGAGACATTCGACACCAGCGGTGTCGCCCTTTATGAGTGCCGGCCCCACCGCGCACAGCAGATGCTCGGGGCAATCGACGTGGTGTTTCCCGAAGATGACGTGATGGCGTGACCGGGCGGACCCAACCGTTAAGCGGAGGGACGTTCCTTGGCCGGGAATGACCGTACGTGGATTTACTTCGCAGCCCGAGAAGGTCGAATCACTCCCGATCATCTCGGAGTCCGCCGTCGTCACGGATGTCGTAGCCCTCGATCGCGATCGCCGGACAGAGATTCGGGAACGCCTCCGTACGCTGGCCAGCCGTCACGGATTTGAAGGGGAGATCCCACGCGATGGTGAGATCGATTGGTCCGCCGTCTTCACGGCAGCCACGGCGAAGCAGCGGAGGCTGGCACCGGTCATCGGCGCTCTCCGGGACCGATACCTCCGCGAGCACCCCGCGTTGGTGAAGGTCGTGTTCGAATCGGAACAACCGTTCGACTTCGCGGCTGGTCAGTATCTCTCGGTTCGATACGGCGGCCGGACGCGAGCTTATTCGATCGCCAGTTCGCCGACAGCAGATGCCACGGAACTCTGCATCCGACGGGTTCCTGATGGCCGCTTGTCCGTCCGATTGTGCGATGAGCTCGAGCCGGGTGATCGATTGGCGATCCGGGGGCCAAGCGGTGACCTCTTACTGGAGGACCCCTCGGATCGAGATCTCGTGTTTCTGGCGACGGGGACCGGCGTCGCACCGATGAAGAGCATGATCGACTACACATTCGCAACTGGTCGGGACACGTTCGCCGGACAGAAACGGGACGTGTGGCTGTTTTTGGGTGCGGCGTGGAAGGATGACTTACCATATCACGATCAGTTCACGGCAATGGCCGACGAGCACGACCATTTTCATTACGTCCCCTGTCTCTCCCGAGAGGCGTGGCTCTCGCGATGGCACGGTGAAACCGATTACGTCCAAGACGTCCTCATGAAACACGTCGACGAGCGGGCACTCGAGGATGCGGTATTCGGATACCACATGGCGGAGATGATGGAGGATCGACCGGAGCGCGACGAACCGATCGGCATCGACCCGCATGCAGTCGAGGTGTACGCGTGCGGTCTGAACGCGATGGTATTCGGCATGGAAACGGCCGTCACCCGGCTGGGTGTGCCGAGCCACCGCATTCACGCCGAAGGGTACGGCTAAGTCCGACCGCCCACTGTGCTCAGCGACGGATGGGTCGGCGGTCTGCGGAGGCGCGTTGTTCGAGCAACTCACGGGCGGCCAGCACATTGTCGTGGGCTTCCCGAAGCGCCACCGCGGCATCTCCTGACGACTCACTGGCGAGTTGATCGAGATTCCGTTCGATCGTGTGCAACGCCATGGGTTGTGGAAGTGCGTGATCTTCCGCGCCACTGGGCGTTTCATCACAGAAATACGCGATCAGCTCGCAGACCGCGTCGACGTAGGCGCGGGTCTCCGAGCCCCCGACTAGATGGCGCGCGGCTCCGAGTTCGTTTGCCGCACGTTGCAATCTGGCACGGACGACCTGGTCGGCCATATGATTAGCACAATAAACCATGCACTTCCATAGGTGTTGTGGATGCGTTCAGCCCCGACGTGACGCAAGAAAGTAGTCTGTCAACACAGACCACGTTCCGTGACAGCGATAAGCATAAGTAGATGCCGTCAGACCGGCCAGCCAGGATGGCAAGCGGCGACGAGGTCCTCACCCAGCGGCGTTTCGGCGAGACCGAGCGGACCGATAACTGGTGGTCACACCCGCTCGTCGTGTTGATTGGCCTGTCGCTATTCGTCGTCTACGGGCTCTTTCGCACGGTCTACCCCGTCTTCGTCCCGGAGGCACAGGCCGGGATCTACCACGAATCACTGCTGTCGCCGTTTTACTCGCCGTTATTGTTCGCCGAGGAACCGGTGACCCACGTCGTCTTCGGGACGTTCCCGGAGTGGTGGCCCCAGCTCGTCCGCTCACCAGCGATTCTGATCCTGTGGGCCCCGCTGGGGTTACGGCTGACCTGTTATTACTACCGGAAGGCCTACTACCGGGCGTTCTTCCAGGATCCAACGGCGTGTGCGGTCTCTGAGCCGCGTGATGACTACGCCGGTGAAACCGGGCTGCTCCGGTTCCAGAACGTCCATCGGTACTTCCTGTATTTGGGGATTTTGTTCATCGTCATGTTGTCCTTTGAGGCCATTCGGGCGCTCTTTTGGAACGTCGAGGCCGGCCAACCGTTCTGGACCGGCGACCTCCAGGTCCGCGTGGGCACCCTCGTGCTGATGCTCAACGTATTCTTACTGGCCGGCTATACGTTCGGCTGTCACAGCCTCCGCTATCTCATCGGGGGCAACCGCCGCTGCTTTTCGTGTCCGAACAATCCGCACAACGGCGGTGACGGCCGGGCCATCTCGCGTCGGTACGGGCTCTGGAAGGGGGTGACCAAGCTGAACGTCAACCACGCCACCTGGGCGTGGTTCAGCCTGTTCATGGTCGCCTTCGCTGACTTTTACGTCTGGATGGTATCGATCGGCGTCTGGCCGGATTATACGGTGATCGCGTTTTGATCATGAGCGAATCCATTGATACCCACGAACTCGACGTATTGGTCATCGGCGCCGGTGGGGCTGGCCTGTCGGCCGCCATCTCGGCTGCCGAACGAGACGTCTCGGTCGGCGTGGTCTGTAAATCCCTCCTGGGGAAAGCCCACACCGTCATGGCCGAAGGTGGCATTGCTGCCGCGCTCGGCAACGTCGCTCCCGCTGACGACTGGAAGTCCCATTTTCTCGATACGATGAAAGGTGGGTGGGGACTCAACGACCCCCGTATGGCTGAAATCCACGCCAAAGAATCACCCGAGCGGGTCCGCACCCTCCAGGAGTGGGGGGCACTGTTCGATCGGACCGACGACGGGAAGATCAGCCAACGGCCGTTCGGGGGCCATCGCTACGACCGGTTGGCCCACGTGGGCGACCGAACCGGACTCGAAATGATCCGCACCCTCCAGGACAAAACCGTCGCCGAGGGGATCGACGTCTACCAGGAGTGTACCACGACCCATCTCCTCCTCGATGGCGATCAGGTTGCCGGGGCCCTCGGAGTCTGGCGAGACGACGGTAGCCCGATATTATTCCGATCGAAAGCCGTAATCCTCGCGACCGGCGGGCTCGGTCAGTGCTATCGGATCACGTCGAACTCCTGGGAGTACACTGCAGACGGCCACGCGATGGCACTCCGTGCGGGCGCCGCGCTCGTCGACATGGCGTTCGTCCAGTTTCACCCGACTGGCATGGTCTGGCCAAAGAGTGTCCAAGGGACGCTCGTGACCGAGGGGGTCCGGGGGGAGGGCGGCATCTTGCTCAACAGCGAGGACGAACGGTTCATGTTCGATTACGTGCCTGACGCGTACGAAGGATCGGTCGCACCCACGGTCGAGGAGGCCGATCGCTGGGTCGCCGGCGATCGGGACGCCCGGCCACCACCGGAGCTGCTCACACGTGACGTCGTGGCCCGCGCCATCTTAAGCGAGGTGTCGGCCGGTCGAGGCAGTCCCCACGGCGGAGTCTTCCTCGACATCGCTAACCAGCGATCGACCGAGTACATCCAAGAAAAACTCCCGGCGATGGTCCACCAGTTCCGCGAACTGGCCGAAATCGACATCACCGAGGATCCAATGGAGGTGTTTCCGACGTGCCATTACATGATGGGCGGCATTCGGGTCGACCCGGAAACCCAGGAAACGGCCGTCCCCGGCCTCTACGCCTCCGGTGAAGTCGCCGGCGGCCTCCACGGGGCCAACCGGCTCGGCGGCAATTCGCTGTCGGACCTGCTCGTCTTCGGCAACCGCGCCGGCCACGCGGCCGGGGATCGGGCCGAAGGGATGGACACGTTTCCGCCAATCGACGACGAGGACGTGACCAATAAGCTCAACAGTCTCGAGGCACCCTTCGAGCGCGAGGACGGCACGGATCCCTACGCTCTGCACGCCGAACTCCAGACCGTGATGGAAGAGTACGTCGGCATCATGCGCGACGACGACCGGCTGACCACCGGCATCGAGCGGCTCGAGGACTTGGCCGAACGCGCGGCAAATACGGCCACCGATGGATCGCGGGCGTACAACCCCGGCTGGGAGAAATGCTTCGCGGTCCGTCACCTGGTCGAGGCGGGCCTGGCCATCGCCCACGCTGCCCGTGAACGAACCGAGAGCCGGGGTGCCCACACCCGGATCGATTATCCCGAACCGGACGAGGAACTCGAGCGAGTGGAATTTGCGATCTCGCTCGTCGGCGGGGAGATCGACATCGCCCGCGAGGCAGTGCCAGCGCCCCGCGAGGAGCTCCGTGAGATGCTACAGGCAGACACTGGCGAGGAGGAGACGCAATGAGCACACAGACCGAAGGCCAACCACCAGCAGAGGAGGCGACGACCGAAGAACAATCCGACGAACCAACAGGCGACCGTGATCCCGAAACCGACACGACGACGTACACCCTCGAGGTGTACCGCGGTGACGGCGAAGACGGCGAGCTCGTCACGTACGACGTTCCCATCCAGGCAGGCATGGTGTTGTTGGATGCGCTGCACTGGATCCAGGCGAACCGCCAGCCGGATCTGGCAGTGCGGTGGAACTGCAAGTCCGGACGGTGTGGATCCTGTAGCATGGAGATCGACGGTATGCCGTCGTTGTCGTGTATGAAACGGATGTCCGAGTACGACGCCGACACGCCGATTCGGGTCACCCCGATGCGGGCGTTCCCGGTGGTCAAGGATCTCGTCTGCGATGTCTCCTGGAACTACGAGGTAAACGCAGAGATCGAACCGTTCACCCCGGCGCCGGATGCCGACTTTACGTTCTACCAGCCCGACGTCGAGCGGTCACGCGAGTTCCGTCGCTGCATCGAGTGTTTCCTCTGTCAGGACGTCTGTCACGTCCTCCGGGAGCACGACAAGAAGGATGCATACGCCGGCCCCCGCTATCTCGTCCGGTCGGCAGGCCTGCATTTCCATCCCGAAGACACGGCCGACCGGACCGAGTGGATGAAAGAGGACGCCGGGGTCGGGTACTGTAACATCACCCACTGTTGTTCTGACGTCTGTCCCGAAGACATCGAAATTACCGACAACGCCATCATTCCGCAGAAAGAGCGCGTCGTGGACGAATACTACGATCCACTGGCACAGATCAAACGGAAACTCTCGGACGTGTGGTCGTGATGGTCGCGGACGCCGTCATCCTTGGATCGCTCGGGTTGATGGTGGTGATCCTGGCCTCGGTCCTCGGTGCCGTCACCCGACGGGAGCGATTTCCGTTCGTGGCCGGCATCGCGTTGTTCATCCTTGCCCACGTCGTGGCCGTCGAACCGGCAGCGGTCGGGATGGCACTCGCGGCACTCGGCATCCTGCTCGCGGCCGGCAGCACGATCCCACTACTCCGGCAACCGGCGTGACGACGGCCGTCTGATGTGCACCTATCGGCGTGGTTTTTGAGGGCTCGGCGCAAACGAGGTCCGCATGGCCGAAGACCGTGATGAGGAGCACGACATCGCCGATGAAATCGCCATTGCCGCGAATCGCGAGGTCACGAGCGACGAACGGACATGGGCCATCGTGACCCACGCGGCCGCGTTTGCCGGCTTCGTGTTCCCGTTCGGCAACATCCTCGGGCCACTGTTGATCTGGGCGATCAAGAAAAACGACAGCGCGTTCGTCAATGAAAACGGGATCAACGCCATCAACTTTCAGATCACGTGGACGATCCTGTTACTCCTTGCAGCGCTGTCGGTGATCGTTCTGATCGGTCTACTGCTATTACCCCTCGTCGCGGTGGCCTGGTTTGTCCTCGTGATCATCGCGATCATCCGGGCGAGCAACGACGAGGTGTATGAGTACCCCCTTACGCTGGAGATCGTCTCGAAAGCCTAGCGCTGCTCCAGGAGTGATCGCCTGACCGAACAGGGTTGTGCAATCAGCGTGCAGATTACTCGGTCGAGTCGATCCATCCGAGCGCCTCGGCAACGATGTCGCGGAACGCCTGCGTCCGGGGCGGCACGTCCTCCGAGATCGGACCCGGTCGGGAGAGCTCGATCGGCCGTGCATAGCCGCTGTGAAGCCATATGTGGACCTCGAGGGACGGATGCCGTTCCACAAGGTGCCGGCGACAACACGGCGACCATGTGCCGGTGGGTCCGTGGTACACCCAAAATGCGCCAGCCGACTGGCACTCCGAATGAGCACACGGCAGCCTCGATGGTGGATCACAGGGGCAGGACATTACCAGTTGGTATGAACGGACCGAGGGGTTGATCGACCCGAGCAGGGGAGTCCGGTACCGGTCACTTGTTATCGGACGAACTGCCGCTATGTTTAATAATATCCATGTGACTGCACAACACAGTAATGATTCCACGACCGATGCAGTACGTCATCCAACTCGGTATCGCCGCGGCGTTTCTCGGGCTCGCCGTCCTTGGTCTCGGCCTGATGGTTGGCGCCGTCTGGTATCCGACGGGCGTGTTCTGGGGGATCGTCGTCTTCCTCCTGGGCGCGTTCGGGGTGTTGCTCGCCGGCGGGTACGTGCTCACGCTGGTCAACAAACCGACGCCACGACGACCCACCGCCTAAACCCCGACGTGTTTATCCCGGTCGGGCGGCATCGCCCGTCGCATGGCGAAGCGGTATGCAGTCGCAGACGAGAGTGCCCTGGTGAATGAAGGAGATCGGGCGTTCGTCGACGCCGACGGCGTCGAGATCGCCGTGTTCAATATCGAGGGCGAGTACCACGCCGTGGCGAACTATTGTGTCCACCAGGGCGGCCCATTGTGCGAGGGCGAGCTACGGGGACAGTTCGGGATGGGCGAAGATGGCTGGGAATGGACCTACGACGACACCGAACGGACCGTCGTGTGTCCGTGGCACGGCTGGAAGTTCGATCTCGTGACCGGCAAGAGCGTGACCGACGAGCGGTATGCGGCCCCGACCTACGACGTTGAGGTCGAGGACGGGACGGTCTACGTCTGTCGGTGATCAGTCCAGGCCAAAGACCTTGAGGGCGGTCTCGCCCATGATGCCCCGGAGGTCGTCAGCCTCGAAGTGTGCTCGTGCCGGCCGGTAGACCTCTGTCGGCGGATCGAAGTCCGGGTGCGGGTGATCGGTCGCAAACAACAACGTCTCCGGCCCACCGGCCATCTCCATCGCCCAGCCGAGATGTTGGTGGTTTT
>SKNY01000098.1 GCA_007123105.1 Salinarchaeum sp. | reverse complement strand
GCAAACACCAGAATAAATTGTTGAGCAGTTTTAGCAGTGGTTGCATCATCAGAGAAGATGTTTGCAAAGGGCTCGTTGCCGACAATCATTACTACCGATAATGCGCCGGCGATGAGCAGTCCAAAGAGCGTAAGTGCCGCGATACTGAAGTGCCCCGCTTCAATATTTTTGCTACCGAGCGATTGTCCTGTGAGCATACTTGCCAGAATACCAAAGCTCCGGGCGAATGGACCCGTCAATTGGGACTTGACCTGTCGCCCGACAGTGTATGCAGCATATATTTCGACACTGAATGTGACGAGAATCGCTTCGATTGGGAACGAGGCTGCCGTCGTTGAGAGACCCTCGACAGTCCGGGGGATCGAAATCACGACGATTTGTTTGATGATAACGAATTTCTTTGGACGGACCAGATCGATTTCTGACAGCCTCGTGGTGAATACGAGGATAACTGCAAGCCCAGCGAGAATATTCGCGGAGGCAGTGGCAATCCCGATGCCGACGACTTCAAGTCGTGGGGCAGGGCCAACCCCGAGCCCCAACACGACGGTTCCAATGATATTGACGATGTTGGACCCACCACGGATGAACATCGGTGTCAGTGTATCGCCAGTTCCCTGAAGCGATTTTTCACCGATGAGTGTGATGTGCCGGAACGGTGCCGTCCCGAGAACGAGTGCAAGATATACCGCTCCGAGAGTGACTACCTCGTTCGGTACACCGAAGACCATTAACGCCTGTTCACTGAACAAGAACGCGAGGATTGCAAACGGGATCCCGACCAGAAAACCGAGTATCAGTGCCTGTGTAACGGCTTGATTGCGGTTTGCATCTGCCCCGCTACCCGTATCTTGACTTGCTAACGCGAGCGCACCGGTTCCGATACCAATCCCGGTGTACAACGCGACGCGACTGTACAGATTTGCCAGCCCTAGTGCAGCAAGCGCTGCTGGTCCGAAAATCCCAGCGACAAAGACATCTGTTGTGCGCATTCCGGTGCGAACGAACGTCTGTGCAGAGATCGGCCAGCCGAGAATGATAAGTCGCTTCCACTCTTGGAGCGTTTTTCGTTTATTTCGAAACGCCTGCTTGAAAAGTCCTTCTCTCATTCATTTTCCGTGCGGAGACACGCTGAATGGTGTCCTTCGCTGATATGCATTACCGGGGGATTCTGTTTCTCACAGGGAGACTCGAAGTCAACAGCTATGCATTCAAGAGCTGTCTCAGTGTCACCGTCGGCAAGGGCACTGAGACTGTCATCGAGCACCTCCTCTGCAGTCGAATCCGAGAGCGTCTGTGGAATACCACAGGTTTCCCGAACGACTTCCTTGATGTTAGTCTGATTTTCAGTCTTGTTGTCTTGTAGCTCTACAAGTTCGGTGAGTTTGTTTGTATCAAGCCGCCCAGACCGAAGACGGAGTTTGTAGTCGAAGACGGCGAGCCACTCGTCTTGTTCGAACTCCACATTGTGATTATCTGGTGGGACGACGACCGGACAACGGGTATGGAACCGACAACCACGTGGAGGGTTCCTCGGTGACGGAATGTCTGCATTCCTCACCTGCTTTCCATCGATGTTCGCCTTCTTCGAGGGCGTACTGCTGAGAAGGATTTCCGTATACGGATGTGCTGGCTCCTCGAAAATAACTTCGGAAGGGGCTATTTCGACAATTTTTCCGAGATACATTACCATCACCCGATCGGAAAGATATCTTATAACCGATAGATCGTGGGAGATGAACAGATACGACAGATTGTACTCTTCTTGTATCTCTTGAAGGAGATTCAGTATTTGAGCTTGGACAGAAACATCGAGTGCACTGGTAGGTTCATCGAGCAGTAGCAGTTCTGGGTCGAGTGCAAGTGCTCGAGCGATTCCAATTCGTTGGCGCTGACCGCCGGACAACTCGCTTGGATATCGATCAAGTTGGTCGGTTGCCAATCCAACCCGTTCGATGAGTTCTTCGACTCGTTCGTTTCGATGGGGTTTGGGTCCAACCTTGTGGATATCCAGCGGTTCCCGAACGATTTCTCGAAGTGTGAGTCGCGGATCCAGACATGACGATGGATCCTGAAAAACAATCTGGGCACGTCTTGCGAACCGTTTCCGATCCGATTTTACCTGCTCTGCAACATTCTTACCAGCGAACAACACTGTGCCTTCCGTTGGTTGATGTAATCCCATTATCGTCCGTGCGAGGGTCGATTTGCCACACCCTGATTCACCGACGACGCCGAGAGTTTCTCCCCGTTTGATCTCGAATGAGACGCCATCGACTGCGCGGACTTTTTCGGGGTCTCGGGAGAGTGCCCAGTCGATTAGACCCCTGTCATCTTCATAATATTTGCACAAGTTGTCCACACGCACTAACGTATCTAGGTCGATTTCCTCAATCGTCGTTGAAGGGATATCCGTCGACCGGCTACTGTTTGTGCTTTCACTCATCAGCACTTGCACCTCCATCGGAGAGAACTGACGGAGTTGTGGTAGCTACTGGGAATGTTGTGGTCGACTCTGCGGTTTCAGCATGGATGCACGCCACCAGATGATTCGCAGTCTCCGGTGTTGGTTGGAGCGATGGATTCGTCTCAGTACACTCCTCAGTCACCGCCGGGCAACGATCGGCGTACGAACAACCGGCGGGCATCTCGTGGTCAAGGAGACTTGGAACGTTGCCATGAATCGGTTCGATTATGTTAGTCGCATCGGTAGGATCCGGCAGACAGTTGAGCAATCCCTCCGTGTAGGGGTTTGCTGGCTTTTCGAACACACGATCGGTAGGTCCGAGTTCGAGGAACTTGCCACCGTACATTATGGCAACGCGATCTGCGATACTAGAGACGACACCAATATTGTGGGTAATAAGGAAGATACTCATCCCGGTATCAGCCTGTAATTCTCGGAGCAGATCGATAATGCCTGCTTGAATCGTCACATCCAATCCGGTCGTCGGTTCATCGGCAATAAGGACTGCTGGATCCGATGCAAGTGCCTGTGCAACCATCGCACGCTGAAGCATCCCTCCACTGAACTCATGGGGGTATTCGTCAGCCCGGTCGATAGGGTCAGGAATGTCGACCTGCTCAAGCAGGCCGATCGCTTCATCGTAGCTCTCATCGGAAACGAACGACGACCGTAGCGAGCACAAATCCAAGAGCATCTCTTTTACGTCGTAGTCTTCGCCGCGAGCGATTCGCCGCCTCGATTCAACTGCTTCCCCGATTTGTTCACCAACAGTCAACGCAGGATGGAACGCTGATCCGGGATCTTGAAAGATCATCCCCAGTTCTGTCCCACAAAGCGACCGACGGGCTTTCTGGTGAAGTGAGCGAAGGTTGACGAATTCGCCGTCGACAGCGTCATCTGCAGCGCCGCGCTCGGCAGCGAGGTCTGGATGATGGAACCAAATTTCACCGTCCGTGATTTGTCCGGGTGAATCGATCAGGTCCATCAGCGAGAGACCGGTCACGCTTTTGCCACTTCCACTCTCGCCGACAACCGACAATACCTCTCCCTGGTTGATATCGAACGAGATACCATCGACTGCGTTTACTTGCCCCATTTCGGTAAAGAAACGGGTTTTTAAGTTACGTACCTTGATTATCGGCTTCGTCATACCTCACCTCGATCGATACCGGGGTCTAGCGCGTCCCTGAGCAGGTCTCCGAATAGATTGATCCCAACAACTGCGATGACGATGAACAACCCTGGGATTGTCGAGAGCCACCACGAGGTCCCGAGATAATCACGTCCCTGTGCAATATCGTACCCCCACGAAAGGTTCGTACCGGCGAATCCGAGAAACGACAGGGAGCTCTCGATGATGATGATCGATGCAACCTGAATCGTCGCAAGAACCAGAATAGGGGTAATTGAATTCGGCAAGACGTGCTTTCGGATAATACCGAAATTACTCCTTCCCATCGTGCGCGCCGCGGTGACGTACTCTTCGTTTTTCACCCTGATTGCCTCACTGCGAGCCACGCGAGCAATCCAGACCCAAATCACCGCTGCGATTGCCGCAGTAATCGTTACAGGAAACACCATATGGGTTGGCCGGTCGGTGATCAACCCACTCGTGACAAACGGGTCGGGAATAAAGAACGTCAGCGGTCCGATGACACCGATCATTGCCAGGGTGATCAGCAGTGCTGGGAACGCCAGGACGACATCCACAAACCGCATGAGGATGGTGTCCGTTTTGCCACCGAAATAGCCGGCTGTCATTCCAACGCTCGTGCCGAGAATGAGTGACGCCATCATCGCCGTAAGTGCAACGAGAAGGGATGTTCGCGCACCGTATATTGCCCGCGAGAGCACATCTCGGCCGTTGGTATCCGTCCCGAGTGGATGGGTCAACGAGCCACTATTGTCTTCGGTGACGGTCTGCATTTCGCCGTCCACTAGTCTCGTCGTTTCCGTCTCACCACCCATGAACGCCGGTGGTTGATGTGTTTGTGAATTATCTTGCTGGGTCGGGTCGTGTGGGGCGAGTACCGGCGCAAACATGCCCACAAACAACATACAAAGGATGAGTGCCGTTCCAACTGTGGCGAGCTTGTTCGAATGAAGTTCTTTGAGTACTGCAGTTCGCGTGCGTTTTGATATCATGCGAGTTCCACCTGCGGGTTGAGGCTGCTATTGATGTAATCGACGAAGATGTTGGTAACAACGTAGCCCACGCCAACGATAATGAGCACGCCTTGCATCATTGGCCAGTCAGAGAGGTTTAGTGACGTAATGAACAGCCGCCCGATTCCCGGCCACGCGAACACAGCCTCCACGACGACAGAGCCCCCGATGAGGCCGCCTAGTTGGAGTCCAGTCACTGTCACTACCGGTGTCAGACTGTTTCGGAGGACGTACCGGTACATGATAAGCGGGTTCGGGAGCCCCTTGCCCCGGGCGGCCAGTACGTATTCCTTTCCCAATTCTTCGAGGACTCCGTTACGCGTCAGCCGGAACAGGAGCGCCATAAAGTACGTTCCGAGCGCGATTGTTGGCAAAATCATGTGGCTGAGCCACGTCGTGAGTCCACCGATATTCGCCTGAAAAATGAGCATCCGTATGCCCTCACCCAAGCCAATTGGTCGTCCACTGGTTGGAAGCAGGCCCAACTGGACCGAAATGAGGAGGACTAGCATGATGGCGAGCCAAAAGTTGGGGGTGCTCACACCCCCAAGCGACGTGAGGTTTGCCACGGAATCGATTTTGGTTCCGCGATGCGTTGCACTAATTATCCCTAAAGGTATCGACACGATTACAGCGAAGATCAGCGCGGCGAAGGCCAGTTCAAGTGTCGCCGGTAACACCTGAATGATCCGGCCGCGAACAGGTGTATTTGTCGAGTAGGAGAACCCGAGGTCTCCTTGCACAACTCCAGTGAGGTACGACACGTACTGTATCAGGATGGGATCGTTCAACCCAAGGTCAATTTCGATCGCTCGGACGAGCTCTTCGCTCGCATCATCCGGTGCGATCAACCGGGCAGGGTTTGTCGGCGAAATAAACCGGAACATAAACACCGCTGTGATAATGCCCCAGATGACGACAATGCCCTGTAGCGATCGGCTCACGAAGAACTGAACCTCCTCCCTCATAGTTTGTTATATGTCATTTTCCCTGTGGAATTATTCCGCAGGACCAGCCGATCGCATCGTCATCAGTTCATCGTTCCGGGGTTCCCAGTCGAGGTCGTCGTTGATGCCATAGACACTTTCCTGCTGGTGGAGGAACAACCAACATGCGTCCTCGTGGGCGACCCGTGCCGCCTCCTGAAGGAGTTCTTCCCGGTCGTTTTCGTCCTCCGTTCGCGCGGCTTCGGTGACGAGGCCCTCGACTTCGAGCATCTCGTCGGTCTCTACTCTGGCGTACCGGCCGATCATATCATCGAGAACGATTGCGGTAAACGACTGTGCAACGTTGTATGCTGGGTGGCCGTATCCGACGACGAAAAAGTCCATCTCGTCGGCATCAGGTTGATCGTTCCACAGCGTCCCGAAGGTCGAAAGGTCGAGTTGATTTACTTCACAAGAGACGTTTTCAAGATCGTCGATGTATCCGGCCACAGCGGTTACGAACTCGACGTCAAGTAACATGCGTCCAACACCGAAGCTGAGTTCCAGTTCGATATCACCGTATCCGCTCTCTTCGACGAGTTCCTCAGCTCGTTGCTTATCGTAGGGGTACGGATCGAGATCCGGATTGTATCCGTACATCTCGGGGAGCCCTGGTTGTGAAGAGGGAACGCCAAATCCTTGCAGAATTTGTTCGACGTACTCCTCTTTATCTACGGCGTAGTTCATGGCCCGACGGAACTCGACACTGTCGAACGGTTCCACAGTAACGTCCATCACCCCGTGGACGACCCGAGAGGACGGCCGGGATTCAACGCTGATACCCGACTCGCCTTG
>SKNY01000114.1 GCA_007123105.1 Salinarchaeum sp. | reverse complement strand
GGATCGATGGGACACCACTTGCCAGGGCGGAACTGTCGGATCACCGCGCTCGTGTTGTGCTTGAATCCATCTTGATCGAACTCGCTGCCGTCTACGACGCAGGATACGTCCACACGGATGCCAGTGCATACAATGTGGTCGTGCGCAGCGGTGACGTCGTCCTCATCGATTGGCCACAGGCGATCCCGACTGACCACCCGAACGCATCGGACCTCCTGCTCCGGGACATCGATAATGTTCTCGGCCACTTCCAACAGAAACATCCCGGCCTCCTGGTCGACGACTGTGACCCACGACTCGTAGCCGCACGCGTTGCCGGGAACGAACCCCGTCGATGGGAGTCGCTGTTCAATTGAGCGCTCTCCAGCCGGTGGCCGACGCCCGAAGCCCGAATCTCTTTATTCGGTGGAGGAATGAATCAATCCATGGAGACGCTCGCGGATCTGACCGTATCTGAAGATACGATCCTCGAGGCATGCGGTGATCGCGAAATTCCGCCACTTGGCGTGATCGAGCAGCAGTGGGAAACCGATCCGTTACCGGATGAGGAGCTATCGTCGATCGCGGCTCAAGCGACAACGAACCTCGAATTTCAGGATGTTCCATCGGGCGGGGAGGTCGCCGTCGGCGTCGGTAGCCGGGGCATCGCGAATTTAGACGCCATCGTTGCTGGGGTCGTCGACGGACTCGAAGACATGGGCTATAAACCATTTGTATTTCCTGCAATGGGCAGCCACGGGGGCGCGACGGCCGACGGCCAGGCTGAGATGTTGGCAACTCTCGGTGTCACGGAAGCATCAGTGGGGTGTGCGATCCGATCGAGCATGGCGGTTGAACACGTCGGAACGACAGCATCACGGGAGGTCCCTGTCTATGCCGACGCGAACGCAGTCGCGGCAGACGCCATCTTGCCGGTCAATCGGGTCAAGCCACACACCGATTATGACGGAGATCTCGAGAGTGGCCTTGCGAAGATGCTCGTGATCGGAATGGGCAAGCAACGGGGCGCAAAGACGACCCATGAGTGGGCGATCGAATGGAGTTTTCGAAACATGATTCCAGAGGTCACTGAGCAACTCCTCGATACTCTTCCCATCGTTGGTGGCGTGGCAATTGTCGAGGATCAGCTCGATGATACGGCGATCGTTGAGGGTGTACCCGCCAGCAATCTCATCCAGCGCGAACAGGAGCTCCTCAGGACGGCATATGACCTCCTGCCGCGGTTGCCATTCGACGAGCTCGACGTGCTCGTGCTTGATCAACAGGGGAAAAACATTAGCGGACAAGGAATTGATCCGAACGTGATCGGTCGACGACCATTTGCGATTAACGAGGATGAACCCACGACCCCAGTCATCAAACGTATTTTTGTTCGGGGATTGACCCCGGAATCCCACGGAAACGCCATGGGGGTTGGATCGGCTGATTTTGTCCATCGCGATCTCGTGGCCGAACTCGAGAGCGAGGACACGCTCGTAAACGCGTTAACTGCGGCAACCATCCGGGGTGTTCGAATTCCACCGGTTGTCGAGACCGATCGGGCGGGGATGATCGCTGCATTATCGGCGATCGGGGTTGTGGCCTCCGAGGAGGTGAGATTACTCCGTGCGACCGATACCATGCGTTTACAACGGCTCTATGCTTCACCTGCTCTTGTCGAGGACGCGCGGAACCGCGACGATCTCGTGGTCGTGAGCGAACCAAAACCCGTAGCATTTTCGGCGGACGGACGGTTAGAGGCGGCGAGTCCGGTTGCACACTGACTGTCGATCAAACCTGCGGATAGTGGCCATTACTGACGGATCGACTGACCAATTGGTCCGTTCTACATCATTGATCCTTGTCAATCCATAGCAAAGCCTTTACCGTTACCAGCGCAATTTTCCGGCAATGGCCAAACGGTGGCCACGACAGATACTATGAGCTCAGAGGACCTGATTTGGCGAATCGCGGGCGGTTCCGGAGACGGGATCGATTCGACGAGTCGTAACTTCGCCAAAGCGTTAATGCGATCGGGCCTGCACGTATTCACGCACCGTCACTATCCATCACGGATTCGGGGCGGCCACACGTACGTCGAGGTCAGGGCGAGCGACGAACCCGTCCATTCCAGAGGGGACGGGTATAACTTCCTGTTAGCGCTTGGCGATAGTTTTGCACGGAACGAACAACCCGGTGCTGTATACGGGAACGAAGAGATCAAACCGCTCGTCGAAAACCTCGATGAACTCCGTGAGGGCGGAATCATCGTATACGATAGCGGGTTGATCGACATCGAAGACATCCCCGATTTCGACGAACGGGTCGAAGAGAACAACTGGCACGTGTTTCCAATGGACCTTCGGAGTCTCGCGCGCGAACACGGCCGGGAGGTCATGCGTAATACCGCTGGGGTGGGGGCGACCGCGGAACTTGTTGGCATTGAACTCGGCGCGTTCGAGGAACTGATGGAAGAATCGTTCCCGGACGAGATCCTGCAACCGAACCTAAAGGTGCTTCACGAGGCTGCAGCTATCGTCCGAGACGAATTTGAAACAGACCACGAGCTCGCCGTGCCAGAAAGCACCCACGAGGAAGAGCAGGCGTTGGTCTCCGGCTCCGATTGCGTGGCCTTCGGCGCTCTCGACGAGGGATGTCGATTCATCGCCGGATATCCGATGACGCCGTGGACGGAAGTGTTCACCATCATGTCCGGGTACCTGCCCCAAGTAGGCGGTATCTCAGAACAGGTTGAGGACGAAATCGCCGCGGCAGCGCTTGCAATCGGCGCAAGCCATGCAGGCGTAAAGGCGATGTCTGGATCGTCCGGCGGCGGATTCGCCTTAATGTCCGAGCCACTCGGGCTCGCAGAAATGACGGAAACTCCAGTCGTGTTGATTGAAGCAATGCGTGCTGGACCTTCGACTGGCATGCCAACCAAGCCCGAACAGGGCGACCTCGAACACGTCCTGTACACCAGTCAGGGCGACTCGAGTCGGGTGGTGTTTGCGCCTGGTACTGCAGCCGAAGCCTATGAGCAGACGCGAAAGGCGTTCCAAATCGCGTACGAGTACCAGTTGCCCACTATCGTCATTATCGACCAGAAACTCTCCGGGGAGAACATCAATGTGCCCGCATCGTTTTTCGATCGAGAGCCGAACCCCGACCTAGGGAATGTCCCCACCGAGGCTGAACTCGAGGATCTTCCCCACGATGACGTCGGGAAGGTCAAACGCTTCCAGTACGAGGTCGAAAACGGCGTCAACGCGCGCCCGATCCCCGGCCAGAAGGGTGGGCGATTTCTCACGACCGGCAATGAACACACGGAGTTTGGACACATCAGCGAGGATCCACAAAACCGCGTGATTCAGATGGAGCGTCGCCTGGAGAAATTAAACATCATCCGGGATGAACTCGACGAGGCGGACGACTCCCATCAGTCCTATTATGGTCCTGATGACGCAGATTACGGGATCATCACGTGGGGTAGCATGCAGGGAGCGGCTGTGGAGGCCGTCGACCAACTCGTGGCGGAGGGCCACGACGTGAAGGCGTTGAACGTCAGCGATTTGATGCCGTATCCGGTCGCCGAGGTCAGCGAGTTCCTCGAGTCCGTTGAACAGGCGCTCATCGTCGAGATGAATGCCAGCGCCCAATTCCGCGGGCTGACCCAGAAAGAACTCGGTACCTATGGCGAGAAGCTCTCGAGTCTCCTCAAGTTCGATGGGAACCCGTTCGAGCCCGGAGACATCGTCGAGGGATTCGAGGTGGAAATCATCAACGACGGCACCGGGCCGACCCAAGCGAACACCCGGATCGAACCAGCGGTCGGTGATTAATCATGAGTGCATTTAGTGCAATCGGCGAAACAGGAGAGATCGACGCGAACCAGTTCACGCCCGAACAGGAGCCCCAGCCGACGTGGTGTCCTGGCTGTGGGGACTTCGCGGTATTAAAGTCGCTCAAACAGGCGATGCCGGAAGTGGGGCGATCCCCGGATGAAGTCCTGCTTGTGACCGGAATCGGCTGTTCAGGTAAGCTCAACAGCTACTTCGAAAGCTACGGATTCCACACGTTACACGGCCGGTCGCTACCGGTCGCGCGGGCTGCGAAGCTGGCCAATCCTGGTATCGAAGTAATCGCCGCCGGTGGTGATGGGGACGGGTATGGCATTGGCGGCAACCACTTCATGCATACCGCCCGGGAAAACCACGATATGGTCTATATCGTGTTCAACAATGAGGTGTTCGGCCTTACGAAGGGCCAAAGCTCCCCGACGAGTCCGAAGGGGCACAAATCGAAGACGCAACCGAGCGGCGTCGCCAAAGATCCGATCCGGCCGCTCTCGATGGCGCTCGCCTCGGGGGCGTCTTACATCGCGCGGACCGCCGCGGTCAATCCCAATCAAGCAAAGGAAATCCTCGTCGAGGCGATCGAACACGACGGCTTCGCGCATATCGACTTTCTCACCCAGTGTCCGACCTGGAACAAAGACGCACGCCAGTACGTTCCATACACGGACATCCAAGACTCGGATGACTACGACCTCGATCTGACCGATCGCCGCGCGGCCGCTGACATGATGGCGGAAACGGAGGCTGCCCTGTATGAGGGGACCGTCTTGACCGGTCGGTATTACGTCGACGATGACCGACCATCGTACGGGCAGGAAAAACAGAATATCGGTGAGATGCCGGAAACGCCGCTTGCTGAACGCTATTTCGATGACGATTACGAGTGGGAACGCTCGTACGACTTCATCGAGTCATATACCTAATTCTGCTTTCCGATTCGGAAGGTATTTTTTCGCTCACCCGAAACGAAGTGATGTGTCGGGCGAATCGACGAAGGAATTAGTACTCCGTGCGCTCGAGGAAGACGCGCAGGCATCATACGGTGACATCGCCGAGCGGGCAGACGTCTCGAAACCGACGGTGCGAAAATACATCAAAGAATTAGAGGCAGATGGAGTCATTGTCGGATACTCGGCAGACGTGGACCCAAAAAAGCTCTCCTCACGGAGTATTGCGCTCGTTGGTATTGAAGCAGAGAGCGAACAATTCGTCGAGGTCACGGAGGCGTTGAAAGCGCTGCCGCCAGTTGAGGCGTTATTCGCCTCGAGTGGCGATCACATGCTCATGGCCGAGGTCCGGGGTCGGGACGGCACTGAAGTCGGTGCCGTCATTCGGTCTGATATACTCACCATTGATGGTGTGACGGCCGCACATCCTTGCTTCCTTCAAGAACGATTAAAATGAGGTTACGTGGGTGTCGCCCGAATCTCGACCGTCGCGAGATCGCCGACGGAGTTCAGCCGTCGTCGCACGTAGGTGCCGTCTTCGGTGACTCGCCGGATTGCGAGACAAATTACGATTCGTTCCGATGGAGCGGTCAGGCGGAGCAGCGGCCCACGGGAGGTTACCGTCACGTACGGTGGCTTCGGGACGATCTGCGGGCCCTCATCCCGACCATCGCAAGCTGACCGGAGTTCAGTAAGTAAGGCTGCGTATTCGGACAGTAACCCGCGCGACTCCAGTTTCGCCTGTAACTCAGATTCGAAGCAGGAAGCATGTCGTGCTGATACTTCGGTGGCCGCTTTAATGGTCGCAGTCAATCGGGCACGTTGTGTCTCTAGCAACCATTCCTGAACGGTGGTCGCGTCCACGACAGTCAGTCTCGTGTCCATGGTTCGGGCTCGACGCCCAGACTCCGAACGGTCGACGGATACACAATTGCAATGCCCAAAGCGATCGCCAGTGAAATCCAGAAACTCTGGACATCGAACACCATGTACACAGCAATCACGACGATCCCGTAGATTACGAACATGGCGAAGAAATGGGGGAGGAGCTGCCGTAACGTCGATGGCATGTTCAACGAGGGGCAAGACGTCGGGTTAAATGTCTCGATCCGTGCAGGTGCGCCACATCTTTGATGGCATCTGATCTATGCCTGGATATGGTGGAGAACGTGATTTGGCCGGCCTATCTGGATGCCGATCTGACGCGAGGGGAGGGACGACGCGTTCCACTGGATATCGCCGTCTCTGAACCGACCGTCGAAGAGATCGCTGTTGCCGTCGAACAGGTTGGTTACGAGGCCGATATCGACCGCTCGGCAACATTTCCTCGCGAATTCGTCGCTCGTGGACGCGTCATCGTTCCCGACGTCGACGATGCAAAAAACGATTTGATTCAAGCAGTAGCTGCGTACCTCGCGACAATTCGAGGCTGATGCGGCGAGCTGGAACTGTCGTCGGGACTGCCCAAGGCGTACTCGTGCTCCGGTGTGATGATGATACCCACCCGGGAATCGGTGCCGCGGTGATCGACGACCAGCTCACACCGGTCGGCCGCATCGTGGACGTCTTTGGTCCGGTCGAGCATCCGTATCTCGTCGTTACGCCACAATCGGGCGTAGAGCTACCGCGTTTGTTAGGAGCGCGTCTCTATGTCAGATAATCCGGCGTCCCGATGGCCAAAGGCGCTCCTCGATCACCGCGATATGATTGGCGTAGCTGGTGTAGTGATCGTCTTCGTCGTGATCTATCTCGGCGCCCTCTCGTTTCTCTCGCCTGTCCACCGTGCCGGTGTCGGTTCGGGAACCGGTGCGGACGATCCACGCCTCGGCGTTGGGTATGTACTGGTATTGCTGATTGCGACGGTCGGCATTATCGTCGCTTTCAAGCGAGGATTTGCATGGATTATCCGCGGCGTCATGGTACTCGTGGCAGCCGGGGTCTCACTCTTCGTTCTCGCGGCGTGGATCCCTGCGGGGGCAATCATTGCTGGGTTCCCTCTTATCCCGAGTCTTGGTGCCTTCATTCTGGCTCTGGCCTTGATCGTACACCCGCGCTGGTACGTGTTAGATATCGCAGGCATCTTGATGGGAATCGGTGCTGTCGCACTGTTTGGCCTCGTGCTCGGTATCCGACCCGTATTGGTCCTCTTGGTATTACTCGCGATTTATGATGCAATCGCCGTTTACGGAACCAAGCATATGATTTCACTCGCGGACAACGCACTCCGGGATCGGTTGCCCGTCATGCTCGTGATTCCACTTCCCGGTGGTGGGCCATCAATGGAGGTGCCAGCGGCGGGAAGAGAGCGAAATGCGATCATGATCGGACTCGGTGACGTCGTGATCCCGGGGATGCTCGTTGCGAGTGCCGCCGTCCACGGTCCCGGCAACCCCATACGTGTCGGTGATATTGTCGTGACGGTGCCTGCCGTTGGTGCAGCTGTCGGGGTGATCCTCGGGCTAGTTGTGCTCTTTACTCTGTTCGAACGCGGCAGGGCCCATCCGGGTCTCCCAGCACTGAATGCTGGTGCGATCGGCGGATATCTCGCTGGGGCTTTCATTATTGGTGTTCCGATGACATGTGCGCTCGGATTGTGACCACATTCCCACGAATTTATAAAAACGAAACGCCGCTAATTTGACGCCCGTCCAGTCGAGTCGCGTGCCGGAAGTCGATCTTCGCGTTCGTCAAGCGGCGACCTGACGAACATCGCGTGGGCGATCAATGCGATTGCAACCGTCGCTGCGACCGGAATAGCGATCGTAGTCGCCACGCCTGCCAGTGAGAGCGATCCAGCGACGGCGACGAAACTTGCCGGGATCGTGCCAAGGATCAGATCATAATAGTCCATGATAATCAGTTATATCTATAACCCTATGCCATATAAATATTTTGGTGGTAAGCAAACTAGACTATTGCACGGCGTTATCAGTGTTATACTCATAAATAATTCATACACTATGGATAATATTTCTATAACTTATCGGGTGGTGCTTTACTCAGTTGCTTGGCTTCCGGCGATGAGAACGACGCCAAGACGCCATGGTAGCAATACAGTCAGTCCAACGACGATCGTCACGACAACGAAGATCAATGGGGAATCTCCCCGGAATAGAGTGGTGTGACGGATGATGGAACCGAGCATGCACGTGGTCGTCCAGGCGAGTACCGTCCTACCAACCGCCCAACGTGGGTCGGTTCGTGTCGAACGACGATACATGCCGGTCGTCGGACCAATAAGCATCCACGCGAGTGCGAACGGAGCGACGGTAACAAGGAGATATTCAGGCCGATGGAAGATGGGGACACCGTGGATGATGAGCCCAAGCGAAAACACCGTGAAGATCACGACGAGATCCCCGAGGAAGAGACCAATGGCTACTCGGTCGACGACGGTCCGACGTACCATATACACCAATTCCGTCGGTCGTTCGATATCCCCTTCGGTGCGTTAATCGACCTTCAATCCGGTATTCCTCCATGGAGTTCGTCTTCCTCGGCTGGCCGTCTGATGGTCCGCGGCTCGAACTCGATCATCGACGCTTCGCGTATGCTGGAAAGTTCGTCATGCGTTCAACCGGAAAGGCCATCGTTCGTACCGGTGATCAAACGATTGCTGCGGTCAGTTTCAGTCCAGACCGCACCAGGGACGACCGGATGTGGATCCGATATGTTACGGTCGAGGAGACACATCGAGGACGGCGAATCGCCCCCCGGCTCGTCGGCGCGACGGTCGACCGGATTCTTGCGCATGACTTTGCCGTCGTTACCATCGCCGTCAACAATCCATTCTCCTACGTTGCAATGTCTCGCGCCGGATTCGGATTTACTGGAGAGACGACTGGTATTGCAGAGGTGGTGTGTTCGACGGATGTCGAGCAGGAACCGGTACGCTTCCGTGCCGGAATGGGTGTGGTGATCGCCAGGGCACCCGCCTCCCCTGCGGAACGACGGTATGCTGCAACATGGATGCGACGGGATCCACCATCACCCTGCCCACGGCCCGAGCTTGTGGACGGACAGTAACATGAAGTCCCCACGGCTTTTATGTTCCCCGACTAACGGACGCCTGATGGGTAATTCGGCGCTTCGGGAACTGGCCGTCATTGAATCCGTTGGGTTTGACGCTCTCGACGGTACCGTCGTCGCCGTCGACGCACATAACTGGCTGTACCGGTATCTAACGACGACCGTCCGCTGGACGGATGCCGAGACGTACACGACTGCAGACGGGACGGAGGTCGCTAACCTCCTGGGAATCATCCGTGGGTTACCGAAGTTTTTTGAACACGATCTTGTGCCGGTGTTCGTCTTCGACGGCGCCGTGACCGACCTGAAGGCAGAAGAGGTTGCAGCACGCCGAGCGGCAAAACAATCTGCGGCTGAGGCACTTGCCGAGGCGCGCGAGGCTGGTGATGCCATCGAAGCCGCCAAGTACGAAGCCCGAACCCAACGGTTGACAGATGTCATACAACAGACCACCCGTGAGTTGTTTGCGCTCCTCGACGTGCCGATGATAGAAGCACCGGCCGAAGGGGAAGCACAGGCGGCTCACATGGCAAAGGCCGGCCACGTTGACTACGTCGGCACTGAAGATTACGATGCCCTCCTGTTTGGCGCACCGCTCACGTTGCGCCAATTGACGAGCAGCGGAGATCCCGAACTGATGGATTTGCCCGCAACGCTTGACAGTCTCGAGCTCACCCAGACCGAATTAGTCGAGGTGGCCATTCTCATCGGGACCGACTTCAATCCCGGGCTCTCAGGGTACGGTCCGAAAACTGCCCTCAAAGCGATCAGGGAACACGGCACTCTCGAGGCAGTCATACGGAACGAGGGTGAGGATATGCCGCTTGCAGGGCGGGTTCGGGAACTCTTTCTGGATCCAGATGTCACTGACGATTATGAAGTCGATACGACTGTCAGTCCCGACATCGACGATGCTCGGATCTTCGTGTGCGATGAGTGGCAAATTCCCGAGGAGGCGGTCGAGTCCGGCCTTTCGCGGTTGTCCGATGCGGTGGTCCAGACCGGACTCAATCGGTGGACATAGCGATCTCGACCGACTCGCTTATTCCCGTCGAACGAACCCTGCTATCCATGGACACCGCTGAAATTGAACGGATCATCGAGTCGGCCATCCCCGATACAGAAGCCACCGTGACGACGCGATCAGGGATGCCCGATGACGACCACTACGAAGCGATCGTCATCTCGCCCGCGTTTGTCGATCGTAGCCTGGTCGACCAGCACAAGTTGGTCTATGACGCACTCGGCGATCATATGACCCGGGATATTCACGCGCTCGATCTAACGACACGCACGCCCGACGAGCACTGATCACGTGAGTGCCCCGTGGAGGTCGCTCGTGTTTGGCCCGCCGTTCGATGCACCAAATGGCGTGTCAGTAAGTACCTCAAGCACGCGACGGCGGACATCCATGTCCAAACCGCATCCTACGGCCATCGACGGTCGCCATCGTTCGACGGCGCGGGGGCTCGATCCGGATCCGGGGGACCATAATCTAGCTGGATCGATAGCAGGTCGGCGTGGGGTAGCGTCGATGAGGGTTTCTTGGATCGTTGGATCAGCGACCGTCTCAAGGAATTTAACAGCAGTTGCTGGGTTGGGACCACGTTTGGCCAGGGTACATCCGATCGCCGCCACGAGACCGAATGACTTCGTACCCGGCAGTGGGCGTGGTTCCCAGTCGGTGTTAGGAGCAGCGCTAAACGGTGGTACGACTCGACACGCTGGCTCATCATCATAATCATCCCTGCGAGCCAGCAGGATGTCTGCGGCGGTGCATGCCGTCTGCAGATCGTCCACCGTCACGTCGCCCGCCGCGGTTGCGGCATGGCCATCGGTCCCGGCAACGGCGAGCAAACAGAGTTCGAGCATCCAGAGATCGACAACGGGATCCGTCGCCACGTCGACCTCAACCGCGAGTTCGCCGTTCTGTACGGCTTCACAAAAGGCGTCGAACTCAGACGGTAGCGTCAGGGTCGGTCGCACCTCGAGGCGGTTGACATTCGACCAGGCGATCGGGACCGCAACGGGGTTTCCGTCGTGGACAATAAGTGGCCGGACCCCAGGGTGGACATCCTTCAGCCGATTTTCGTCAATCACGTCCGGGAGTGCGTGAATCGTGTGTGCCTCCGGGTACCGGTCAATGCCGTCACCGAGTATGACCTGGAAGCTATCGGGTGGCGTGCCAGCGTGTATTCCCTCGACGACGGCAGATTTACAATCGACTCGGGTGGCGTGCTGGTGACCGTCGATTCTGACCGGGAGATCGTCAAGAGCCTCCGGCTCGATACCACCGGGTCCGTTCGTCCAGTAATCGATCCGGACGGCGGGATCGGGGTCAACGGGCGGACGGTTCGCCCCATGGAGCTTTCCGAGGAGGGCAATGCCTGCGGTCGTAAGAAGGTACCGGCGACGCATCGCCCATGCTGGGGCGTCATTCAGGATAACGTACCGGTTGATCGATGGGTTTTACGCCTGATCCGTCGAGCATTCCCCATGGCCGAGGAATACCGTATCGAACGCGACAGTATCGGCGAGGTCCAGGTCCCGGCCGACGCACTGTGGGGTGCCCAAACCCAGCGTGCGGTCCAGAACTTTCCCATCTCGGGGTTGACGTTCGGGCGGCGGTTCATCCGAGCGCTCGGCGTGGTTAAGCAAGCGGCTGCACGGGCGAACAGCGATCTCGAGATGATCGATGCATCGATTGCAGCCGCCATCGACGATGCCGCCGAGGAAGTCATTCAAGGGGACCACGACGAACACTTCCCGGTCGATGTATTCCAGACTGGATCGGGGACGTCCTCGAACATGAACGCAAACGAGGTTATCGCGCGGCTCGCCAACGAGCGGGTGGATGCGGACGTCCATCCGAACGATCACGTCAACTTCGGGCAGTCCTCGAACGACGTCATTCCGACGGCCATGCACGTCGCAGGACTGCTAGCACTCGAAGAAGACGTCCTCCCTGCGCTCGAGCACCTGCGTGATGCGTTAGCCGACCAGGAGGCTGCCTTCGCAGGAGTCGTCAAAACGGGGCGAACGCACTTGCAGGACGCGACGCCGGTAACCCTCGGACAGGAGTTCGGCGGTTACCGAACCCAGATCGAACACGGCATCGGCCGAGTCCAGCGCGCAACCGGTGAGCTCGCCCCCCTAGCCCTTGGTGGGACCGCGGTCGGGACGGGATTGAACACCCACGAGGAGTTCGCGTCGCTGGCAGCCACGTACATCAGTGAGATCACTGGGGTAGACGTACACGAAGCACCCGACCACTTCGAGGCGCAAGCTGCCCACGACGCGATGGGTCAGGCTCACGCTGCGCTGCGAACGGTCGCCGGATCGATGACGAAGATTGCAAACGACCTGCGTCTCCTCGCATCTGGTCCGCGCAACGGGCTCGAAGAGATCACACAGCCCGAAAATCAACCCGGATCGTCGATCATGCCGGGCAAGGTCAATCCGGTCATCGCTGAAGCGATCAATCAGGTCCACGTACAGGTGGTGGGAAACGATGCCGCCATCGCTGCTGGGGCAGCAGGTGGCCAACTCGAGCTCAACCTTTACAAACCGGTAATCGCGCACAACTTTTTAGAGTCCGCACGACTGATTGCGGACGGGAGCGAGGTGTTCGCGGACCGGTTCATCGTTCGGCTCAGTGCCAACCAAGAGCATTGTGAAGAGCAAGTCGAATGGTCGATGGCATTGGCGACGGCACTGAATCCGCACATTGGCTACGATAAGGCAGCAGAAACGGCGAAGACCGCGCTCGAGGAGGGGAAGACAGTCCGCGAAGTGGCGATCGAGAAGGGCTATCTCACGCCAGATGAAGCCGATGAAGTGCTGGATCCAGCGAAAATGACCACGCCGGGGATCCTCGGCGACGACTAACTCCGGCCGTATTAGCGTTCTCGATCGACGCTAACGTCCAACGAAGCACCACGCTAGCTACCGGTCACGTCGGTGCTGGTATCATTCACCGTTTCATTCCGCCATGGTTGGACGTACAGTGGTGTTGCACTCTCACCGACGACGCCATCTCCAGTGGTCTTCATCACGAAAACCTCGGTTTGCACCATCACAGCCTGCAGACCGCGGATGGCACAACCGGGGAGATCTTCCATCTTCGCCCAGATCACTGGAACGGCACCCTGCTCTGGTCTGGCTTCACCGTCTATGGTCTCGGCGAACACTGTCAGGGTATCCGGTGATCGTTGGGGTTCTCGCGTTCGACCTCGATGACACCTGCGTTGGCGACCGTCGGTCGGCTCACCAGCCCATGGGGCATCCGAGTATCCGCTGTGGCGATGCCCGCGTCCTCAGTGATGGTCCGGTCGATAAGCTCGACCACACCGAGGACAACATGTCAGTAGGTGTGGTTACCTTCGATATCTCCAGGGGTAGATGGTAGAATCGTCGGTGGTCGCAATCCAGTCTCTCATTGCTCGCGTCATCGTCATTCGTTGCTTTTTTCGAAACGCAGGTCCCTCGCTGGGTCGACAATTGGGGGAATGTCTCACTGACCCCGTCATTCGCCCCATCACTTCTCACACATTACTCCGATCCATCGCCTTTCACCCCGAGACCGAAGTGTCCCGTTGCCGCTACACGCCACGGGGTCTCAACAGCCCTGGTCGTCCTCCCTGTACTCGAGTGAACCACGGTGTGCCCAAGAGCTCGTCTCCGAAGTTAGTGAACTACGTAATGTCAACACGGCACCAGATTGCCTGGCTACCATGTTGGTCCGAAAGCCGATAACGAGAGCCATTTTTATCGCCGGGGCTCACAGGTCCAGTAATGAGCGAGGAGCGCGATTACGATGCGCTCGGGCTCGTCGCCGGGCTCGAGATCCATCAGCAACTCAATACGGCGACGAAGCTCTTCTGTGCGTGTCCAACCGTTCGTCGGGAACCAGAGGAGTCAAACCACACGTTCTTCAGATACTTACACCCCGTCGAGAGCGAGCTGGGCGAGATCGATCTTGCGGCCCTCGAGGAGAGTCAGATCGATCGCCGGTTCCGCTATCTCGCCTACGACTCGACCTGCCTCGTCGAAGAAGATGAGGAACCTCCGGCACGGCTGGACCAGGAAGCACTGGAAGTCGCGGTGCAGATCGCGGAGCTCCTGGATATGAACGTGGTCGATCAGGCCCACATCATGCGAAAAATCGTCGTCGACGGATCGAACACTACCGGCTTCCAACGGTCGGCGCTCGTCGCCATCGATGGGGAGATCGCGACGAGCGGTGGACCAGTCGGCATCGCCGATCTTCTACTCGAGGAAGAGAGCGCCCAGCGGATCAAGGAGGACGAAGACAGCGTGACGTTTGGTCTCGACCGTCTGGGGATCCCGCTGGTCGAAATCGGGACCGAACCGGACATCCGGACGCCCATCCAAGCGAAAGAGGCCGCCCAACGGATTGGCATGTTGCTCCGATCGACCGGGCACGTAAAACGGGGACTTGGTACGATCCGACAAGATGTAAACGTCTCCATTGCAGAAGGCGCACGCGTCGAGCTCAAAGGAGTCCAACAACTCGATACCATTGACGATCTCGTCGCGAGTGAAGTAGACCGGCAACTCGAACTTATTGATATCGCCGAACGGCTTCGCCAACGAGATGCAGCGGTGGCGGAACCGCAAGTCGTGACCGATTTGTTCGCAGAGACAGATAGCGGTGTGCTACGGGGCGTGATTGACGACGGTGGGGTTGTCCAGGCTGTCAGACTCGCCGGCTTTGATGGTTTTGTCGGACGAGAAATCCAGCCCGACCGCCGCCTTGGTTCCGAGTTAGCAGATCACGCGAGACGACATGGTGCTGGCGGTATATTCCACACCGACGAGCTGCCAGCATATGGGATCACTGCGCCGGAAGTCGATACCCTTCGTGCCCATCTCGATGCAACGGAGCACGATGCCGTCGCGATCGTTGCTGCCGAGCCAGATACTGCCGAGTTAGCCATCGACGCGGTGGCAGAACGAGCAAAAGCGGCGCTCGAGGGCGTGCCGGAAGAGACGCGAGCTGCGATGGAGGATCAGACCTCGAGATACCTCCGTCCCTTGCCCGGTGCGGCCAGGATGTATCCCGAAACCGATGTCCCGCCGGTCGAACCCGATCCAACAGCCGTGCCACTGCCAGAGTTACTCACGGAAAAGGTCGATCGATATCGGGAGGAGTTCGGCTTCAGTGCCGACTTCGCCGAGCAGGTGGCGTATAGCGCCCACATGCCCCGGTTCGAGGATGCCGTTGATGCCGGCGTTGACCCGATGCTGGCTGCAAACGTACTCGAAAGTACACTTACGGAACTACGCCGCGACGACGTGCCAGTCGACCAATTGACCGACACACATTTCGCTGCGGTATTCGAGTTGCTGGCCGAGGACGCCATTGCGAAGGAAGGGATCGACGCGTTGCTCACCGAATTGGCGATACATCCCGATCAAGACGCCCAATCCGCCGCAGAGAAGGCTGGTCTAGACAGCGCTGGGGCCGACGAAGTTCGGACGGTGGTTCAGGAAGTCGTCGAGCGAAACCAAGACCAAGTCCGGGACGAAGGAATGGCCGCGTTCTCGGCTCTCATGGGCGAGTGCATGGGTGCCCTTCGCGGTAAGGCCGACGGAGAAGTCGTCAGTGAGGTGCTTCGGGACGAGATTGCTGCCGTAAATTGAGCCCCTTAGGTTGCTGACCCAGTTGGTCGTTCGTAGAGGAAAATTCGGCCGTGCGCTTCCACCACGATGATGAATTCGAGGTACGGAAATTGCACGCTGGCCGAGAGGGGTCGAGATTGATCGGGGATCCGGAATAATTGATCGAGCGCGTCCGGATCGATGACGTTGTAGAGCGGTTCGAGTTCGGTCGGCGGTTCATTCTTGGCCGCAGCGACTGCGTTTATGAGCGGGATGGAAATCCCGGTATCCGTCGACCACTCTGTGATGCGAACTAACTCACCGCTCGGGTGGTGAAAAGACACGTAATTGATTGGTGCTGTGCGTACTTGAGTTGCCAGATTTATGTGGAAATGGCAACAACTACTGAATGTCCGGGTCAATAATCCACCGGACGGTGCATTACCGCGCCACCCGAGGCAGCGGAATTGTGAAATGACAATGACTCACAAGCGAACCAAAGTTTAGGTATGCCAAAAATATCTTTCTGATCGTTAAACTTAAGCCCACATTTCGCGGATGTGGGATAATGCAACGGCCAGCGTCTGAGACGACTCAACCAACGGCGGATCAACTCGATTCGTCGACATCAGTCGAGTCGAACCAGACCATCGGTGAGCAGGCCGAATTGCGGCTACAGACGGCGTTCGTGTTGCTAACGTTTGTCGGTATGATCGGTGGATTGGTGGCAAGCTGGCTTGGAGCGCCTTCAACTAGCTGGGTGCTTTATGGCATGGCGTACGTCTTTGGAGGCTGGTATGGCCTGCTCGAAAGCATCAAAGCGCTGCGGGAGCCGGCCGTCGAAATCGACCTGTTGATGATCCTCGCTGCCCTCGGTGCCGCCGGCATTGGTGCTCCTTTTGAGGGCGCGATGCTTCTGTTCCTTTTCTCGCTAGCGACGGTGCTCGAAGAATATGCGACCCGTCGTTCCCGGGGGGCCATTGCTTCGTTGATAGAGATGCGACCGGAGCAAGCTCGGTTGCAGCGCGGTGATGTAGAGGCGGTTGTGCCCATTTCCGAGGTCCAGGTGGGGGACGTGTACATCGTCCGACCAGGAGAACGACTCCCGCTAGATGGTGTCGTCGTTGGGGGGCAGAGTTCGGTCGACCAATCGTCGCTCACCGGAGAGTCAGTCCCCGTCGGCAAGGCCCCAGGGGACGAGGTGTTCGGTGGTACGATCAACGAGACAGGGAGTCTCGAGATTGAGGTCACACGGCTTGCACACGAATCCGCCATTGCCCGCCTGATCAAATTAGTCGAAGAAGCACAGAGTCGTCGTGCGCCGACCCAACAACTCATCGATCGATACGAACAACCATACGTCTTGGCCGTATTCGCGCTGACGATTATCGCCGTGGTGGTACCGCTTGCAATCTGGAGTGCACCCTTCGAAGCCACGGTGTACAGAGCGATGACTTTGATGGTGGCCGCCTCTCCGTGTGCAGTCATCATCTCAACTCCTGCTGCGGTTCTGTCTGCGATTTCGGCGGGCGGCCGGAACGGAGTATTGTTCAAAGGAGGAGAGCACGTCGAGACGGCCGGTGATGTCAACGTCGTGGCCTTCGATAAGACGGGCACCCTGACGGAGGGTGAAACCAGGTTGACGGATTATGTCTCGCGTGGGACCGACCTGTCCGCAGACGAGCTACTCGCGATTGTGGCAGCAGTCCAGTCGCGGTCCGAGCATCACCTGGCTGCAGCAACCGTGACCGCAGCGAAGGACCGCGAACTCGCAATCCCGCAGGTGACCGCATTCAATGCAGTGGTTGGCAAAGGGGTTCGGGGTGTCGTCGGAGATTCGACGATCCACATTGGAAACCGCCGGTACGTCGAATCGGAGCTTCCCGATCACGATCTTGCCGGGCGGGACACTGGATTCTCGGCCGTTAGAGCACTCGAGGACATGGGTAAGACCAGTGTACTCGTCGTTCGGGAAACGAGCGACGCAGCTGAGGTTATCGGCTGGCTCGCGTACAACGATACGATCCGTGCTGATGCAGCCGACGCCATCAATCGGCTACGCACACAGGGGGTCGAGCGTATCGTGATGTTGACCGGCGACAACGAGCGTGTGGCGGCGGCGATTGCAACTGAACTCGGCATTGATGAATACCACGCGTCACTCTTACCCGAAGAAAAGGTCGATCACATCCAGCGGTTGCAGTCGATATATGGCGCCGTGGCAATGGTTGGAGACGGTGTTAACGATGCACCAGCCCTCGCGACCGCGGACATTAGCGTTGGAATGGGTGGGGCCGGAACAGATGTAGCACTCGAGACGGCTGACATCGTATTGATGTCGGATCGGTTACGTCAGCTTCCGTATGCTTTTGCGTTGAGCCGCAAAACACGGAAAACGCTATACATCAACTTCGCCATTGCGTTCGGGGCGATCGCCATCATGATCGCCGCAATACTCGCCGCCGGTATCCCGCTTCCGGTGGCGGTCATCGGTCACGAGGGATCGACCGTCCTGGTCAGTCTCATCGGGTTACGGTTGTTGGGCTTTAACGCAGGGTAGCTCAGCATCAGTTCCCGGGCGAGCGGACGGGTCGAACCGACGACTATCACTCTTGAGGCTGACCCAGGTCGTGACGGTCGAGGAGCTGTTCACAGCAACGGAACACGCCGTGTAGTGTCGAGACCTCGCGTGGTGTCAGGTCAGTCCGACCGAGTACTCTTCGAAACATGATTTCGGTTTTCTCTCGCCGTTCTGGCGGGTAGGCGATCGTGTCAAGAAATGAATCGATGTGATCGAATAACGCCTCTACCTCGATCGGCGACGCACACTTGTGGGGGTCATCTGGCAGTTGTGTATCGCCCAGCGTTAGTGATCGAAGTTCATACAGGGCGATCGTCGCCGCTTGACCGAGGTTTAAGACTGGATAGGTCGGATCGGCGGGGATCGAGCACAACTCGTCCATTCGAGCGAGTTCGTCGTTTGTCAGGCCAATACGCTCACGACCGAACACGAGTGCGACCGACTGGTCAACACCATTGAGCCGCTCGGCCAGTGCATCCGGGGTGTCCACTGGATAACGGATGTGTTTGGTATCACCTGAAGTCGTCATCGATGTGAAGGCGATGGTGTGATATGACTCAACCAGGGCGTCGAACGTGAGCTCAGTGGCCTCGGCCAGGACGTCGGCTCGGGCTCGTCCGGCAAAGCCGGCGGCCTCGGTGCCGGGGCCGTACGGGGGCGGATCGATGAGCAGGAGATCTTTGAAGCCGAAATTTTTCATCGCGCGCGCAACCGTGCCGACGTTTCCTGACGTCTCTGCGTCAACAATCGCGACACTGATCCTCGCCCGTTCGGTCATTGATACATCGCATCCGACGACCGGGTAAAAGGGCCGCGACACCGGATTGTTCCGGTACGGTTTTACCACGTCGGCGACCCGGACGGACATGCAGTCGGTCGACGCCGGCGGGATGGGGATCGGAGACGGCTACCCACCTCGCGTGATGGGCGTGTTGAATGTCAGTGAAGAGTCGCCGTACGATCCGAGCGTGTTTACCGATCCGCAAGCAGCCGCACGCTATGTCGACGAGTCCCTCATCGACGAGGGGGCCGACATCGTGGATGTGGGGCTTGAATCCGCGAACAAACGTTTCGACGTCCTTTCTGCAGACGAGGAACTCGAGCGACTTGATCTCGCCCTGGAGATTCTCGAACGGGTGTCCGGAGACGCCGTGTTTTCGATCGAAACCAGGTACGCTGCCGTCGCCGACGCGGCACTGGCAGGCGGATTCGATCTCGTAAATGATATCTGTGGATTCGCCGATACGAAGCTGCCAGAGGTCTGTGCTGACCACGGCGTCCCCGCCGTGAAAATGGCCGGTCCGGGAGAGTTAGACCGCCCCGGCGCGGTTGAGACCGTCGATGACATCTACGACGCACTTGCCGCCGATCCGTTGCCGCGGGATACGATCGTCGATCCTGCGTTCGGTGGCTGGAGTGAGGGAAAATCCGTCGAGGTCGACCGCGAGACGTTCCACCGTCTCCGTGAGTTCCAGGCCCTCGACCGGCCGATGCTCGTATCGATCAATCGGAAGAACTTCCTTCGGCATCTGGCTGATCGCTCCACCACGGACGCCCTCCCGGTGAGTCTCGCTGCAACGGCGATGGCCGTCGAGCGCGGCGCTCACGTCCTCAGGACCCACGACGTCGCGGCCACCAGGGACGCCGCAATCATTGGCGACGCGTTCCGACGAGATCGACTCAACGACGTAGATCACGGCATTCGCGAGTTGGATGTCACGAACGACCGGGAACTGGCCCGTCACCTCGATCGGATCGGTGCATCACGCACCGCGGCCGTAGACGGCACGTTCAACGTGCTCGAGTTGTCTACTCTCGACGATGTCGAACGGTCATTGGCCCAATCGTTTGTCGGGGACACGAACTGCCAACTCGTTGGAAAACAACCCGCAATCCTCATGGGAACGACTCGGGGAATCAGACAACTTCGCGACGTCATCTCGGGCGAGGCGCCGGAGCTTGTTGCAGCGTTAGATGCGTTTCTCACGTCAACATGACTGACGGTGTTCCGTGGTCGTCCTGGGAGCCGATTTACGAAG
>SKNY01000020.1 GCA_007123105.1 Salinarchaeum sp. | reverse complement strand
GCCCCGAGCGCGGCGAGCTCGTCGAAACAGTGGGAGAGGAGGGGTTTGCCTGCGACTTCGACCATGGCCTTGGGTTTGTCGTCGGTCAGCGGACGGAGCCGCGTTCCCTCGCCAGCAGCCAACACGACAGCTTGCATATAGTGGAAGAATCTTCGCCGTTCGGTAAATGCTTTTATCCCAACGGGCCGGACGAAGCGATGTGTTGAAGTCCCTTCTGCAGACGCCATCGGACGGTGAGCCGTCGTGGAGCTGACGATCGTCGGCAGCGGCTACGTCGGGACCACGGTGGCGGCGTGTCTGGCCGACGCCGGTCATCGGGTACAGGCCCTCGACATCGATGCATCGATCGTCGCGCGCATCAACGCCGGGGAGTCGCCGATCGTCGAGCCGGGCCTCGAGGAACTCATCGCTACCCATGCCGGCGACCGACTGGTCGCGACGAGTGACTATGCGAACCTGCCGACCGGGAATCTCACGATGCTGTCGATCCAAACGCCCACCCACGACGACGGGCGAATCGACGTCGGCCCACTGGCCGGGGCGATCGAGTCGGTCGGTGCCCGGCTGGCCGAGGTCCTCGGACCGGACGATCGCCACCTGGTGGTCATCAAAAGTACGGTCGTCCCACCTGCACTGGAGACGCTCCGCACGGCGCTAGCGGAGGGATTCGGCGATGCGTCGGGGACCGTCGAGCTTGCAACCAATCCCGAATTCCAGCGGGAGGGCCACGCGGTGGAAGACTTTCGTTTCCCCCAAAAGATCGTCCTTGGCGTCGAGTCCAGCTGGGCAGAAACGTTGCTGCGCGAACTCTACCAGCCGGTCATCGATGCGGCCGACCCGGTCGTCATCGTGACCGATCCCCCGACCGCGGCGATGATCAAATACGCGAACAACGCGTTCCTCGCCGCCAAAATCTCCCTGATCAATGACATCGGCAACGCCTGTAAAGCGTTCGGTGTGGACGCATACGAAGTGGCCGACGCCATCGGGACGGACGATCGGATCGGCGCACGATTCCTCCGATCAGGGGTCGGATTCGGCGGCAGTTGCTTTCCGAAAGACGTGAAGGCGCTGCAAGGTGCGGCACGGGACGCCGGATACGACCCAATGATGCTTGAGGCAGCACTGGCCGTCAACGAACACCAGCCACGGCGGCTGGTCGAGCTGCTGGCCGAACGGATCGAACTGGCAGACGCACGGGTGGCGGTCCTCGGGCTCGCCTTCAAGCCGGGAACCGACGACATCCGGAATTCACGGGCGATTCCGGTGATCGAACGGTTACGCGAAGCCGGTGCGACCGTCGTCGGCTACGATCCGGTCGCCACGACGAACATGCGGTCGCGATTTCCCGATATCGAGTACACAGACACGGCATCTGAGGCCTTGGACGGAGCGGACGGCGCGGTCGTCGTTACCGACTGGGACGAGTTCGCAGCCCTCGACGACGCCTTCGACGCGATGGCCGATCCCGTCGTCGTCGACGGCCGACGGGTGATCGAGCGTCGGGACGGCATCGAGTACGTCGGCCTCACGTGGTAGGAAGGACGTCGACCGGCGCGTCCGCAAACGTCGAGAGGGCCGATGCCTCCATCTCGTGGAGCGCCGCCGGCAGGATCAATACGTGCAACGGGTCCCCGAGGTCCCGCTCGGCGAGCCGGTCAAGGCGGTCGGCGACGACCACCGGATCGTGGCTGCCGACCCGGGCCAGCGCAATGCCGAGCCGATCGTCGAACGTCGACGCCAGCGCGTCGGCGGCGACGTCGGCAGCGAGGTAGCCCTCGCCGCGATCGATGTCAAGAAAGACCAGGGTGTGAAGGTCGCGCTCGAGGTTATCGGCGATCGTCTGTCGGACGCTCTCGGGGACGGATTCACTGAACGTTCCCGGGAAGGGCAGCGTCGTTGCTTTGCCAAATCGGTAGTTTTGCAATCCAGAAAGCGAGGGAGCGGCGCTCGCGATGCTGACACCGTGGACGATCGTCGTCTCAATCTCGCGCTCGGCGGCTCGCAGCCGGAGGTCGACGTGGGTGGTGGCGACCAGGGGGTCCCCGCCGACGAGCATCACCGCGTCTCCGGCGGCGGCCGCCTCGAGGACGGATTCGGGCGCCGTTTCGACGTCTTCTCGCTCGAGCACCTCGATGTCCACGCCGTGATAGGCGGCGAGCTCGTTCGGCGAGGTCCCGAGTAGGGCGCTCGTGTAGCGCTCCAAAAAGACGCGATCGGCGGCCGCCACCGCCTCGCGGCCGGCGACCGTGATCGACCGTTCGTCGTACAGGCCGAGCCCGACGAAGGTGAGCATGTCGACCGGTTGGTCCGCCCGGGACAAGTACTGCGGCACTTCGATCGGCCGGGAACCGTACCGTTTAGTGATCGAACGGTGACCGCCCGGCCATGGCTTCACCCCTACAGTTCGGCATTGTCGGCGTCTGCGGCCGTGGCCGCGGCTACCGAATCCCGGCGACCCACGACGACCGCGTCCACGTCGCCGCGGTCTGTGACGTCGCCGCCGACGGGCTCTCTGATGCGAAGGAGGCCTTCGCGGCCGACGCCGCGTACACCGATTACCACGAGATGCTCTGGGAGGAGGACCTCGACGCGGTGCTGTTGGCGACCCCGAAGGAACACCACGTTCCCCAGAGCGTCGCCGCCCTGGAGCGAGGGCTGCACGTCCTGTGTGAGGTACCGGCGGCCCGGTCGATCGAGGAATCGAAGGAGCTCGCGCGTGCCGTCGAGGCCGCCGATGGTGAGTTCATGCTCGGCGAAAACGACGTCTTTCGCCGCGAGTGGATGCTCGTCGCCGCGCTCGTCGAGGACGGCCGCTTTGGCGAGCCGTACTATGCCCGGAGCGAGCGGATCACCGACGGCAAGGAGCACATCGAACAGACCCTGTGGCGGCGCACGTGGCGGGTCGGTCGCAACGGCGTGACCTATCCGACCCACAACCTCGGGCCGCTCATGCAGTGGTTCGCCGACGATCGCATCGCGCGGGTGAGCTGTTCGGGGAGTGGACACCACCACGAGGATCCCCGCGGCGCGCCGTACGAGCAGGAGGACACCGTGGTGATGCAGGCAAAAACCGAGCAGGGCCGGCTGATCGTCCACCGCCAGGACATCCTGTCGGACCGGCCGGCCGTCCCGTATCGGTTCGAACTGCAGGGAACGGACGGCTGTTTCGAGTCCGCCGAGTGGGCAGAGGCCGACCACCGGGTCTGGCTGCAGGACGAAAGCGACGGCTGGGAATCGTTGTCGGCGTACGAGGAGCAGTATCTCCCCGAGCTGTGGCGCGAGCTCCCCGACGTCGCCGCCGAGACCGGCCGAAACGGCGGGGACTACCTCGTCTTCCAGACGTTCGTCGACGCCCTCGAGGCGGGCGAGACGCCGCCGATCGATGTCCACGACGGCCTCGACATGACCTTGCCCGGGCTGGTGAGCGAACGGTCGATCGCGGACGACGGCGCGTGGTACGACGTACCGGACTCGCGCGACTGGATCTGAGCCCCGATCAACAGGGGTAAACCGGCGGTCCGCGGTAGCTGGGCCATGGAGGCGCCGTGTGTCAGAGTCCCGCGTGAGCGAGGCGAGGCCACCCGGCAGGCCCTCGCGGAGGCCGGCGCACTCGAGGAGACGTTGCGCATCGACGCCACTGAGGAATGGGTGTACATTCCGATTGATCCGGAGGCCTCGCTGCCCACGACCGATCCGGTCGTGACCAGAGAACTCGAACCGCGATCTCGACAAACGCTCCCCGAGGACGTCTTCGGGGAGCCGTTTACCTACGAGCGGCTGGGAACGATCGCGCTCCTCGACGAGGACGATACCGACCGCGCCGAACGAATGGCGAGGGCGCTGATGGAGTCTTCGCTGCCGATCGTAAGCGTGCTCAACCGCTCGTCGAAGGTCGCGGGCACCTACCGCGTCCGCGAGTGGGAGCTGCTCGCCGGCGAAACCACCGAGACAGTCCACAAGGAGTTCGGCTACGAATTCTGCCTCGACGTGACCGACGTGTACTTTTCGCCCCGGCTCGCCACCGAGCGCCATCGCGTGATCTCCCAGGTCGACGGGGACGAGCACGTCTTCGACATGTTCGCTGGCGTCGGGCCGTTCGTGATCCCAATGACCGACCGGGGGGCCGCGGGCGTCGGCGTCGACGTCAATCCCGCAGCGATTCCGTATCTCGAAAAGAATGCAGTCCGAAACGACGTCGCCGACCGGCTCGAGGCGATCAACGACGACGTCCGCGATGTCGCGCCCGCGTACGCCGACTGGGCAGACCGGATCGTCATGAACCTCCCGCACACGGCGGATGCGTTCCTCGACGTCGCCACAACGCTTGCCAGTACCCGCTGTACACTGCACTATTATGACATTCAATCCGACGAGGATCCGTTCACGCCGGGCGAGATGGCGATCCGAAGGGTCTTCGAACCGGCGTATGAAGTAGCCGTCCTGAATCGGCGCGTCGTTCGTTCCTACGCACCCCACGAGGTGAACGTCTGTCTCGACGTCGATGTGCGAGCTGGTTGAGTCGACGGTAGCATTTTACGTCACGATTCTGTCGGCAGTACATGGAGTATACCAGACTCGGCCGGACCGGGTTGACGGTGAGTCGAATTTGTCTCGGATGTATGAGCTTCAAGGAGGATCCAGACGGCTGGGGCGTCGACCGCGAGACCAGCACGGCCATCGTCGATCGGGCGATCGACCTCGGGATCAACTTCTTCGACACGGCCAACATCTACACGGCCGGCGAGAGCGAGTCGATTCTCGGCGATGCGCTGGCCGACCACGATCGGGACGCGGCGGTCGTCGCCACGAAAGTCCATCCGACGCTCGGGCCGACCGCCGAATCGAATCCCAACGGCGCCGGCTTGACGCGGAAGACGATCGAACAGGAGCTCGCGGCAAGTCTCGACCGGCTCGGCATGGAATCGGTCGACCTCTATCAGCTCCACCGGTGGGACCCAGAGACACCGATCGAGGTGACACTGCGGGCGTTGGCTGCTGCGATGGACAGGGGCGAAGTCCACGCCATCGGCGCCACGTCGATGCGGACTGGCGAGTTCGCTGACGGGTTGCACGCAGCCGAGCGCCTCGGCATCGACGGGTTTGCGACGATGCAAAATCGCTACAACCTCGTCTACCGCGAGGAGGAACGCGACATGCTGCCGTATTGTGCGCGCCACGACGTGGGCGTCATCCCGTACAGCCCGCTCGCCGGCGGGTATCTCGCCCGGCCGGACGAGGAGGCGAGCGCGACGGACCGAGGCGAGGGGAGCGACTGGTCGCACGAACGGTCCGGTGGCGGTGAAACGGTCAACGCACGGGTCGCCGAACTCGCCGAGGAGGAGGACCTGACGATGGCGCAGCTAAGCCTGGCATGGATGCTCTCGAAGGACGTGATCACGGCGCCGATCGTAGGCGTCTCCTCGATCGAGCATCTGGAAGATGCAGTGGAGGCGGTTGAGGTGAAGCTGAATTCGAGCGATATCGCGTACCTCGAGGAACCCTACGAGGCCAAAGCCGTGAAACCCGTCTTCGTCGAACCGTCGCCGGGGCCGTATCGGCCGGCGTCGGCGGAGCGCTGAACCCCGCAGCGAGTCGGAGTGTTTAAACGGCGTTCGTGGCGTATCACCAGGTGCGCCAGTGTAGCTCAGCCGGCAGAGCGAATCCTTCGTAAGGATTAGGTCGGGGGTTCAAATCCCTCCACTGGCTTAGAAGTAAAGGTTACGGTGCCCAACTTCAGGGGGCATCAGTGGAGAAACGGCGCCTTCCTCATATCAGTTTTTCCGCAGGTTGTTTTCCTCGCTGAGAGGTGGCTGCAGTTTCGGTCCAACCAGCATAATGGAACACGTTCAGCCTGGGGTGATCAGTTTCCACGTGATCGAGTCCTCCACCTGGGGGCTAGTCGATGAGCCAGACCAGCCTCCAGGACTACGGCGTCGAGATCGACCTCTCGAAGCTGACCGCGGCGGAGCGGAAAGCGTACGTCGCGGTTCGGCTGAACGGCATCGGGCCCCGCGAGCACGCCCGCGCGACCGACCGATCACCGGGCACGATCAGCAACCTGCTCCGCCGAGCTGAGCGAAAACTCGGGGTTCGCGACTGAGGGTCGCCGATGCAGGCAATCGCGCCGCAGCTGCACGAAGCAGCGGCACACTTGCTGTTCGCCAACCCCGAGAAGCCGGATGATCCGGGCCTCGGTCGGTACTTCGGGTTCGTGAGCCAGTTCGATCGGTCGTTCGAGCTCGCAGAATCGGGGGCCACCTACGACGCCGCGGGGGACAAGTGGCGGATCAATCACAACCCCGAGGACGACGGTCCGTCGATCAACTATTGGGAGGGTAAGATCCGGGCCGATGGCCAGGACTACGACGCCTACTACGAATACAACATCCCGGTCGTCGCGACCGACGACACTGGGGAAAAGAAGGTCAATTTCCAATTTCGTCCGTCGCTCCCAAACGCGATGCACGTCGATTCCGACGACCGGATTAGGTCGATGCCAGAAGATCTACCGGAAGGGCTGCGTGTGCAGATTCAAAGCGCG
>SKNY01000069.1 GCA_007123105.1 Salinarchaeum sp. | reverse complement strand
GTGTTGAAGTCCAGTTTGAGTTGTGCCTCCGACACGCTCTCGGCCAACTCGTACACCAGGGATGCAAAACTCAGTTCTTGTTCCGTAGATTGGCGCTGACTGCCAGGACTGCCGCGCTGGTACACATCATCGGGATCAATGGGCATAGACCGGCGTCCTCAACTCAGTTGTCGGAATCGTCTTGCCGATTGTCGACCGTCTCGACGTCAGGCATCAGATTTTCCGGGGCAGGAACGGGCACCATTTTCGTGGTCAAGTGACTCGTGCCGTGTACTTCCCGGCCGAACTTGCGATTGTGTTCGGCGGATGCCTTGACTGACGCCGAATACAGCCCCCAGCCGGCTTTCGCCTCCGTCTGGACGGCAACGTCGGTTTCGGTTTGGGTCGTCGTCTTGATGTCCATCTCAACGTCGATCGTTGCTTCTTCGAACTCGTAAAAGGTCGGTTCCAACCCGACCTGGAGCAACGAGAGCTCGACCGGATCAGCTGTCTCGTAACTTACGCTCCCGTCCTGTGCAATCGTCCGCGTAATCTGCGGGATGATTTCGACGGTTTCCTCCGAGAGCGTTTTAGACGTTTCGACCGATTCCTGATCGAGTGCCCGTTGGGCACTTGCGACCCCGCTTGCGAGCTGTGATACCATATCAGGAAGCGGTACATCAAGCAATTCTTGGCCGACTCGTTCGGGCATGGTCAGTGTGATCGGTTATATCATATGGACTTAAGTGTTGGCTATGGCGATTAGTAATTTCGTAAGTCAATTACGAGGTGATTAATCAGCAGTGAAATGCCGTCACGCTCGGTGTCGAGAGAAAGTCGATTGTCCGGAAAACCGCCCAAAAGGTGGGATTTGCCCGGATTCAACGGTTTGCAACAGCGCGAGTTACGCCGGTGGATTCAGGAGTGCTGCAAGGCGCTCGGGATCGATCCGAACCCCACCAACGTGGGCGACCTCATCCCGTGCACGGACAGCCATGGCAGCACCGAAGGTCGTGACCACGACGGCTACTGTAGGCGTACTAAGGAGTAACGAATCCTCAGCGATCAGTAATGCGCTGATAACGTCCTCGAAGGCGGCCCGGGATGCACTGGCTGAGCGTCGAATCAGAAACGGTCCGATCTCGCCTTCGTTCGGACCGCGGTAGTTGACGGTCGCGTTAAATTGCTCGATCACGTCGCTCATCGATCATTCCCTTCGGGTGTTCGGTCGCCGACGGTGAGAGTGACCGTCTCACCTGCCGGGCCGACGACGTACGGTGGCGGGTCTTGATCGAGGACGATCCCCGCCGGTTCTCCGTTCGAATTGGATTCAACGGCCGTTTCGAACCCGGCGTCGACGAGTCGTTGTTCGGCCTGCTCCAGTGATAACTCCCGAATGTCAGGGACTTCTTCGAACGGTTGTGTCTCACCGATGATTCCAAGCTCGCCCGCGTGTTCGGAGATGCGAAACTGCACGTCACTGATGCGATGTGCATCGACTGGCTCGTCGGTGTGATCCTCGTCAACGATCAGTCGGACGCCGTCATCGCCGATCGTCAAGCGGGACTTCAACGTGATATCGAGCGAATCGATTTGATAGGCAACGCCGAGGAGCGACTCGTTTGCCGTCGCAACTGACTCACCAAGGGACGTAAAGACCTCTTCGGGGGACATACTGGCCCGCTCGGTTGCCTCGAGCCTGTCGTTCAGGTCAGCGTTTTTCCGTTCCAAGGACGCGATCGCTTCCTTGAGCGATTTGTTTTCGGCCCGTAACGCATCGATGTCGTCGGAGTCCTCAGATCCTCCAGACGAGAACAAAACATGCCATAGGGCCTTCAATCCCGATCACCCGCCGTTCCCGCTCCTTCACCACGGGAATATTCCGGTGAAACCGGCGTGAGGCTCACCGAAATCCGGCTGGCGAGGTCGGTTGCGTCCGTCCGATCGCCACGTCGTGGTGGTCGTGCGACCAATTCGCGATTGTAGAAGTTCGATTCGGTGTCGCCCGCCGGTGGCACCATCCGCGTCGAGAGCATGAGGGTAAGATCGGTTTCGACATCGTTGATGCGAAACCATGGTGAGTCGAACGAGTTCGGCACATCCCCCCGGGCGGCGTGTCGGTGCTGCTCGATCTGTTGGGCAAGATGATGGTGATCCAGCCGGCGTTGCCCGTCAGCGACTGCCATCCCGATCTCGCGCAGCAAACTTGCGATCGGCCACTCCTGGGCCCCACGATCGGGCGAATCTTCCATACTACGTAACGGCTCCGTTCCACCTGGCATCAATGTACCGGTAGGATGAACGTACCTACTGAAGGACGATCACCACCACGTGAAGGTCGACGCTGACGCCGTGTAACTAAGCGGCGACCCGGTGTGTAGGGGTTGGCCGTCACCGGACGAATCCCCCGATTGACCGGCCCCAATCACCGTATACTTCCGAATCTCTCGAGCCGACATCCTGACAGACTGATTGCGGACGATCCCGTTCGGCGCTGTTCCCACTATCCGAGAAGGACACGCTGAATGGCTGTCCTCACGGTGTTCGTGCCGCGGGAGGGGATTACCCCGCTTCAACGGATATGAGTCAGACACAGCCCGGTTGGCCGATTGGGAAACGCTGTTCCCGGTTGCTGTGCCATTTCCCATGATCGGTCCAATCCCGAAGACTCGAATCGCGACGAACGCTGCGGATTCAACAGGGGGAGGTCCCTCCCGTTGTCTCCGCGATTCAGTTCCAGATGCGTCAGCCGTGCGGTCGCAAGCGTGTTACATGGACCGGAGCGGCGCGGGTCGATTGGCATGGACTACCCGGTCGGCGTCCCGACCTCGATCTCCAACGCCAGCGTCTGCGGGTGGGGTCCACCCGGTGACGCGCGATGGTCGCCCTATCGCCGCACCGGATCGCCCCCGTCTCCGTCCAGTCCGTTGTGAACCGCCTCCTCGATCGTCAACGGATCGGTTCGAACCGACCACTCGGGCTGGAACTCGATCCCGTCGTCGGTGAGATCGACGTCGAGCATGCCGCGGTCCCGAAGCTCCGCGACCGGGTGGGGTTTGGGGAGGACGTCATAGGGCGGAAACGGATCCGGTTCCGGAAAGCCGTGGTAATCCTCGAGCGGGTCGCGTTCGAGGAGGTAGATGATGATGTGTTCGGGCACGCAGTTACTGATGGCGTGGGCGGCCTCGACGTCGGCGTGCTCGCCGAGATAGCCGTCCTGATACGTCCCCGAGATGGTGAACTCCCGGGTTTTCTCGAACGTGAGGCCGCGACCCTCGACGACGGTCAGTTCGACCTCGAGGGATCCACCGTCCCCCATCCCGGTCGTGAACGTCACGGACTGGCCATCGTCGGCGACATCGTACGCGATCGTGGATTGCCCGATCGAAACGGTGCCGGAACCAGCGAGCGATTGGCCGTTGGCCGACCAATCATAGGATTCGATGGGCCAGGCGAGTAACTGATCGGTCGCCGACACCGTGATTTCCCGCGCCGTGTGGTAGATGTCGGCCTCACCCGTCCGGGGGATGGCCTCGATGCCGCCACCCCCGCGACCGCCGCGATAGCCGATCGCTTGCACGCAGTTGACGGCGACCCACTCGGCGACGAGCGTCTCGACGTACTCCTGTTCGATGATCTCCTCCGTCGTGGACAGCTCGACCTCGGGGGTCGGCCGCTCGAACGTCACGAACTGGAGTTCGAACCCCCCAGACAGCGGGATGTCCGGATCGATACGGCATTTCGCGAATCGGCCCTCGCTCGTTGCGATCCCAACCGATTCACCGGTCGCGGTCACGCCGCCGCCGGGTGTGATGGACACCGACGGGGACGTCAACCCGAGGTCGGCTGCGGAGAGTGCGGTGTCTTCGGCCGTGGTGTAATCGTGTTGTTCGACGTCCACGACCGTGAGCACCTCGTACGGGGGCTCCGGGATGGGGAGGCCCCGAGCACCGTTGTGCAATTCCAGTTCGGTACCCGTCCAGACGAGATCCGTGTCCGGTGCCACCGAGCCGGTATAGGGCGACACCTCACCAGCGTCCAGATCGATTTGCTTTGCGCTCCCCTGATCGATCTGGGTCACCGAGACGTGATGCCGGATGGCCGCGGCGTCGTCGAGTATGATGTCGGCCGCCAGCTCGATGGCGTCTGGGCCGACATGGGCCGACTGCAGGTAGATGCCGGCGGCGGCCGGCCCGAGCTCCGTCCCGTCCAGGAGTGCATCCTCGCTCAGGGCCGCGCCCATGCCGTCGGCAATAGCCGCCTCGATCTGGGATTCGATCAGGGCCTCGAGCATCAGTTCGACCATGGTGAAAAGCTCACCCGGAAGCACGATGGCGGTCCCGACGGCAGTCAAGTCGACCGCGACGGAGATGTCATACAGGTCGAGGTCGAGTTCCCCGTCATTGACGGCCAACGCCAGCTTCGCGTCGAGGGAGGCCGTTGCATCGAGGCCCGCACCGAAGGTGTCGCGGCTAGGGTGGACCGCGGCCGAGAGCTCGGCCGCAATCTCGAAATACCCGTCCGCAGCACTGACCACGAATGATTCGAGGGTGATCTCGTCGAGGTCATCGGTCGAGTAGTCCTCGCCGTCTCCGAGGAGATCCTCGGCTTGGTCGGCATAGTCGATCGGTTCGGCGAGTTCGCACGGTTCGTCCCAGTGTTCCAGCTCGACGCCAAGCTCGTCGGCGACGTTTGGCCGGACGAGTCGCGCGAGTACGGTGTCGGCATCCAATCCGACGTGCAGCGCCCGACCGCCTCCGGGGCAGACACCGAAGTCGTCCAACGCCGGCGTTGCGTCCTCGCGGACCTGCATGCCCAGGACGATACAACCCGCGCCGGCCGCACGAATGACCCCCGCCTGCACGTCGATGGGGTCCATCGAGGTGCCGTCATCGCCGGCCGCGACGTCGATCGGTTCAGGGGTGACCGGGTACGGGTCGCCGAACTGTTCGATCTGCTCCTCGATGCCTTCCGTCATGCCGACAATGAGCATGAACGCGGCGCTCGAGGACAGCGCATCGAACGTGTCATCGGTGAATCCGATCGTGATGTCCTCGTGCTCGATCTCCGGGATGTCGATGAGGACCTCCTGGGCGGTTCCGGCAGTGTTGGCGTCCCGCACCGCCAGCGGACACTCCATGGCGATACAGCCGTCGAGATCGTGGAAGCTGTCGCCGTCCTCCTCGAAACTGCTCTCGCTGAACGGGAGAAAGAACGTGACGGTCGTGGCGTCAGTCGGGGCGTCGAGGTCATCGAACGATTCGGTCGGCCACGCGTACCGATCGATCTCGGGGACGTCGGTGAAGTCGCCGGCGAACGAGACCCACGGGGTGTCGAACAGGAAATTAAACGCGGTGTTGGAGCCGGGGTCCTCGCCCTCGATGTGGACGGGGAACTCGCCCTCGCCGGTTGCAAACTGCAGCGCGAGTTCGCGGTCGAGTTCGGATTCGGCGATCCGGAGGACGATGTCGAAGTCGTGAAGATCGCTCGTCATCCTGCGTCCTCCGTCTCCGCACGCACACGAAGTGATCCGATCCCTCGATGCAGCGTCGGGTGTGCGTCCGACCACGCGGCAATCGCCGCCTGGAGATTGGGCAGGTCCTGGGCGTCAAGCTCGGGAACGGCCCGCTCGATCGCCGCAAGCGGGTCGGTCATCGCGAGCGCGGCGTGGTCCGGGTCTGCCCCAATCCATGTTCGAATCGCCGCTTCGTGCTCAAACAGCTGGAGCATCTCCTGCATGCGGGCGTGGTCACTGGTGCGATCACGATCTGCGAGCTCGTTCCGGTAGTGCTGGACCCATTCCCGTTCGTCTGCCGTCGGTTCCCGGAGTCGGATCGTCACGTCCGTATCGAATGCTGCGGCGGACACCTCGCCTTCGCGGATCCGTCCGCGTCCGTCCGCGGCTGCTTGCAAGAGCGTGGCCGCGGCCGTCGCCTGGGGCCGTGGAATCCGCCGTGGCGGATGCTCAATGGCTTCATCATCGCCGTCGTCCTCCGCAACGAGCATGCTGGCGACGGATCGGTATTTGAGCGCACGGTCGGTGTGGATGCCGTGGACTGCCGTCAAGGCGCCCGAATCCGCGTGGGCAATATCGGTCAGGGTGTCGAAGCCGGCCTCACGCAATCGTCGTGCGCGGACCGCACCAACGCCAGGGATGCGGGTGAGGTCGTTCATCGGTCACCGGTACCGGATCTCGGTGTACGCATTCGGATACGATGCATGGGCCTCCAGTCGCAAAGACTGTTGAAAAATGTTTACCCTATTGTATGTCAGAATTGCATACACGATTCGATCGCAGTGGTGGCGATGTCGTTTGCTCAGCTCGAATCTGGTGCAAGCAACGTGGTGCGTCACGACTCCTGGTTGCGGGTATCGGCATCGTCCGTGCGCACGACGCCTTCCGGTGGGAGAATTTAGTGCCGTCATTCAACCGTGAGACTGCATCCAATACCATGGGTGATCGATCCCGGGCACGTGATGATGACCGTCACGAATTGGGGCCCTTCAACGTGGATGCTCGGACCGTTGCTTGTGTACGTGTCTGAGGAGGCAATTCGCATCCGATGACGCCCGCGATGTCATTCTTGTCTGTGCATAACTATGCTCGATGTCGTGCTAAGCCAGCAATCATGCCCGCGATTACCTCCACGCACACCAGTGGAGCATGCCAATGACTGACACAACGAACGCCAACGACGCCCCGAACTGTTCTCTCCCGGACGTCCCGGCCCGCGAGCTTCCGGACGATATCTCACCCCATCGTGAACACCTCATCCGCGAACTCGAAAAGAAGTGGGTCAACGGCACCAAGCTTCGCTACTACTACTTCCGCGAGGGTGAGAATTCGACCGACGACGTCGAGGCCCAAATCGAAAAAGTCGATGAAGCCTTCGATCGCTGGCGGGAGGTCAATATCGGCATCGAATTCGAGGAGATCGACTCGATCGACGAGGCCGAAGTCCGGATCGGTTTCAAGCAAGGCGAGGGCGCCTGGTCGTATGTCGGTCGTGACGTCCTCGAGTATCCCGGCCAGCACGAACGGACGATGAACTTCGGCTGGGACCTCACCACCGATCCACGCGGTGGTGGCGTCGACACCCCGATCCACGAAATCGGTCACACGCTCGGCTTCCCGCACGAGCACCAAAACCCGCTTGCCGGCATCAACTGGAACGAACGGGAAGTGTACGAGTATTTCTCCGGCTCCCCGAACTTCTGGTCCACCGCCCAGATCCAACGCAACATCCTCAACCAGTTCATGGCCGAAAACATCGAAGGGTCCGACTGGGATCCCAATTCCATCATGCACTATTCCTTTCTCGCCCCGCTCATCGAGGGGCCCGAGCCGTACAACGAGCAGGGAATCTCACCCGAGGACGGGCTCTCCGAGGTCGATAAGGACCGGGCCAAGACGTTCTACCCGGCCACGTATGGCGGCCGCCTTCCGGTGCTTGAGCCCCTCAAATCCCAGCGCCTTACCCTGGCTCCGGGCGAGCAGCGTGACTTTGCCGTCGAACCCGAGGCCACCCGCGACTACACTATCCAAACGTTCGGCCACTCCGACGCCGTCTTGGTCCTCTTCGAAGACCAGGATGGAGACCTCAAGTACGTCGCTGGTGACGACGATAGCGGCACCGAGCGAAACACCAGGATCACCCGCCGCCTGTACGCCGGCCGACGCTACGTCGTGCGCGTGCGGATCTACCTCAACTGGGGAACAACCGATACGGCCGTGATGCTCTGGTAGCAACACCATTCACACGCGGTGGTCAGTTTCAGGAGCGTGGGGAGCCGCAAGACGGGGTCCGGCTACAATAAATGCGCTTCCGTACGCATTGAGTTGTGAAGGAACGTGGATCACGAGGTATTCTTAGGATGACATTTCCAATGTGGGACAGCGAAGTCGCGGATGGTTCATGAACCTTGATCGAATCGGCGTTGTGTTGGCTCGGTCATGATGAGGTCACGTTCATCCATAGAGCCGTAACCCATCGCGTCTGACGTGTTGGAGAAATGGGCTCCTGTGAGCGCCCTCGAACTTGTCCGCTGGCATCACGATCAGCCGGATCCGGGCTGCTATTCGATTGTATTCGTGAAGTACCGTGGGGACATTCCCCGAGACTTCGCCGTGTAGCCGTACGCCCAACAATTGTTTCCATCGATGTGTTCGTCTTGGTACCCGCATGGGTGGAAACCGAGTCCGGAGGCCATTCCGAACAGCTGGCGAGGTCCAAGATCCGTCCGTGTTGGATAGAAAGAGAAATCCTTACCTATGAACGTGGCCAATACTATGAATAATGATCAAGACAGAACAATCGAATGGATCTGAAAAAGAAATCGTTGCGGTCACCAAGCACGGGCAGGCGACGATCCCAAAGCGGTTCCGCGAGAAACTCGGGATCGAAGCCCCTGGCAAGGTACTGTTTCGGGAGACCGAGGACGGTAGGGTACACATCGAACAGGTCCGCTCTCCGAACGAGATGCGCGGCTTCGCCGCCCGCAGCGGGGCATCCACTGACAAGCCCGCATCCGAGATGCTCCACGAGAAGCGCGAGCAAGACCGCAACGAACGAGATGCACAGTTCTCCACGGAACCGTGATGGCGATCCCTGACCACATCGTCTTCGACGCCGAACCGCTGATCGCACACGCAGACGCTGAACCCGGGAGTGACGTCGTCGAGGAGTACCTGAACGCGGTCGCCGATGCAGACGCGGCCGGCTACGCCAGCTGCGTGAATCTCGCTGAGATCCGGTACATCATCGCCCGGAAGTACGACCGGAGCACCGCCGATGAGTATCTCGACTGGCTCACCGACATCGGCATCGAACCCGTGGATGGTTCCGATGCGTGGGTAGGGGCCGCGGAGTACGTCCTCAACCATAATTCGGCGCTCGGTGATTCGTTCGCCTTCGCGACCGCTGCGCACATCGAAGCGACGCTCGTGGTCGGCGGCGATGCCGACTACGACGAAATATCCGACGTACCGATCGCGCGATTCCGCGACGGGTCTGCGTAGGAAGCTCCCACAGCGATATGCGCGCTGATGCCGGTTCAATACTTGGAGAGATTCTCTCACGGGTAGCTAAGCCGCGATGACCTCCTCAGAAGACGCCGAAGATAAAGGCCAGCCCCATCCCGATGAGGACAATCGCGGTGATGACGGGCAAATACGGCGTATAGGCTTCAACCGTTTCGCGATGGCGTTCGTAGCCGGCGATCAACAGGAGCGTGGGAAGGAGGATGGCGATGATCACGGCCAGTGAGTAGACGAGCATCAACTCCAAGCAGTACGCCGTGCCAACACAGATGGCCAGGATTTGAACGGGTTCCTCGTGGGCAAATCCCAGAAGGAGGGCGGTCAACCCGAGCGCCAGTAGGCCGCGTTCGGCGTCCTCCTCATGGAGATGACGGTGGCGGATTGCGGGGAGTCGGGCCCTGAGTCGGGCCAGCACACCGTCATTCGATGGCGGCCGTTCATGGTGGTGTGCCTGATCGTGATGATGGGTATCATCGTGGTGATGGTTGTGGACGTGCGTGTGGCCGCCGGCGCGATACTCATGGATGCCGAGCAGAATCAACATCGTTCCAGCCACGTACCGAAGCCACGGCCCTTCTGCAAACGCAGCGAAAGTGCTCACCCAGTAATAGGCCAGGACCAGTGCAACGCTACTGATGAGGTGCCCGATCCCCAGGATGAGCGCGGCGAGGGTGCCGTAGAGCCAGATCCGTGATCGGTTCAGCCCGTAGGTTGCGGCGATGGGCCACCCGTGATCGGGCAACACGCCGTGGATAAATCCGATGAGAACGACGCCGGCGATGAGCCCGAGATCCATACCGGATCCCCGCGCCAGAAGCACCTAACGGCTGTTATTACCGATGCACGCGAAGCGTAGTACTGGCCGCTCAACCGCCTCGGAGTCGAACCCAGTGGGTATCCATGGGGGATCGGGAACAGGAGCGCCGCGCTGCTCGCCGGTCTGGATTGTTGGTGGTCACCGGCTGGTAATCGGTACGGTCCGAGCCATCGCCCGTGAGAGTACGACACACGGCGATTGCTCGTCGTGGCGAGGGCGTCCTGGCATTGGACGCGGCTGATGGGGCGAACGCTGGACGACGGTCGTCGACGATCGGTTGTCCTCCCGTGCGGTCCTCGGGGACACGCTGCGCTGTCAAACGGACGAAGGGCTCGCCGTCGACTTGGTCGATGGTTCAACGCGGTGGACGGATGCGGCGGATGCGGACGGGCGCTCGATACTAGTTGCAGCGGACGAGGACGGGGGTTCCGGCGGCCTGCGGGAGGTGGTCCACGCGGTGGACGTGGATGACGGGAGCGAGCGTTGGTCGCGATCGATGGACACCGACGCGTGAGTCGTCCCGCACGTCGAACGCGACGGTCGGCTGTTCGTCGGTGGTCACCGCGGCGGCATCTTCGCGCTCGATGCGGCAACCGGCAGTGATGTGTGGACCGCGGAGACGGTGAACGGGAACCGAGCAGTCGTCCTCGAGGAAGACGTCGTCTACGTGGCGAGTGGCGGTGGATACGGCAATGGCGGGTCGGTGACCGCAATCGACGTGTCGGGCGGTGAGGTGATGTGGACGCACGCTGAGGCGGATTCGGTCACGGGATTGCAGCTGGCATCGGGTACCCGCTACGCCCGCACGTGGGACGGGTGGATCCGGGCGCTGTCGATTGCCGACTGGGACTCGACGTGGTCGTGCAGCACCGGTCATCCGATCGGGGCAATAACGGGCGAGGACGGTACCCTCTACGTCGGTAGCCGTGACGCGCACCTGACCTGTTGGACGCGGACACCGGGGACAGCCGGTAAACATACGAACTCGACTGCTGGGTGCGACACTCGCTGCACGTCCGCGACGGCACGGTATTCGCGGCGGATCTGGAGCGCGGGAGCGCCGGCACGCTCTACCGTCTGGAACCGGAGTGCTGCGGGTACGAAGTCAGCGGGACGCCACCGCTGGGACGAGGGTGGTCGGGTTTACACCTGTGCCGGGCTTACTGTCATGTGTGTCCGTGCTGCTGGTACAGCTGTCCTCAACGTGATTCCCACCGTGAACCGCGGGGTCCACGCCCAGGGGAACCGAACCATGCACCCGTAAGGGGGCCAGCCGCAACGATCAAGCCTGTACCGGCGGTCGGTGGTTCCATGGCGGCGTTCGACGTCGAGACGGTCGCGACGTACGAGGTCTTCGCCGACCGGTGGGCGGCATCCGACCAGGAGAACCGCCTGTACTGGCAGTTACTCGGCCAACTCGAGCCCAATGAACTCCTCGTCCGCATTCCCGAGTGGCTCGCCGAGGAGAAGGTCGGCTACGTTGACGGGGCCGTTCCACACGCGATCATCGGACGGATCGATCGCGAAACGGCCCAGGCGATCAAGCTCGCCGATGCCGTCGGCGCGCCGTCGCTGCTGAAACTCGCCCATTCGATCCACGAACTCGAACGGGACGAGGGTACCGACCGAAACGAGTGGCTCGATCGCCGGTTAGCCGAGCACCGGCAATCGTTCGCCAATCGCGAAGGCGCACCGCGGCTCGCCGATCCGTGGTTGCCGAAGAGTCAACTCGAGCTCGCGATTCGACGCGCGGAGCAGTGACTGGCCGGGCGCTCCTGTCACACGGTGCTGTAGCGGGTCACTCATACGACTGATCGACCGTTTCGCCATTTCTTGTGGTTCGAGATCGTGGAGGCTCGCCCACCGATCGCGAGCAATCGTTCGGAGGGCGTTTCAGGAGGCGACCCGGTTATGCGATGCAATCGATCAGAAACGGAGCAGGTGGGCTGCGAAAATGGGGCTCCGGGCGTCGATGTAGCCCGGAATCCTTACAGCTACGCCTCCAGGCGGTCGACGATATCCCGCAACCGAGCCATGCGTTCCTGATGCGTATCAGGGTGTGTCGGTGTGGTATCCTCGAATCGGTCGAGATAGCGTTGTCGGTGGGATTCGTCACCGATGAGCAGTCGCCCACATTCCATTGCGTGTTTCCCGACGGCCGGATCGACTGCATCCAGATCCGTGACATCAACCGCGCCCGTCTCGAGACGGTCCGAGAGATCGACGATCAGTCCGACACGGGCAGGAATGCGGTCCTCCTCCGTGACCGACGCATCGAAGGCGACCGCGATATCCACATCGCTTTCCACACTCTGTTGTCCTCGGACGTAGGAGCCGAACAGGACGGCAACCGTGACCGGGTGCTCCTCGAGCACCGCGCGAATGGCCTCCTCATCGAGGTCGCCCGGTCCGTCGCTCATGAACGAACTGTCGTCCGGAATTCGGCATAACGCTTCGGTGGGTAGTTGACCAACGGTATGGTCTGGACGGAGCACCGTCACAGACATCCAAGTCTCAACCGAAAATGAGATTCCGGGGACCTGTCTCAGGTGATTGTAGTCCCGGCTCGGCAGACTCGTTGGCCGCTCGCGTTGCCCTTGTCCTCCGCGTTTACATCGAGCAGTGGCAAATCGATCTCGATCGTGTCATACCAGACGGTCGTTTACTCGCTCCCCCCCCCTCCTGCAGATCAATGAGGCCCAACGCTTCGAGTTCGGAGAGGTGATCGTGAACCTGTCGAGCATCACGATCGACGAGTCGGGCGGTTTCGCGGACGCTCGCTGGCTGCTGCCGAGCGATGGGTCGAAGGAGTTCCACGTTCGCTGGACGGGTGATCCGATGCAGCTGGTCGGGATCGTGGAACGTAGTTTCGAACGATGGTTTCGGTGTCTCTCCACGATCCAGTGCCGCCAATGTCTCCTCGATTGCGCCCGTGATACTCCGCGAAAAGCGGATGTGCAATACTCTGTCGGTCGTATCGGTGCCAGTCGTACCCATGTTCGCGTACCTTTTGGTTGAATCTCAAGTAGTGTTCCAGCACGCCGTCGAACTCGATGTCTTCTACGACGACCGTGCCGCGGGGATGTAGACGAAGAGCGCGAGGTCGTTCACGCCGGTGGTTCCACCCGGTCGACGAGGCCGTCGAAGTCCGCGTCGAAGCTACAGACGGTATCGAAGCCGCGGGACTGACAGAGCGCGACCGTCATCGCGTCGGTGAAGCTGAGATCGTGGTCGGCGTACCGACGGAACGCGGTCAGCGCCGCCGTGACATCGTCGGGCCCAGTGTGATCGCACTCGACGATCGTCGGATACGGGTCCACTCCGCGAATGCGATCAGCGAGTGCGTACGCCGCATCGAACGAACCGGTTCGCGCTCGCGTGAGCGTGACGGCCTCGTCCAACACGTAGTCGCTGGTATACGGCTGCCCGTATGTGCCGTCGAGGATCGTATCGAAGACGGCAACGGCGTCCGCGTGGCGTGCAGCGTCGGTATCGTGGTGTGCGTAAAACACGCCCGTGTCAACGAATACGCTCATCCGTACAGGACGTCGTCGATGTCCTCCTCACGGGTCTCGACGCCCGACGCGATCTGCCCGTCATGAAAGGCGGTGCGCGCCGCATCGGACACCGGGACACGCTCGTCGCGAAATGAATCGATGAGGTCGGCAGTCGATTCGATCGCGTCCTCGACGAGTCGGGCGAGGATCTCCTGTTGTGGTACTCGCACCCCCGTTTGTAACTTGATTTCTGCTTGGAGCCGTTCGAGCTGGTCTTTGGTCTCCTCGTCCATTTTCACTGATGTCGCCATATCCGCAGTAGTAGACTCTACAAAGTAAACGTTGCCACCGATCGAGCGCCGAGCGGCTGTTCTCGAACACGAAGCCACTGCCGACGGGGCATATATCGTCCCAACGACGTTCATCTGGCTCGGATCGTGTCGTCGTCGAACGTGCTCGGCAGGTCACTCCGGACCGGTTGTCCGCCCCGCTGGCGGAACATCTCGAGCTCCGCTCGTTCGTCGCCAGCCAACTCCACTGAATCATTCGACGGTGACCGACACGGGATCCTGGGGGACGTGGAGTTCGTGATTCAAGGTGTCCTCGTGGGCGGTACCATCACGTCGAATCGTACCATTCGATACCGCAGGATAATCGGAAGTCTCGGGGTCGACTCGATCACCGAATCGGATATGTTGGACCAGATGTGCCAGGCCAACGTAGGAATGACGTTCGTCAGTGCTGATCGACAGTGGGTTCGAATTGGAGATCCCGCAGCGTGGTATCGGGTGTGTCCGCCAGCAGCATGGAATGCCTTATGTTCAATATAGGTCGAATATTCCTTAATCTATATCAAGATTGCACGGATAGCGTATGGTATGACCGACGACACCAGCGGCCCAGCGGACGGACTCATTAAACGTCACACGACCGGCGAAGATCGTGTCCGAATGGTCGCTCGGCAGCTTTCCGAACCTCGGACAGCGAACTGGATTGCATCTGAAGCAGATTGGTCCCATGAGCCGACAGCCCGCGTCCTCACGCGGCTCGTCGACGAGGGACTGCTTCGCCGGGACGACAGCGGGGCACACACGACCTACGAACCGGATTATCGGCAGCAAATCATCCAGGAGGCGATGCGGCTTCGTGATAGTGACCACACGGTCAAAGAGATGACCGATCGTCTCACCGAGATGAATACCCGGATTCGCGAGTGGACGGACGAATTCGAGGTCGCCTCGCCCAACGAGTTACGCGCCACGCTCGCCGACGGCAAACTCGGGAGCGACGAGGAAGCGCGGCGACGTGAGATTGCCCGCGAGTGGGAGCATCTCCAGCGACGGATCCGGATTGTCGGCTTTGCGATTCGCGAATGGGACTTTTTGGCGCCGACGACAGACCGGGCACCAGCGAGGAATTGAGGAATGTCGGTCCCGCATCCAGGCGGGGATCCGAACGCCCACCTCTACGAGCAATTGAAGCGCGATGTCCTCGAACGCGTTCCGCACATCCGTACGATCGAATACGTCCCGGGTGCCATCGAGGCTACGCATCTGCAAGCGGTATTCGATCCCGACCGTCTCGAACCGCCAACGGGCCCGGAACCATCCGAACTCCAGATCACGTGGTATCGCGGGACTCCACGCGACTGGTTCCGCGTCAACTACTACGATCCGAACTCGGACGTTCACGCTGGCTGGCACCAGGACGAAGACCACCCCTCCCTCGGATACGCACACTTCCAGTACGCCATGGACGACGAACAGGATCGGTGGGGTGTCGCCTTCGCCCACGAGACGCCGTCGCTTATCTTATGGGAAATTATCGAGGAACTCCTCGAAGCAATACTCCCGACATACCTGTGAGCCTTCTGTGCACGCGAGGGTGGCATATTATCCGTGGCGGGACAGGTGCGGACCGAGACGATTGCAATAGGAGCAACCGAGAGGCGCTCGAGGAGATAAGTACGTCGGCCTGATCCACGGCGTTCCGAGCAAATCGGGCTGAACTTTCAAGAATCCCTCCTGATCCATCTCGATCGTGTACCCGGAAAGGCAGTGGTGCCACGCTGGGCACTGCTGAAGCAGACACACGATCAGACGATACCAGTGATACCAGTTGCGGAGGACGGACGGGCCGATGTCGACCGGTCAGACCGCGATAAAGAGTGTGCGGGACAGAGCGGACGAGGAAGGTGAAGCCTAGTTCGATCAAGAACGCCCGCCGACGCAGTGAGTTAACTGGGCCAAGGGGGGCCTGTGTCCTCAATTTTCCGAGCCTCGGGTACATGGCGGATGCACGTCAGCGGAGTGAACGTGTTGAAGCGTTGTTCAACGCTGGAATACGCGAACGTATCCGGCGCATGAATCGATGCACCACGTTCGAGGCGGTCGATCGCCGCCCCATCCAGGTGAGCCAAGTGACGCTTGACTTCGCGCCAACCGGATCGAATCCGGCCGCCTCGCAACCGGATCGGACGAACCCTTTTGTATTGCAACGAATTACAATGTAAACATGACCATGATTAGTGCCCGCGTCCCCGATGAGGACGAAGCGGCCCTCGAGGAGGTCGCTGCGCTTCTCGAGGAGGAAAAGAGCACCGTCATCCGGAAGGCGCTCCGGGAGGGCTTGGCCGAGCTCCGCACCAGAAAGGCGATCGAACAGTACCAGTCCGGGAACGTCTCGGTTAACCAGGCGGCCCGCCTCGCGGGCGTGAGCCTCGCTGAATGGCTCGAGATCGCCCGGCAGCACAATCTCACGAGTCAACTGACCGCCGCCGACCTCGACGAGGAGGTCGAATCCGTGCGGCGCCTATGACGACCGTCTACGTCGACGCCACCACCCTCATTGCGCTCGGAACGATCGACGAGCTGGACCTCCTCGAGGGTGTCGGGGAGCCGCTCGTCGTCCTGCCCAGTGTGACTGTGGAGGTTACGACCGAACCGGAACGGACCAACCTCGAGCGATTCTGCGACGCCGAGAGTGTCCGTACCGATCCACCGATCGAACCCGCTGACGAGCAGGCCCAGCGGGTCCTCGATGACGGGGAGGTGAACGGTGATGGGCGGCTAGTCGCCGTGGTGATTGCTCATGGTGATGCCGAGGACGTCGGGATCATCTCTGACGACCGGCGCGTCCGGACCGTCTGCCAGGGGCTCGGGGCGACGGTTACCGGAACGATCGGTGTGCTGGTGCGAGCCGTTGACCACGGACTCGCTGCCGACGAGGCACAGCGGATCCTCCGTCGCCTCGACGAGCACGGGCTTCACATGACCGCGGCATTACGGGATCGTGCGTCCGTCCTGATCGAGGACGCCAGCGGCCGGTGATGGGGTGGCGTGGGTGCTGGCGCGGCGTGCATCGATCCCCGGCCAGGAGATACCTCCATCGATTGTCCAGTCCGCGGTTCCGGTCGGTGATCCAGGACAGTAGCACCCTCCAACGATTGAACAGTAGTTGCCGACGGAAGATCTCGATCGCCCCACGTTCGGACGCGGGTACCGGATGTTCACCGGTTGTCTGACCAATCTGGAGGGGAATTGTCTGTGGAAGTGTTTCATGGTATAAAGACCCGCGGGCATGCCCGAGGTTTGCGAATAGCACCTTTTCTCGAACGACTCCTCGCCATCGCAGATTGCACAGTCTTCGAACACATTGGTCTCGATCGCAACCACAATACTGCATACGAGCAAGCCGACCGCTTTGCGTTGCCCGCCCACTGTGGGATCGCCGACGAGTTTGCCACTGGCAAAGCGAAGCCATGCCGTGTCGCCGAGGGCAAGTACGACACCGCGACGTCTCAAGAGGCTACAGAGGAGATCACCGCGGCGCCGAGGCACACCGGCATCAACTTGCGGCTGTCGGAGGCGCTGAAGGCGCGCAACAAAGAGATCAAGGACAGGTTCAAGAAGCAGGGGAAGCCATCGAGATCGCTCAATGCACACTCATGCGCTTGCCACCGGCAGAAGCAATGGACGTGATCCAGACGCCGGGATTAGGTCAGTGACCCATTCGTGCAGCAGCGGCCACCAGCGCCGGAAAGCGAGATACTCGCCATGGCGAGATGTCAACCTATATATTACTCTTTCGCAGAACTTCCGACTTGGAAGATCGTCTACCGTTTTTAAGAGAGTGGTACAACGACTGTGGGGTGCCGATGCTACGTGGAGTGATGATGGCGGCCGGAATCGGCGGGCAGGGGAACCGCGGCGGAAATAAGGCGCATGCTGGATCGGCTGGTGGTGGCTCACTGCACGGTGGGAGTGGGCGTGCCAGCACTGGGTGGCGGTCGGGTCGCTCCCATTGCGTGTGCGGTACTGCACGAGAGGAGCACCTTGGCGCGGACCTGCAGCGCCCACGGCTTGCGACGGTGGATGCGATATGGGCCGTGGCGTCGAATGGGAGTGCTCGCGGTGCAGGCGGGCGGTAACCATGGTTGGCGAAATTGGCATGCCGACGTTCGACTGGACGGTGGAACTGACGAACCAAACCGCGCTGTTAGTGCTCGGCTTCATCCTGGTCCTACAGTGGAAGTCCGGCTGGTTGCAACGGGCACGTCGGGCACGTCGGGCACGGCATAAGGGATCCCAACCGAGTGGGCCAGTGATCCGCGGACTGCTCATTGGCTGGGTGCGGACGGATCGGCCGGACGAGTTTGACATCCGCGATCCGCGGGTGGACCCAGTGGAGACGCGGCAGACTGCAGTCGACCAAGGGTGGGACACAACCGCTGGATCCGACAAGATGGCGTCCGGGCAACGGGACGGTGACGAGCCAACGCACGTGCGCATCTCGTCATCAGAGGATGAATCTGTGAGATAGCGGCCGCGGCGACCGGGAATGGATGAGTCCGTGTTCAGATGGACGCGCTAGGTCCTAGACAGATGCGCGAAATGACCCCAGCGAAACGGGCGGTGTCGAGTCCCACCCCAATCGCATCCATCCGGATGCAGAGCTCACTGTTGTGGACACGAGATCCGGGGGGAGGCGATAGCGGGTGGTTGGTCGGAGGCACGTCTTGCCCAAGTCGGCCAGAATCGATACAGGTGGATAGAGAAGGAAGGATCAACAAATGGGGGTAAGCGCTCAGATGACCGTGGCGTGGGAATCAACGTGGAAAGCACACGGGAGTGCCTGCGATCGATTTCGGACCGTTGTCATAACTGCCAATCAGGTGCATCCCACGAGTTGGATTGCTGCGCACGTCTCGCGATAGAAGACGGGGGTTCGGCGAAGCGGGCAGCTTCTGTTTGCCAATTCGGGGAGGGCACTGTTCTGCCTCCGACCGGAGTGGTGCAGCGGTTTGAAATTCTCATTCGGTCGGCCATGGACGTGACGAGCGCAGATGTATCGAAATACAGCATCAAATTCGCTCGGTTCGACCGTCGTCAAGAAGGTCGCCTATCGAATCAATGCCGGCACGGAGCTTCTTGAGATCCTGACCGTGCCCGTATGATTCGATGAATTGGTTCATGCGACGACAGAGTCCCTCCACCCGTGCAGTACGGAGGGCCTGATGGCCGAGTTCGGTGATCTCGTCTGGATCGCTCATGAACAAACGCAGATCCCGCCGCGGCGGTCGACACGTGATTGCGGGCCATCCCGCGGTGCAGTACACATGAGGACATGGCGATCGACACTGCGTGGGACGACAAGGGTATACACACCCAGCACACACAATATTGTATGGGTGCGAAGAACATCTCGATCCCCGAAGACGTATACGAGAAGCTCCGCGAGGAACGCCGAGAGGGGGAAAGCTTCGGTGATGCCATCGACCGGTTACTCGGTCGACGGCCGCTTGCCGAGTTCTGGGGGGCCTGGAGCGGGGAAACGGCCGTCCGAGCGCGGGAGGCAATCGAGGAAAGCCGCCGTCGCTCCGACGATCGCATCGACCACCTGGTGGAGTAATGGCCTGCCTCGATACCTCGTTCGTGATCGACGTGCTCGCGGCCGACAACGACGCACAGGAGGTGATGGAGGCACTCGACGACCAGCCCGGCCGACACGGGATCGCCCCGGTAACCGCCGTCGAACTTTGGATCGGGGCCGCGATGGGGTCCGCCCGAGAATACCGCCGGACGGCGGACGTGATTGAGACGTTGTTGTGGTTCGACCTGGATCGCGCGACCGCCCGGCGCGCCGGAGAGCTCCAGGCCGAACTGCTCGCAGAGGGCTCACCACTCGGGTTTACCGACTGTCTCATCGCCGCAACGGCGATCGAACACAATCAGGAACTGGTGACCGCAGACGCCGATTTTGAGCGCGTCGACAGCCTCCGGATCCGGACCTATTGAGACCGAGCACCAGCAATCGCCTGCGGCTCGTGAGTTGGCCGGTCGCCAGTAGCCGGATTCGGTGCAGACGCACCGCAATGCCGAACAGCACCGGGGAGCCCTGGGGCGAAGGTCCGTGCGATCCGGAATGAGCGTGGGCAGGAGCGCCCCATTCGGGGCGGTGAACGATCCCCAACGACCCGTAGCGTCCAGTGCGGGCGTGATGGTGTCCGCGCGCAGCATGAGGTCGGGACGGATGCAGTTTCGCTATCGATCGCATTACCGTTGGACGTGTTTCGATGCGGTCGCTGGGGCGGCATTGGCGAAGCGATCACTGCCTTGGACTCGATCCGGTTGACCACGGCGCAGTCGATCGAACGGAGTGTCCGAATAATCCAGCGGAGCTGCTCCCGGCAGCCAGCGTGCTCAGTCTTCACGAACCGCTCGCATGCACGCAGCCGTCGGTCATCGCTCGTGCGATGAACTGCGCTATCGGCTCGTCCATGCCGGTGCAATGAGCCAAGGGGAACGCGAGGCCGCACGCGAGATCGACAACAGCACGCTGCATGAGCACCGCAATACGCTCGGTGACGTCGGTCTCGTCGATAAGTGCAAGCGCACGGAGCGCGCCGAGGACGGGCTGTACACGTAGTATCGTGCGACCGTGTTCAGCGAGGTGACGTTCACGGCGGGCGTCGACGGGAGTGATCCGTGGCGAACAAATCTTCGCCGCGGAAGACGACAGTGCGATGGAATCACACAAGGAAAGAGGGGGAAACCACGGAGGAGCACCGGGGACAGCTGC
>SKNY01000051.1 GCA_007123105.1 Salinarchaeum sp. | reverse complement strand
GCAGTCGATCTCGATTCGGCGACGCACACGATTACGATCATCAATATCGTCGGCATTCTGGTGTTCATGATCATCTTTGGAGGACTCATCTTGATGTGCTTCGATAAAGAACTGTACCAGTATCGTGACCTCTGAGACATTTGAACGATCGGAGCACGCCACGCAACTGCTCCCCACCCGGGGTCAATCGCTGGCCGGCCCCGCTGTCGTACTCCAGCCGTGCCACGGATCAATACCGAGGAGCTTCCGACCAAGCGGCGTGAGAGTTGCTGGGGGACGCTCCTTCTCGCGATTACGGGGATCACCGTCCCCGGGCGTGGCGATCGCTTCCTGGTCCCGCCACGTTGCAATGCGATCGTGCCGCGTCTCCGCGTCGGCGAATCGCTCGGGCGCCATCAGCACGTACTGGGCGAGTCGGGGGGTGGCAGACCGATTACGGCCATTCCCATGAAGCAATAACCGATCCCAGATCAACAGGTCACCCTGATTGGCACCAACGTTGATTTGCTCGTAGGCGTCGAGATCGATATCGTCGACCGTAAGCTCACCGTCGCAATTGGCTGCAAGCTCGGTGAGGTCGCGATATACGCCGGGATAACAGGTAAAGCCGCCTTGGTTTGGCGCGGTATCTGCCAAGTGCAGGACGCCCTGGACGCCCCAAGGTATCTGTTCGGTTCCCCATGATTGGACGACGCGTTCGGGGAGGGCCGAGATATCGGTGTCCCAGTGCATCCGGAGGGCGTTATCGATTTCCGGGTGGTCCTCGTTCGCTGGCGGCGTCATATTCACCCGGTCGATGCTTACCCATAGTGCCTCTTCATCCAACACTTCGGCGAACGCCTGGTAGAGCGTCTCGTCTTGTCTGGTGTCCCAGAGCGACTGTGTATGGTACATCTCGAGCCCCCCAACGCTCGAAAAGTGTTCGTCGAGACCGTCCGGCGGCTCATACCACGTCTCGGGATCGTCGGGTTCGCGTCCGGTGAACCAGTACATGTCCTCGACAACAGCCTCGCATTTGGCCGCATCGACGACATCTTCGATCACTGCATACCCGTTTTCGCGGAAGTGGGTCAGATCACGATCGGTGAGAAGCGACATACGTCCGGAAGGAGTAGTTCGTGACAATAGCTATTCCGGTCCGTGGTATGTCACCACAATGCTGGAGCAGAATCGACTTAATCGAAACCGCCGATCTTTGGGTACCCGATCAGGCGGAGACCAACGTACGCAAGCGCCCCGTAGACGAACGCTGTAAAGCCAAAAATACCGAACAGTCCCGCCAGTACTCCGTCACCCATGATGATTGCCGTGGCCAAAAAGACGACGCCGATAAAGAAAATGAAGTAGATGAGCGACGTCCGGACACGGACTAGAATCGTAATAAGCGGATCGAGGAGTTTCCGGATACCGTGTGGGAGTTGAATGTTAGCGCGTTCCATGACCTGTATAATCCTGATTCATGCTGAAAAAGATATCGCCCACTGCATGATACCTTCCCGTCGTTATCCACGTTCTTCGAACCGCTCGAACCGCGACTGAAGGGCGATATGATAATATACCAACCAAATTAAAGCGGCCAGCAGTCCGACGATTAGAATGACAGCGTGTTCAAGTCCCGAAAGCGTGCGTTCGATGAGAATACCGGTTACAATTATCCCGACGATGAACAGGTACCGTAGGACGATCGACCGAGAAATCCAGCGCATTCCAGAGCGTGCGCGAGGGGCCATCAAAAGCGTGTTGCCGTCATGGTTGTGTCTGTCCACGAGCTCTTGCCGTGGTGGACCGGAAGTTCCGTGAACCCCCAGGAAAGGTTTTGTCACGGCTCGGTGAGAACAATACATGGTATGCGGTTATCGCCGCCCGAATGGTCGGGTCGGCGTGCGGAATCACGTAGCGATCATTCCGACCGCTGTTTCGACCGCGAGCCTAGCGACTGCCATCGCAGACGGACTCGGTGGGTGGGCGCACGCAACGCCCCACCAGATGGGAGCCCACGCACCCACTGGTTCCCAGCAACAAACGGAGCGAACGTTGGTCGGCTTTGGACGACACCCGAACGTTGGGGCGGCCGTCGTCGTCGATCATGGGACGGAAGCACTCAGCGCAACAGACATCGCCGCCCGCATCGAGGAGGATGGGACCCCGGTCCGGACGGCGACCGTCAGGGAAGCGGGCGGGAGCCAGCAAGCACTCACCCGTGGACAATCATTGGCAACGGCGCTACACGACGAGATTATTGAGACCGAACGTGTTGACGTTGGGCTGGATCAGTTGGTCGTGGGAGTCGCATGTTCCAATAGCGACGCAACGTCCGGCCTCGCCACAAATGCCGCGATCGGAGCGGTAAGTGATCGGCTCATCGCAGCGGGGGCGACCGTCGTGATGGGCGAGACGGCCGAGTTTATCGGTGCAGAGCACATCCTCACCTCGCGATGTGAACACCGCGCCGTTGGCGAGCGCATCACCCGCTACAGCGAGTACCGGGACCGCATTGCACGTCGAATGGGCGTCGACCTCACAGCCGTCCGTCCGACCAAGCCCCATCGATGTGGCGGGCTCTCAACGATCGAGGAAGTGAGCTTCGGGGCCGTACAGAAGGCCGGCACGGCACCGATTGAAGTGATGTTCCCGTACGCGTACCAGCTACCTGTCGGCCGGGGGCTCGTTTTAATGGATACACCTACCCATGACATAGAGAGCGTCATTGGGCAGGTCGCTGGCGGAGTTCAACTGCTCATCCGATCGACCGGTCAGGGCTGTCCCCCGGGGAATCCGATCGCGCCAGTCATCACCACGACCGCAAACTCCAGCACCGCCAGACGGCTGAGCGATCACGTAGACGTAGACATCAGCGACCTGTTGGGAGCTCTCGATCCGGTGGCCGCCGCCGAGCAGTTGTTCGACCACATCGTTGCAGTGGCAAATGGTCGCCCCACGGCGGCAGAACGCCTCAGCCTGGACGCATGTGCTGTAAACGAAGTACAACCGGAACAACTCGCCGGAACGGGGACGTTCGCGTGACAGGGTTGTTCGACTGGCCCCCCACTAGACGGACTGGACCGAATACAGTTGCCAAAATTCGAGTACACGCCTTCGATCAGCGTGATGTCCTCGAAGGAGGTTGTGTACAGCATCGATGAAAGAGGACATCCCGACTGTTGAGGCCTTCCGCCATTCCGAGGGCCGACTGGGTGTACGGAGTCACGTGGTGGTGCTTCCGACCACCATCAATACCAGTCCCATCGCAGACGCGATCGCCGCCCCACGAGATCGAGTCGTGAGCCTCGCCCACGATCACGGCTGCTCCCAACTTGGTGCTGACGCAGCCCTAACGCGCAACATTCTCACTGGCTTGGGTTGGCATCCCAACGCTGCAGGGACCGTCGTGGTCGGATCCGATCGCGGTGGTACAGCTGTCACCGATCTCTGCGAGCCGCTTGCGCTCGTCCCAACCCGTCGCGTGAGCATGTGGGCCGCTGGCGGTGCGCACAATTGCATCGAGGCCGGTGGAACTGCGGCTGACGAGCTTCTCAGCCAATGTTCGCCGAGGCGGGAACCAGTCGGCATCGATGAGCTGGTCGTCGGCCTCGTCGCGTCTGACTTAGAGCAGTCCACTATTCGCACGGTCCACCCGTTAATCGCAAAGATGACGACCGAACTCGTCCATCACGGGGCCCGCGTACTCGCCGCCGGTGTCGATCGGTTACTGCCGTTTCACGATGAGACCAGCGAGGCGATTGAGGACCAGGACAGCGTCGAGCGCCTATTCGCCCGCATGGCAGATGTCCCACCGCGTAATCGACAAATCGGGATTCGCGCACGAGCGAGCGGTTTCGAGAACGTCATAAGCTTTTTAGGGGACACCCGGATCGACCGCGTGATGGTGTGCGGTGAAACGCTCGATCCTGGCCCAGGGGTGACGATCCTCGATGCACCGTCCCGATTCGAGGAAGCAACGACCGCACTGGCGGCAGCAGGTGCTCACCTCGTCGTCCATCTCACCGCCCACGGCGCGCCATCGGGCCATCCAGTGGTACCCGTGCTCACGATCTCCGGTGACAGCGATACCCTAGCGGCGATCCCTGGCGACATCGACCTCAACGCCCAAGCCGCCGATGCGGCAAACGTATTATCGGCCATCCACCGGGTGGCTGGAGGGACACGCACAGCCGCCGAGCGTAACGGCTTCACCACCGTCTCGATTCCGAGAATAGGTCCGTCCTTATAAGCCCGCTTGTACCTCGTAATCGGTCACGCTACCTTTCGCGGCGGATCAGCTATGTGTCATCAGCCAGTTCGGTATCGACGACGTACGGACCGCGACACTCCGGACACTCGTGGTAGTGACGTTCGAAGCCGTGGCCACAGTTAATGCACAGGTACCGGTCATCCGCGGGATCTCCCCGACCGAGGAGTGCGCCGGCAGTAGTGCCTCGGTACACCTTCGGACCGGCGGTGAGTTTGTCTATAAGATCCCTGACGAGACCCATAGCCCGGGCTCGGTCGAGCCAGCTCTTAGTTCCTGCGAGCGGCGTCACATGACGGGTGGAGATCACAGAGAAACGATCCTCATCGATGGGCGGGAACCGGAACATGCATGCAGGTCGGTCTGGATCCCCTGATCATGTTATCCGAAGGCGATCCCGCACCGACGTTCGAACTCCCGAACCAAGACGGAGAGCCGGTCGCGCTCGAAGACTACCGTGGTAACCCGGTGATCGTATACTTTTACCCGCGTGCGGACACCGCTGGATGTACGACCGAGGCCTGCGGCATTCGTGACGAATGGGCGGCTTTCCGCGAACGTGACGTCGCCGTCCTCGGGATTAGCGATGACCCCATCGAAGATCTCGCAGCATTCGCAGAAAAGTACGATCTGCCGTTTGAACTCTTGAGCGACGAGGACGGCAATGTCGCAGCCGCCTACGAGTCCTACGGCGAGAAAAACGTCTTCGGCAACATTGTCGAGGGCGTCTTTCGCAACTCCTACGTGATCGGTCCGGACGGGACGATCGAGGCAACGTTCGGAAACGTGAGCCCAGACGGGCACGCAGCGGAGTTACTCGAGGCCGTATATGAGGCTACCAACGAATCCTGATCCCGATCAAACCCGACCGTACTCGTCGGGGTAGGCCGTCGCGAGCAGCGTTGGCTCGTCGAGAATACGCTCGCGGACGGGAGCGAGCAAGTCCGCGATCGCTGTTGCCACCGCCGGTTTAAGATCTGCTGGATGGAGTTCCTCGGCGACGAAATCTGCCTCCAGGTCAGCGTACGTCTCGTACGTGATCGAACCGCCGTATTCGTCCGGTCGCTCAATGACGAAGGACTTCTCCTCTTCCGTGAGAACCGGAAACACCAGATACTCGAGATACTCGAGGATACCATTCTCCTCCACTTGTCCGGCCGGACAGTACGCATCTGCAAGCTTCTCGGCGATAGTCTCCGGATCGTCTGTGAGATCGACCTTCGAGGTTCGTTCGCTCGCGCTCATCTTGCCGCCATCGAGTCCACTAAGAAGTGGCGCAAATAGACATGTGGGCTTCTCGTGACCGAGTTCGGGCAGGATCTCTCGGGCGAGCATGTAAATTCCCCGTTGATCAATTCCACCGTACGCGATGTCGGCATCGAGGGCTGCTACGTCCAACGCCTGCATAAGCGGGTAGAGCAACCCACCGACGGTGGGGGCGTCACCTTGTCGGACGACCTCGCTTGCCGCCCGCATCGCCCGTGAACTGGTCGTCTCCGTCGCGAGCCGGTAGAGCTCGAGTGTATATGGTGAACCGAGTTCGAACTCTGACCCTCGAACAAACTGGACCTGGCTGGCATGCCCGCCCGCCGCGTCGATCATCGTTTCGATGGCGACCTGATAGTATTCACTCCGTGCCTCGAGCAAATCGAACGGCGATTTTTCGTCGTCGAGATGGGCGTGTAGATCCGCGATGAGGACGGTGACATCGATGCCGGCATCAAGGAAGTCGACCAGCTTGCGCATCGTCGTGTAATGACCGATGTGCATCTCGCCGGTCGGAGCGTAGCCGACGTATAGCGTCGGTACGGCGTCGTCGGTGAGTAGCTCTGTGAGCTCTGTATCCGTGACTACTTCCTCGATATGCCGGAGGACGAGTTCCCGTCGTGCCTCCGCATCCATACCTCCGGGTCGCTACCCCGTCGGTTAAATCGTTTGGATCACTGGGCCAGTTCGTCGATAATGGCGTCTGTGACCGACTCGGTCGTGGCGTCGCCGCCCAGATCGGGAGTCCGTGGACCGGATGCGAGGACAGCCTGCACAGCAGCATCAACCCGGTTTGCCTCTGCCGGAAATCCAACGTGATCGAGCAACATTGCAAGCGACAGCACCGCCGCGGCGGGATTTGCAATCCCTTGTCCCGCGATGTCCGGCGCGCTACCGTGGACGGGTTCGAAGATGCCCCGTTCCTCGCCAAGGTTCGCCGACGGGAGCAATCCGAGCCCTCCGACGAGCCCGGCGGCCAGGTCCGAAAGGACGTCTCCGGCAAGGTTCGGCGAGACAATAACCTCGTACTCGGTCGGATCGAGGACGAGATACATTGCGAGGGCATCCATGATCGCCGTCCGCGTCTCTACCTCAGGGTAATGTTCGCCGACGGCCTGGGCCGTCTCGAGGAATTTCCCATCTGTCAGGCGCATCACGTTGGCCTTGTGGGCAATGGTCACCGCGTCGGCCCCGCGGTCGACCGCGTGACCGAAGGCGAACTCGGCGATCCGTCGCGATGCGGTCTCGGTGATCACCCGCGTCAGCACGCTGACGTCATCGGTGAGATCGTGTTCGATGCCGCTGTAGACGCCTTCGGTGTTCTCGCGGACGAATACTAAGTCCGTCTCCGGGTGCAGCGCGTCGACACCCGGGTATGCAACCGCCGGCCGAACGTTCGCATAGGTCTGGAGTTCACGTCGTAACGGAATGATCACGTCGGCAGACGTGTGGCCAGTCGCGCCGAACAACGTGGCGTCGGTTTCACGGGCGAGGCCGATGGTCTCGTCGGGGAGCGGCGTTCCGGTGTCCTCGAGGACTGCATCGCCCGCCACTGCTTCGTGTGTTTCAACATCGAGATCGAGCGATTCGAGCACGCGGACTGCAGCTGGGATGACCTCGTGACCGATACCGTCCCCCGGAATGACAGTGATCTCGACAGTCATGGATCGACCTCCACATACGGCAGGTTTGCCGCAACATCGCGTACGGCATCCGTGTTTGCTCGCATCAACGCGGTAGTATCCCAGACGCCCTCGACCAGTGCCCGACGTTGTGCGTCGTCGACCGTAACGGTGATCGTCTCGCCATCGACAGTGATGATCTCGTTCTCAACGTCGACGGCAATTTCGGCGTCGGGGCGTGCTTCGATCCGATCCTGTAACTCGGTGACCGTTTCCTCATCAGTAGTCACCGTCGGGATGCCGAGGGCAAGACAGTTCCCTGCAAAGATCGAGGCGAAACTTTCGCCGATGATAGCGTCGATGCCCCAGCGCTGCAAGGCTTGCGGTGCGTGCTCGCGCGAGGAGCCACAACCGAAGTTGGCGTTGACGACTAAGACGTTCGCGCCTTGGAACCGTTCGTCGTTGAAGGGGTGGTCTTGCTGTTCGTCGTGCTCGTCGAACCGCTGATCGAAAAACGCGAACTCGCCGAGTCCGTCGAACGTAACAACCTTCATGAACCGGGCCGGAATGATCTGGTCGGTGTCGATGTCGTTCCCCCGCACGGGAATCCCCGTGCCGCGAACCTCGCGGACGGGTTCTGCTGGACCGTCACTCATACCGTTGTCACCTCCGAGAGGGTCCGAACGTCGGTAACGTGTCCCCGCACGGCCGCTGCGGCGACCATCTGTGGGTTCATCAGGACGGTGCGACCGTCTTTGCTCCCCTGCCGGCCGACGAAGTTCCGGTTCGATGAGGACGCACATGCCTCGTCGCCTTCGAGCTGGTCGGGGTTCATCCCCAGACACATCGAACAGCCTGCCCCGCGCCACTCGAAGCCAGCAGCCGTGAAGATCTCATCGAGCCCCTCAGCTTCGGCGGCGGCCTTGACGCGCTGACTGCCAGGCACCGCCAGTGCGCGGACCTCCGGATGGACCGTCCGACCCTCGAGTATCGCTGCTGCGCGCCGGAGATCCGGCAATCTAGCGTTCGTACACGAACCAAGGAACGCTACGTCAATTTCGTAGCCCTCCATCGTCTCGCCGGGCTCGACACGCATGTGTACCTGTGCGTCACGAGCGGATTCGCGTTTGTCCGCTGGCAGATCGTCTGGATCCGGGATCGGTTCAGTGATGCCGACCCCCTGTCCCGGTGTTGTTCCCCAGGTAACCATCGGCTCCAAGGCGTCACCGTCGATCTCGACAACATCGTCATAGGACGCGTTCGGATCGGATCGGACGGATTCCCAGTACGGTCGGAGTGTCTCGAGCCGGTCCGGGTCCTCGCGGAATCGATCCGTCTCTGCCAAAAAGTCGACGGTGGTTTCGTCGGGATTCACATAACCCGCGCGGGCACCGCCCTCGATCGTCATATTGCAGATCGACATCCGACCCGGCATATCAAGCGCGTCAACGACCGGCCCGCCATATTCGTAGACGTAGCCGACACCGCCGTCGGTACCGAGTGTCCGAATGATCTGGAGGATGACGTCTTTTGCCTCGACGCCGGCCTCCAGTTCTCCCGTCACGGTAATCCGACGAACGTCCTGTTTTTCCATCGCCACACACTGGGTCGCGAGCACGTCCCGGATCTGGCTCGTCCCGATCCCGAACGCCAGGGCACCAAAGGCACCGTGGGTGCTGGTGTGTGAATCACCACAGACGATCGTCATCCCGGGTTGTGTGAGTCCCTCCTCGGGTCCGATCACATGGACGATGCCCTGACGACCCGACGTCGGGTCCGCGAGCTGGATTCCAGCGCGTTCGGCGTTGCGCTCGAGGGCGGCCATCATCTCCTCGGCGGCCTCGTCGACAAACGGCCTGGACTGATCCTCGGTCGGCACGATGTGGTCGACCGTGGCGTGCGTGAGTTCGGGATAGGCTACTTCGAGGTCGCGCTCGCCGAGCATGCCAAACGCCTGTGGACTGGTCACCTCGTGGATGAGGTGCAGGCCCACGAATAGCTGGGTCTGGCCAGTTGGCAGCTCCGCGACGGCATGTCGCTCCCAAACCTTATCGTAGAGCGTCCCGCTGCTCATACCGCACCCTCAATCATCCGCGGATACCTCGGCCTTTTGTTCTTCTTCGACTTCCTCGTCGGCCCACGCGAACAAGGCCCGCAGCTCTTCGCCAACTGCCTCTATTTCGTGGTTTTGTTCGGCCTCACGCAGCTGCGAGTAGCGTGGTCGGTTGACCTGATTCTCCGCAATCCACTCGTGGGCGAATGTACCATCCTGGACATCCTCGAGAATCTGCTCCATCTGCTCGCGTGCGTGCTCGTCGACGACGACATCCCCGCGAGTGAGGCCGCCGTACTCGGCGGTGTCCGACACCGAGTTCCACATGCCCATCAGCCCGCCTTCGTAGATGAGGTCGACGATGAGCTTGAGCTCGTTCAGACATTCGTAGTAGGCCATCTCCGGGCTGTAGCCCGCATCGACGAGCGTCTCGAAACCAGCCTTGATCAGACTCGTGACTCCGCCACAGAGGACGACCTGTTCGCCAAAGAGGTCGGTTTCGGTTTCTTCTTTGAACGACGTCTCCACGACGCCCGCTCTGGCACAACCGATCGCCTGGGCGTACGCCAGGCCCGTTTCCTTTGCCTCGCCGGTCGCGTCCTGGTAGATCGCCAGCAAACCGGGGGTCCCCTCACCGGCCTCGTAATTCCGACGGACGAGGTGCCCCGGACTCTTCGGCGCCACCATTGTGACATCGACGCCTTCCGGCGGTGTAATCTGGTTGTAGTGGATGTTGAAGCCGTGTGCAAACTGCAGCGTATCGCCGGGTTCGAGGTTCGGTTCAATCGCCGCGTCATACAGCGTTGGCTGGACGTTGTCGGGGACGAGCACCGAGACGATGTCGGCGGCCGCGGTCACCTCGGCGGCCGTGCCGACGGTCAAACCCTCTTCCTCAGCAGCTGCCCGCGAAGCAGAATCCTCGCGCAGGCCGACCATCACGTCCACTCCGGAGTCCCGGAGGTTCAGTGCGTGGGCATGACCCTGGCTGCCGTATCCGAGGACTGCGACCGTCTTGTCGTCGATGTACGTGCGATCCGCGTCGTTGTCGTCGTATATGCGTGTTTCCGTCATGTGTCAGTTGGATCCGTTAGTCCGGCGACGTGGCCGGGGGCGGTCTCCTGCGGGCCTGCCGCCAGTGCGGCGGTTCCCGTCCGTACGACCTCCCGGATGCCGAACCGTTCGAACGTTTCGATCGCCGCGTCGATACGGGGTTCCGGCCCGGTGATCTCGACGGTGACCGTCTCTGCGCTCACGTCGACAGCCTGCCCGTCGTACATGTCCGCGACCGCGCTGATGGCGTCGGGATGATCGCCGTCGACCTTGATGAGCGCGAGTTCGCGATCGACAGCATCTCCATCGAGTTCGGTCACCGAGATGACCGGAATGAGTTTTTCAAGTTGCTTTTGCGCCTGATCGATACCCGGTTCTGTTTCTTCGATCACGAGCGTGATGCGAGCGTGTCGCTCGTAGGCAGTCGGTCCGACCGTGAGACTCTCGATGTTGAACTGCCGCCGCGAGAACAGCCCCGCTACCTTCGCGAGCACGCCCGGTTCGTGTTTCACGAGGGCCGAGAGAATCACACGGCGGCGCGGCGGTTCGGGCTGGTTGTCCGGATCGATGCGCGCGCCCGATGGCGTGCGCTTCGCACCGGGATCGGGCCGATCCTCCGGCGGGGGTCCCTGGAGCCCCTGACTCATAATTGATCCTCCGAGAGGGCGAACTTTCCGTTGTCTCCCCCGCTTGGCACCATCGGATAGACGTTTTCGTCCGGGTCGATGTGAAAGTCGATGACTGTCGGGCCATCGGTCGAGATCGCGGCCTCGATCGTTGACTCGACCTCGTCGTGTCGCTCGACGGCAAATCCCTGGGCACCGAATGACTCGGCGAGCTTATCAAACGCCGGAATCCATGGGTACTGGGACGCCGAATGTCGGCCCTCGAAGAAGGCGTCCTGCCACTGGCGAACCATCCCGACGGCTGCGTTGTTCAACACCGCAATCGTGATGTCCAGCTGTTCGCGAACAGCAACGGCCAGGCCCTGGGCAGTCATCAGGAATGAGCCATCGCCATCGAAGCAGACAACCTCGCGGTCCGGAGCGGCGATTTTGGCACCAATTGCGGCGGGCAACCCGTAGCCCATCGTACCGAGTCCATGTGAGGAAACCCACGTCCGCGGCTGGGTGTAGGTCCAGTACTGGACTGCCCACATTTGGTGTTGGCCGACACCGGTCGTTACAATCGTGTCGGACGGCGTCAGTTCGTCGAACTGCTCGACGACGTACTGGGGTTTCAACGGACCGTCTGGATCCCACTGGTAATCCATCGGGTACTCCGCTTTCCAGCGCTGGCACTGCTCGCGCCACTCGTCGGCGTGGGGGATACCCGAGAGCTCGTTGTCGAGCTGTTCGAGCACCGTGGCGGCATCACCCAGCAGCGGATAATCTGCCGTAATATTCTTCGAGATCTCGGCGGGATCGATATCGATGTGTGCGAGTTCCGCCGCTGGGGCGAACGTCTCGATCCCTCCGGTTAGTCGGTCATCAAAGCGAGTCCCGATCGCTAACAGATAATCACAGTGGGTGATCGCCATGTTGGCGTAGCCGGTCCCATGCATCCCGGCCATCTCCATGGCCAGCTCGTGATCCTCGGGGAACGAGCCGGTTCCCGGCATCGTCGTCACCACCGGGATTTCGTGGTCGATCGCAAACGCCCGGAGTTCGTCGCTGGCCTCTCCCTTGATGACGCCGCCACCCGAGAGGATGACCGGTTTCTCGGCCCGTTCGAGGGCATGGGCAGCGGCCGAGACTACCTCGCTGTCGGCCCGGGACGCCGGGCGGTACGTGTCCGGCAATCGGGGCTGGCGCGGATGGCGGTCGGTCTCGGCGTTCGTGATGTCCTTCGGCAGATCGACAACGGTCGGGCCAGGCCGACCGCTGCGGGCCAGTTCGAACGCCTCGCCCACGACATCGCCCACGGTCGTTTCATCGTCCGCAAAGTAGTTCGATTTCGTAATCGGACTCGTAATGCCGATCGTGTCGGTCTCCTGGAAAGCATCGTTGCCCACCATGCCCGTCGGAACCTGACCAGTGAGCGCCACCATTGGATCCGAGTCCATGTTGGCATCCGCAATTCCGGTGATCAGGTTGGTTGCGCCGGGGCCTGAGGTGGCAAGACAGATGCCTGGTTCGCCGGTGACGATGCCGTACGCGTCCGCGGCGTGGGCAGCACCTTGCTCGTGGGCCATCGTCACGTGTCTAATTGGCGAGTCGTACAAGGCGTCGTAGACGGGCATGATCGCCCCGCCCTGAACGCCGAAGACAGTCGTGACACCGGCCTGCTCTAACGCGGCGATCACGGCCGCGGCGCCGGAGTCGACAGTTGTTGGTTGAGTTGGCTGTTCTTCGTCGGACGGTGGAGGAGACTCCACGTCCGGTGTGGTCATCGGTGTAGGGCTCGATTGATCGCTCATGGGTCGTGCCGGTTCGCTGTGGTATTCGAACGGGCGATACGGATCGGGAAAGTGGGACGTGTTTCTAGCGGGGCAGGGCCCCTACGATCCGTACGAAAAGGAAACCAGCCGCTCGACGACCGATGAGGCCGCAAGATCGACGTCGTGCTGGCATTACTGAAATGATACGCCGGGTGGTTCTCATAATGGTTTCGGGACCCGGTCAGTCGGGCCATCTACACGTGCACCTCTTCGCTGCGTGGGACGCCAACGTCCTTGGCGAATCGCCGGAGATCGGCGATAGTGACCCGATTCTTCGCAGCTCCGTAATCTTTGACCCGGCGAGTGACCTCCTCGACTTCGGCGTCTGTCGGTTCGAAGCCCTCCTCCTCGAGTCGTTCGCGCACTGAGTGGGTACCGGTGTGCTTGCCGAGAACCAGCTGTCGACGTGCGCCGACCATCGCCGGCGTCATGACGCCAGGTTCGAAGGTGTCGCTGTTCTCGATGACGCCGGCGGCGTGGATGCCGCTCTCGTGGGCAAAGGCGTTCGCACCGACGATCGGTTTATTAGCTGGCACGGGCACCTCGCTCAGATCCTCGATCATCCGTGAGATGGCAGTGATATGCGTCGTGTCGATGCCGGTGTCGACACCGTACAGCGACTCGGCGGCCATCACGACCTCTTCATAGGCTGCGTTCCCCGCTCGTTCACCGATACCATTAACCGATACTTGGGCCTGCTCGGCGCCTGCCTCGAACCCCGCGAGGGCGTTCGCTGTGGCCAGTCCAAAGTCATCGTGGGTGTGAACGTCGATCCGTGCATCGGCATGTTCGACGACCAACTCGACGAGGTTCGCCATCCGGGTGGGGGTTGCTACCCCGCAAGTGTCCGGGATGTTGATCCAATCAGTCCCCGCTGCGCTGACCGCCTCGACGACCTCGATCAGGTAGTCAGTGTCGGTGCGGGTCGCGTCCATCGGGGAGAACATTACCTCCACATCGGCCTCGACGAGTCGTTCGACCGACTCGACTGCTCGTTGTTTCGCCTCTTCACGCGTGCTATGCATCGAATCTTGGAGTTGAACGTCGCTCGTGCTGACGAAGATGTGGACCATTTCGACGCCGGTATCGAGGGCGGCTTCGATGTCCTGATCGACCACGCGAGCCAGCCCACAGATCGTTGTTCGCGTCGAGGCAGCGATGTCCCGAACTGCCTCGAACTCGGCGTCTGAGTTGACCGGGAAACCAGCCTCGATTACGTGGGTGCCCATTTCGTCAAGCTGTTCGGCGATGGCCCGCTTGTCGTCGTATGAGAACGAGGTGCGTGGCGTCTGCTCGCCGTCACGGAGTGTCGTATCGAAAATTCGAACGGATTCGATTTCCGTCTCAGTGGCTAATGTGCCCTGGAAGAACTCGACCCCTCTGACTGGGGTCAGAGACTACCTCCGCCGAACGCGGATTGCGTTTCGACATTGTACCTGAGATGTACCGCGGTCCGTATAAAACCCTTTTCTTCGTTGATCGCGACAAGTGGCTATGTTTAAACGACGTGTCGTCGTGGAGCCGCCATGAGCGGGTTCGATCTTGATCTCGCCGCCGTGGAGTCCCATCTCGACCGTGATGAAGACGGCGAGACGTCTGGTCCGCGGGTGGTCCTCGGCATCCTCGACGGCACGACCCCGGCAGGGGACTGGATCGATATCATCGAAGCTGGGAATGTACTGGTGTTGGACATCAACGGCGATCTGAACGAGCTGGCCGCAGGCTTTGCCCGCGAGATTAAGGAGGATGGCGGCACACTAATACGATTTCGTGGCTTCCTGATCGTTACTCCGCCCGGCATCGTCGTCGACACCGATCGGCTTCGTCCCTAAATCCGATACGGTGACCGTCCGGGTCCATGACGGAATGCTCGCCAACAGGTGTATACCCGGCATCCACCGCCGCTGTCGTCGCGGCATCGGCGTCCGCGACAAACCCGAGATCAACGTGTGCACCAGGAAGCGCATCTGCCAAGCCACGATGTGGTTCCCATAGCTCGAGATCGAATGGCCCGACGGTGAGTCGTACGCGCGGTCGATTGTCGCTTCGCGAGGTCGTTGTAAAGCCGATCGCCTCATACCGTCTGATAGCACGGTTGAGGTTTTCGACAGCCAGTACCACCTCGAAGATGCCGGTTAACGATCGACCGCTTGCCCCCCGATTGGCGACCTCAACGCAGTGGCCACTCGGATCGACCACGTAAAGCGATTCGAAGCCGCCGAAGTCATGACTGACCACGTCTCCGTACGCCTCAAGTGTGGCGCGCCAGTGTCCCAGCGCGTCCGCACCCGTCGTGAACGCGAAATGGACGTGGGCACCGCCGGGGGATGTTACACCTGGTCGCCGCAAGTGGAGCTCGGTATCGCCGGCAACGAACGTATCATTTCCCGACCGATCCAGCTCCAGCACGTCGCCGTAGAAGGATCGGACCGCGGCCTCGTCTTCGCCTTCGATCGCGAGCCATGCAAGCCGGTGGATCATCTGGTGGGTTGGGTCCCGACAACGATGGGTGATTCGGCCCGGAAGGGGTTTCTGATCGGTATCTAAACGAATGGACATGCGTCGGATCGACACGGATTGGCCGGGAGGAATCGGATGGATTGGCAATCCGGATGAGGTGATGGAACGGGCGAGCCATGCCATCAACGGCGAAAAGGGGTATTGGCTGGTCGATCCGGTGAATGCGGGAGAAGTAGCCGATCTCATTCCCGATCAGATCGCCGGCGTCGTTGTTTGTTTCGATCATCATCGCCGAGATGCTGCGATGATCGCCACCCAGCATGACGTGTCCGTGCACCTACCGGACGAACTCGACAACCTCGCCAGTTCGATTGACGCACCAACAGGGCCGATCGATCCATTCAGACAGGACACCGGCTGGACGACACACGTCATCCGTGACTGGTACGGGTGGCGAGAGGTGGCCCTTCGCGCTCCTGGTGGCGATACGGTACGGATTCCGGAGTCACTCGGTACCGCTAAGTACTTTCGAGCACCCGGTGAGCGCCTCGGCGTCCATCCAATGGCCAGATTGATGCCACCGCGAGATCCGCTCAGCACAATCGCGGCCGACCGAGTGCTAGTCGGTCACGGCGAAGGAGTCATGTCAGATGGCACCGCCCATATAGATGAAGCGATCGGACACGCCCGCCGTCGACTGCCGCAAGCATATACCCGGGCCTTGCTGTCCGTTCCGGCCGTAGTACGCGATCTACTCCGGTAACCATGGACCGAATCACCGTCTACATGACGCGGGGGCTGCTCGAGGGGCTGTTAACGCTTGCCGAAGAACGAACGCCCGAAGCGTTCGAGGCCGCCTTAGGCGTGACACCTGCGGCAGCGTTTGCTCGATCACTCCCGTTGGCAGATCAGCAACCCGTGTTCACACATTTTTATCTCCCGGACGCCGGAGCGTCGGTGAGCGCTGTATTTGGGTTCGACTTGGGCACATCACCTGGTCAGACGGAAGGTCGGTTCGTCGCCCATCCGGATGGTGAGCTCGCCGTCCGAGTTACTGACGATCTGCATGCCGTCGTAATCGTCGCGGTGCCACCCTGGACCCAACAGTCAGTTGCGGCGTTCGATCGTTCGGGCGATCCACTAGGCGTCGAAATCGTTGAGGCGGAACCTCCAGACGATGTGCTACTCGGTTAATCACGTTCGTCGATCCGCCTGAGTGTCTCGCGATGGAGTGTAACGATGAGATCAGAAAGAACGCCGAACATGACAAGTTGGACGCCAAAGAGAATACCAAAGGCTGACACAACCGCGAGCACCTCGTGTGAGACCCCGACCACGAACCATCGGTAACCAACATACGTCCCGATCATGAGACCGACGATGGTACTTACCATGCCAACGCTGCCAAAATAAAAGAGGGGATTGTTCGTTCGAGCGAGCCGGTAGAGTGTTAGCATAATGACGAATCCATCCCGAATCGGATGGAGGTTAGTCGATGATCCGTTGGGGCGCGGATCGTAGTGGATCGGTACGACTTCAGTGTCGAGGTCGTGTTTGACACAGCCGACCGCAAGTTCGGTTTCGACGCCGAACCCATCGACCCGTGGGTTGATGCGTTGAAAGGAGTCCCGGGTGAATGCACGATATCCGCTGAGAATATCATGGAGTTGACGCCCGTGGACGAATGCAAACGCCCGGTTGACGAGTTGGTTCCCGGCAAAATTGAGTTTAGTCATAGAACCCGGCGCCATATTGGCAAACCGATTACCGATGACATGGTCTACGTTTCCTGCAAGGAGTGGCTCGATCATTCGGTGGGCCTCCTCGGGTCGATAGGTCGCGTCAGCATCGGCCATGAGTACGTACTGTGTATCGATGTACTCGACCACCGCCTCGCGGATCGCCTGACCCTTACCGGTGCCGGATTGAGTAACGACAGTTGCACCGGCATCGCTGGCGATTGTTGGAGTATCATCAGTCGAGCCACCGTCGATGACAAGTACGTGTTTGAAGCCTTCGGCGAAGAAGCCGGCTACGACGTCAGCTACGGTTGCTGCTTCATCGAGCGTCGGTAGGAGCACCGTAACCTCCTCGTAGTCGGCCATTGGATGATGATTTTTACTAGGGGGTAAAACGTTGTCTTTACGCACCAAGGGTAGAACACATTCTTTTTTTACGTTCAGGTTGATGAGAGTATATGAAAAATAGGTCTGTTCTTTCCTTGAAGAATGTTAGAGGATTCTACACCAATGTGAAGAAATCCGGAGTCATCGAAACAATTCAATTGGGAGGTTATTTTTTAAAACGAAGAGCAATCCGTCGAAGCTGTTTCGACTGGATCCCCCATAAGTACATGCACAAAATTACCGGGTTAATATCACACATGCCGCACAAATCAGACTCAAATGTATTAGAATATCACTATATAAGTCCGGATAAAATAAATCTTCGGACAAAGGAAAAGTTTCGTATTGGGGAAGTATTCTCTGAGGAAATTGAGACCGAGCCATTCGAATCATCCGACAAATACAAAATGTTTTATGAAGTGTTCGTTGAAAATAAAAGTTGGTTTGAAACAGAGAGAGTGACTTACTATCAAGAGGCGATTGCCGATCCTGAACATAGGTACACTGGAGATATTAACGAGAAAATTAAAGAGTGGGATCACTTATATCATTCCATAAAAAACGAGGGGTACAAAACCCAAATTGAGTTGAAAAAAGAAGGAAATATCGACAGTCAATGTTGGTCTGGAGAACATTTACATTGGTGTTTTAATGAAGTGCAAACAGTCATAGGTCCTAATGGTGCATTCGTGTGGAAAGGTGGGGGAAATCATCGATTGGCAATTGCCAAAATTCTGGACTTGGATAGAATACCGGTCATCATCAAAGCCAGACATGTGGATTGGGAAGAGAAACAAAGAACATGATCACTAGAGACGAATGGGCCACCCATCCTAATCCCACGAACTGATCAAGTTGAATTACTGGTTATATCAGGATGGTTGGAATACTTTGCCGTGAGCCCTGGATACTCTTCATCGGAATGTTTGATTGACTCCCGGATATTTTGCCAGATAGGGTGACGTACCACCACTAACACAGGAATTGCACGCAGTTTCAATACTTGTGATATTGCAAGGCGATGGTGTCCAGAGTTATTGAAAATGAATTCCCCATTTCGTCCGATATTGACAGATATTCCAGGGTTCTCGAGGTTGTATTCTTCATCCGCTAGCTGATGAGGGGATAATAACCCATGCTCTTTAATCGAGTGATAGAGATCATCAACTCTGCTGAGCTTATCCTGCCGATAATCGATATCATCACGAAGTTCATTCCGTTGATTTAAAATATGGTTATACTCTGATGATTCAAAGTTGCCCTCCTTCGTGAAGCGATGAAACATTGCGTTATGAACGCGATCGTACTCAATCCTTTTTTTCATTAGATCCCAGTTTCCAGGGACAACGCAACCATGAAAAATTGCTGGAGGAAATTTTCCCTTTTCTAATTTATGTAGAGGAAAGTCACGTCGGTATTTCTGACTAAATTTTTCAGTATGTGTTGATGATAACAAATAGTACTCGATTGAGTTAGGATCTATCCATACCGGCTGGGGTTGTTGACACACTTGATCCCATATTGTGGCTACAAGCAACCGGGTTTTTAATTTTGATGGACTGTCAGATAGAAAAGTAAGAGGACCTTCCTTTCTAAATTTCTTGATAGCATCTCCAAAGATACCCGCCATTAACTGAGTTCAATTAGGTGCTTCATTATCTAGCTTTAGGAATGACACTGAGGTGAACTTGAAAAATCCGCGCATTTCTACCGAAGGTTGTTGGATTGGAAGAGTTATTAAACAAATCCAAACCATTGCATCAACAAGCGGAACCGGTGGAATCGCATTCCAGTTTCGGTAACCTCAAGAATCCACCAGAAGCTGTTATTACACAGGCAAGTGTAGTGCCTGAATCACATGCTCCCCTAGGTTAGAACTTATGGCTGAATTTGATAAATTTAAACGAGCAAAAAAAATTTACCAAGAACAGGGACCGAGTGAACTAATAAGCCGCTATTTGGATTACCGATTTCAGAAATCCTACTTAAAGTACCACATAATAAATCTTAAATACATTCGGGTTAAGTTATATATTTTCAAAAAGCTTGGAAACCGTAGGATTACAGACGCAAACCCAATCAAAGTAATATGGATCAACCCAGGTGCAATTAGTGCAGAAGTGCCAGATCTCACAGATAAATGGGGTTTTATTGCGTGTGGAGATCTCGAGAAGAAACCGATAGAAGAAATTACTCGTTTCCGGTTATTGAACAAGCGATATAGTGAAGGAATACCGTGGGGAGAGCTTGAAGAAAAAGCTACCCCAGAGGAAAGTGCGATATTGAATGATATTGACACGGAGGCCAGAGATCGACTACACGAGAAGATCCAATCAGAAGGGTATCGCCCCCAATCAGAATTACGGTCATTCACAGATTGGTTGTTATTTCGACCAAATGATGTGGAGATCGCGGTTGGAATTGATGGAAATGGGGAGTTTTTTTGGGTCCATCGAGGGAGACACCGTCTTTTTCTAGCGAAAATAATCGGTGTTCCTAAGGTACCAGTCCAAGTACGGGTTCGACACGTTGATTGGCAGCTAGTTCGGTATAAGGTATTGATTTGTGGGAAAGTCCCGGAAGGATTTGAAGATCATCCAGACCTTCATGACATACGTTAATCAATTCACATGACGGCCGGTATACCAAATAACATCGAACGCTTTGGGAAAACGGTGCTATCATCTATCCCCTTTGTTAAAAAACCTGCCCGTCAAATATACAAATCATATTTAAAAATATATTACCAGTATTACGCGCACATCAACTGTCGTTCTGATCGTACAGTCGGACCGAATATCATCCAGGTGGACCCCAATGACATATCGACATGTTTGAATCCTGGATTTAAATTTTTTATCCAGAATTGTGGAGTAATGGCAGGAGATTGGGATTTAAACACGGAATTATTTGAAGAAATATTCCCATTGGATGCATTTTATGAACGATATCAGGAGGATGCCCCATGGGAACAAACATCAATGATACCCTTTCTAGAGGAAATGTTCGAGAGTGGTCAGAGTTGGGGTGGATATACCTCATTCCCGGAAGCGTGGGACAGATTAGACCAGATAGATGAATTGTATTGTTCCATCCAGGAGGACGGATATCAAACCCAAACTGACTTAATGGATACAGAAGCTCCCATCGGAATCCCAAAGTGGGCTGCGAATTCACCAACCAGCCACGAAGTAGCAATCAGTATTG
>SKNY01000070.1 GCA_007123105.1 Salinarchaeum sp. | reverse complement strand
GAACTCATCGACCACGGGGGTGCGTACACGTGTGACCTTCCGGGCGAGGAGTTTTCCGCGCTCAAAAATGCGGGCGAGCCCTCGCCAAACCGATCGAAGGACATCGAGACGGTACGCGATGAGTTCGAACGAATGATCGCTGGTGAGTTCGACCCGGGTGATATCGTGTTACGGGTTCGTACGGATATCGAACACCCGAACCCGGCGCTTCGTGACTGGGTTGCCTTCCGAATGATCGATCGGCCCCATCCCAGGGAGGCCGCCGCAGACTATCGGTGTTGGCCGTTACTTGACTTTCAGTCCGGCATCGACGATCACCTCCTCGGGATCACCCACATCATCCGCGGTATCGACCTCCAGGATTCGGCGAAACGCCAGCGGTTTGTCTATGAGTATTTCGACTGGGAATACCCCGAAGTTCTCCACTGGGGTCACGTCAACGTCGACGAATACGACGTCCCGATGAGTACCTCAGCGATCGCCGAACGGATCGCCGACGGAACCGTCTCCGGCTGGGATGATCCCCGTGTCCCGACGCTCCGTAGCCTCAGACGACGGGGAATTCGAGGTGACGCGATCGTCGACGCGATGACAGAACTCGGCGTCTCGACCAGCGGCGTTGACCTCGCGATGAGTAGCGTCTACGCGAACAATCGCGAACGCATCGACGCCGATACCGATCGGCGGTTCTTTGTTGCCGATCCTGTGACCCTCGCCCTCGTTGGAGACCACCCGACCACGGCGAGCCCCCCGCACCATCCGACCGAGGACCGCGGGACGCGATCGATCCCGGTAGATGAGGAGGTACTGCTGGACGGGACCGACCGGCCTGCGGCTGACGACCGGGTGTGGCTCAAGGGACTCGGTTGTTTCCGCGCGACGGGAGACGAGCTTGCGTGGACCAACGACCCGATCGAGGTCGTCCGCGAGGAATCGGTCCCGGTCGTGCACTGGGTTCCGGCTGAGACAGCCGTTCCCGTTACGGTCAGACGCCCAGACGGCACCGATCGCGGGTTCGGTGAGCCGGAGTTGGTCGACGAGGATCCCGATACCATGCTCCAGTTCGAGCGGTACGGGTTCGTGCGCGTCGACGACCAGACCACGGAGTCGACCGTGGTCTATTTTACTCACGATTAGCTCGCGGTTCACTGCCATTCGTCCGGCCCGTCCTCGAGTGGCATCGCGACGACCCCCGGTTGCTGGACGAGCGCCCGACCGTGGGCCGTACACACGTCCCGATCGTCTGCCCATGGCACGAATAGCCGCACTGCCGCCGGCCGGTCACAGTCCTCCTCTGCACACACCTGTGGTTTGTCACTCATGGTCTCTCGAGTCGCCTCCGTTCCGCTGCGGCCGCCGGTCCACCGTACTCGTCCACCAACGCGGCGACCGCCTCCCCAAGTGTCCGCCGGGCCTCCCGCGTCGACGGCCACGGCTCCGCGACGCCCTCCCACGACCGGCCCTGGAGGACCTTACCGATCGCGAGTCGTCGGGTCGCCGGATCGAGGGACGGAGAGCGCGTTACCAGCTGGGCGAGGAGGAGTTCTTTGAGCGGTCGTGGGTCGAGATCGTATCGACCGGGCCCACTGCCCATCGCCACGATCTGTCGCCAGGCGTTGGCGTCGAGATCCGGCCCTGGAGCCACCGGTGCGGCCGCCAACAACGTGTCTACGACTTCCGGGTCTACCTGCCGGTGGATGTCTGGCAAACTTGCGGCGAGGCGGTCGGGGAACGTCCGGCCGAACTCGCGGGCGAGCCCGCGGGTCGCGTCGTGGTCGCCATCGAGGAGCACTACCGAATAACAACCGCTTGCGGGGTTCCGTGTGGCGCCCAAAAGGATTGGCACAAATCCGAGGTCGGTCCAAAACGCGAGCACAATGGGCGTAGCACCAAATCCCGTCCCGATCCAGCCGTCATCGACCGACGCTCTGAGGTGGTCGAGTAGCTGCGTTCCCAAGCCCCGTCGGCGGACGGCGTTATGGACCGCAATGCGGACGACCCGATGGCCCGCTCGCGCCGTCGGTGCGGGGCGGCGGAACTCGTTGATGAAGATATCAGGGAGCATGTTCCCGTGCAACCGACCGCCGCGATAGGCGTCCGCGCGCGTGTTGGCGTCGAGCCCGCCCTCCGCAGCGACGAGCATGACGGCAACGACGTGTCCGGCATATTCGCCCGTGACTATCGACAGATTTGGTGCATCGAGGATCCGGGCCACGTCGTTCGGCTCGGTCCGATAATGGGCTGCAGCGAGCAGCCCGATGCACTCTCGCAGGCGACGATCGTTCGTGGCGAGTGCCGCCGGCTCGACCGGCTGTACCGTAACCGACGCCGGGGTTGCGTCCGCGACGGCCGCGTCGACAGCCGGGTGCGCATCGAGCAGCAGGGCGTCGGTCACCCACGACTCGATGGGATCGCCGGCGGCGTACCGGATCGGGGTCACCATCTCACAGTCAGTGACCCGGTGATCGTCCGTCGTGAGCGCCTCACGGAATCGCAGGGCGAACCCGTGTCCGGATCCCTCGTACCCGTATAACGTCGTACAGCACCCGATCCGGTCCACGCTGAGGAGATCGGTCAGTACCGGCACGGGGATGGCGGCCGCCTCGTCGGCGACGACCACGTCAGGATCGCTCGCCAAGACGTCCGCAGGCGGGCGAAATCGCACCGAGCCCGACCCCAGTTCCAGGTGGCTATCGGGGTCGATGACGGTCGACGTGTCCGTCAACACGTTCGCGAGTGCCGTCGCGTGTTCGAATAACGTCTGTGTGTGTGACGCTGTCACCGCCGTGACGGCAACGTCCATGCCAGAAGCTGCCAGGGACGTGACGGCCATGCCGGCGACAGCCGATTTACCCCGGCCCCGCGGTGCCGAGACGATGACTGCCTGGTTTGGTTCGAGAAGGCGCTCGAAGCGGCCGAGGACGCGGCATTGATCCGCGGTCAGACACCGCTGATAGGCTGCCTTCGGGAAGGCATGATCGGGCGGGATCCGTCCCCCACCAGTTGGTGGATCGGCCGGGTCGGGATCGGTGATCCCCGATCGCTCGAGCGTCCAGCCATCGACGTCGATCACCGAAATCCCCGGATGCACGGATAGTCGCTCGACGAATCGCCGTTTGAACCGACCGGATACGTCGTCGATCGACCACGGTGCCACGACTAATCCTTCGTCGAAAGCATCCCGCCGGTTCGGCCAGTCCTCGAGTGGCGGCGCGAGCACAAGCAGGAGTCCACCACCGTCGACGGCGCCTGCAGCTCGTGCGATTGCGTTCGGTTCAGTGGATGCGTGACAGTCGAGGACAACTGCGCCACACGTCCGTCCCATGATTCGGTCTGAGTGCGAATACTCGAGCCGTTCGGCGTGCCAGTCGTCCCGCTCGCTGAGCACCACGGTATCTGTAATCCCGACGTCGATCCGGTCGAGGATCTGGTTGCTCGTCGCGATGGCCGCATCGTGCTCCCCGGCGATCACGAGCACCCGCCGCTCGTTGGCTCGTCGTGCCTCGGCAAGCAGGGTGTTCGCGTGCGCTGGCGGGTTCACGCGAGAGTGGCGGATGCCCGCGACTAAGTGTGTTTCCTACCAGCCGTGGGTGCCGATCGCACGCTGTCATTCGTTTGAACACGCTTTTAACGGGGGCAGGGATAGACCAGGGTAGCACCGCGACGTGTTGATGAGGTCCAGTTGGGGCACGGATCTACGAAGCTACGAAGTCGCCCGTACCGGACCGAACCACGTCGCGACAAGGAGTGTCACCAATGCCAGTCTATGTCACCTACGACGTCCCGAGCGACCTGCAGGAAGACGTAATCGAGGCGCTCGAGGTCGCCCGAGATACCGGGTCAATCCGGAAGGGAACGAACGAGACCACCAAGGCGATCGAGCGGGGCAACGCCCAGCTGGTTATCATCGCCGAAGACGTCCAGCCGGAGGAGATCGTCCTCCATCTACCGGAACTTGCCGACGAACGGGACGTCCCGTTTGTGTACGTCGGATCGCAATCGGACGTCGGTCGCGCGGTGGGCCTCGAAGTCGGCAGCGCCGCGGCCGCGATCGTCGACGCCGGCGAGGCGAGCGACGATGTCGATGATATTGCATCGAAGGTCGAGGACCTTCGATAAGGAGTCATTATGAGTGCAGAGGACTCAGAATCTGGATCCACCCCGGCCGAGGTCATCGAGATCGTCGGCGAGACGGGGATGCACGGGGAGGCAATGCAGGTTAAATGTCGGATCCAGGAAGGCTCGAACCAGGGTCGGATCATCACGCGAAACGTCTTGGGACCGGTCCGCGTCGGTGACGTCCTCCAGCTCCGTGAAACCGCCCGCGAAGCGGACGCAATCGGAGGCCAATGATCATGCCGGAGGAACGGACGTGTGACTATACAGGCGAACCGATCGAGCCCGGAACCGGCATCATGTACGTACGGGCCGATGGTTCTGTCCTCCATTTCAAGGACTCGAAAGCCGAGAAAAACTATCTCCTCGGCCGCGAGCCCCGTGACCTTGAATGGACGCAGGCGGGTGGAGCGGGCGATGCATCCACAGCTGCTGCTGACGAACCCGCCGCAGCCGACGAACCGCCGACGGGTGCCGATCTGGAATCCGAACCCGAGGAGACGCCGGCCGACGATGATTCGGTCGCTGACGCTGGCGCGGACGAGCACTCCGAATCAGCCGCGAACGAACCGGACGAGGAATCGGGCACGGAACCGGAATCCGGTGCTGACGACGATCCCTCCGATGAGGGCGACGACGAGGCGGCCACGGCATGAGTGCGGATCGCGAGCGGACGTTCGTCATGGTCAAGCCCGACGGCGTCCAACGTGGGCTGGTCGGCGAGATCGTTGGCCGGCTCGAGGCACGGGGGCTTCGACTCGACGGCGCAAAACTGTTGACGATCGATCGTGATCTCGCCGAGGACCACTACGCCGAGCACGTCGACAAGCCGTTCTTCGAGGACCTGGTGTCGTTCATCACGTCGGGGCCGGCCCTGGCGATGGTGTGGTCCGGCCAGGATGCAACGCGGCAAGTCCGACAGATGATGGGCGATACCGATCCCGCCGTGGCAGCACCCGGCACCATTCGCGGTGACTTTGCCCTCGATCTGGGCCGGAACGTCATCCATGGCTCGGACCACGAGGATCCAGGCGCCAACGAGCGGGAAATCGACCTCTTCTTCGATCCAGACGAACTCGTCGATTACGACCGGATCGACGAGCCCTGGGTCTACGAGTAACGTCGGACCGTTTATCCGACCGGGTGTGAACCGATTGACCATGGCCGATCACGTTCTCGTCCCGATGGATACTTCGGAGATGGCAGCGCGCGCACTCTCGTTCGCCTTGGAGGAGCATCCGGACGCGACGATTACGGTCGTGCACGTCATCAATCCGCTCGAGGACGCCTACATGACGGGGGATGACGACCTGTATGCCCAGTTCAGCGCCATGGAAGCGGTTGCAAAACAGCGAGCAGCGGGGCTGTTCGAGGACGTCGCCGAGACGGCCGCGGCTGCTGGCCGTGAAGTAGACACCGAACTTGTGATCGGCCACCCCGCGCGGATGATCGTCGAGGTAGCAGAAAATCGCGATGTCGATCAGATCGTTATTGGCAGTCACGGTCGATCCGGTGTTTCCCGGATCCTGCTCGGCAGCGTCGCCGAGGCGGTTTCCCGGCGTTCTCCTGTCCCCGTTACGATCGTCAAGTGAGGGGTGGACCCCAACGATTTTACACGCCTCCCGTGACCGTGCGTTCGTGTCATACGAACCACCACTGACGGCGGAGGAACGCGAGGAACTCGTCGAACTCTACGCTGACCTTCGCGTGACGGACGTGACCGACGGACTCGATTTTCACGGCTTCGGGTACGATCTCAACCAGCTGTCGCCCGACATCCGGCCGCTGTACCGAGATACGGACTCGTTCAGCCACCGGATCGTCGGCTTTGCGCACACGATGCGGTTTCTGCCGACGAACCGGCGCCGCGAACTCCCGAGCGAGCTTGGCTTCGACTCAGTCACTGCCTGGCGAGATGAATGGTACGGCGAGCTTTCGGGCGGCCCGACCGATATTCAGGACCACGACGTGATCGTCTGTGCAGCCCACGACATTCCGGTGGGTATCATCGGGTCTGCGAACGCGCTCGGGTGGGTGGCCGACGGCGCCGTCGGCGTGGTCACCGACGGCGGACCACGAGACACCGACGAACTCATCCTCCAGGACATTCCGACGTACTCGCGAACGATCAACAAGCCGATCATCCCAGGTCGGACGGAGTTCGACGCCGAACAGATCCCGGTCAACGTCGGGGGTGCACAAGTCCGTCCCGATGACGTGATTGTCGCCGACGGTGACGGGGTCGTCGTCGTGCCGATCGAATACGCACGTGACGTCGGCGATGCGGCGCGCCGCGAACAGGCCGACGACCAGGAGACCCGCCGACGGCTCTACGAACGGGCCGGCTTGGAGCCGGATTTCACGCTCGAACAGGACAACTGATCAGTCGCCCCACTGCTGCATCGGTACGGTCTGTGCTCCGTGGTCGGTCTCGATCCGGGCGACGAACTGGATGGTCTCGGTTGTGTCGTGGTAGTAATACGGCGCCTCCGCCTGATCGGCCATCCACACGACTCGGATCGGGCTCTCGATCGTAACTCCACCCACCGTACGGGGGGTGACCGGTCGGAACTGGTTGCTTTC
>SKNY01000026.1 GCA_007123105.1 Salinarchaeum sp. | reverse complement strand
TGATGGTACGGCGTGCCTCCCGTGGCGCTTGTCGTCTCTGGAAGAACCATTCGGGCCGCGGAGAGATCCATTGGACGATGATCTGCTGGACGGGGCAGTAAATCACCCCAATCGACGGCTTACCCCTTTCGACCAGCATTGCTAGCTCGCGTGCACGGTATGTCCGAACGTCCGGGGTCCACGATGTCACGGTTGAGCTGGGTTGTAACCTGATATGTAGATGTGTCAATCAGTATCCAACGAAGCGCGCCACTGCATGTATTCGGCAGTTAAATCGAGAGATCGACCCGAGATAAAGTGCGCTGGCCGGGATTTGAACCCGGGTTGCAAGCATGGCAAGCTCGCGTGATACCGCTACACTACCAGCGCTCCCGCACGGCCAACTACCGTCGATTACGGTATAAGCGTTGCGAACGAGCTGGTCACCCGTGTGAGGCGGTTCCACGGCGGTCCGTGATTCGCTACGCTTTTAGGTGGTCATCGGATAATCTCGCCACAGTCTAGTGACGAGACGACGAAGCGTCACGGTATGACCGTCAGCGTACTCGTTCCGTCCTCGCTCACCCGGGAAGCTCCGGACAAACGGGCCGCCACCCTCAAACTGGGATATGTGGCCCGGGCGGCCGCAGTTTTTCGGGTCGACCGTCTGATCGTCTTCCCCGACCGGGAAGGCGAACGGGACGCGACATGGGCGAACGGGTTCGTCGAAACCGTACTTCGGTACGCCACGACGCCACCATACCTTCGAAAGGAGGTATGGGGCGAACGGGACGAACTAGCGTACGCGGGCATCCTGCCGCCGCTCGGCGTCTTGCCGCAGACCGGCTCCGGATCGGACGATTCGGGGTCGTTAAGACACGGAATCGTGACCGAGGTCGGACCTGAACGACGCGTCTGGGTCAATTGCGGCATGCAACACCCGATCGCCGTCCGTCTCCCGGACAACCGGGACGTGACAGAGGGCGAACGCGTCACCGTCAGGATCATTTCGCGACGACCGGTTCGTGCACGACTGACCGACGATCTCTCGCCGGGACCGACGGTTGAGTGCATGGACCTGTTGGCGGCTCTCGACGACTGCGACCACGAGCTCTCGATCGCCACTGCGAAACGCGGCGACGAACTCACCGTTGGGCGCCTCAACACGCTCAGCGAGCGCATCGAGACGGGCGGTCTCTGCGTCGCGTTCGGGGCTCCAAAACGAGGCCTATCGGCCATCCTGGCCGATCACCCGGACGTAGACGCCGGCGAATCGTCCTCGTCATCGTTCGAACCTGGGTCGGCACCTGCCGACCGGTTCGATCTCTGGCTCAACGCGATTCCACGCCAGGGCACCGAGACGGTCAGAACTGAGGAAGCGATGTTCGCCGTGCTCGCGTGTCTCCAACTCAGGAAGTGACACGATGCCACAACCAAGCAGACCACGCAAAGGCTCGTTGGGGTTCGGCCCACGCACCCGCGCGACCGATGAGGTCCCGCGGATCAGATCGTGGCCGGACGCAGACGGACAGCCGCGGCTCCAGGGATTTGCGGCCTACAAGGCCGGTATGTCTCACGTCGTGATGATCAATGACGAGGCAAACTCACCCATTGAAGGGACAGAAGAGACGGTGCCGGTCACGATCATCGAGACGCCGCCGATTCACGTTGCGGCCATTCGCGCGTATGAAGACACGCCATATGGCCGCCACCCCGTGACCGACGTCTGGGTCGCCGACGACCATCTCGATCCGGCGCTCGATCGCGTCATCGATCTCCCGGACCCCGACACCGATCGACCAGCATCGCTCTCGGACGCACTCGACGGCCAGGCCGTCGACGAGGTCGTCGCGCTGGCGTACACCACGCCGGCAGACGTGACCTCCGTTCCACGAAAAACACCGCAGTTGATGGAGATCCCGATCGACGGTGCCGATCCCGACGAGGTGATCGTGCACGCCGACGAGTTGCTCTCCGACCCGACGATTCCGATCACGGACGTCTTTCGGGCCGGCGAGTACATCGACGTCAGTGCGGTCACCAAGGGGAAAGGTACCCAAGGCCCCGTCAAGCGTTGGGGCGTCCAAAAGCGAAAGGGCAAACACGCACGCCAGGGCTTCCGCCGCCGGATCGGTAACCTGGGCCCCTGGAATCCGAGTCGCGTGCGCTCAACCGTGCCCCAGCAGGGACAGACGGGGTACCACCAGCGCACCGAGTTGAACAAACGGATCCTCGCGGTCGGCGACGACGACGTCACGCCAGACGGCGGGCTCGTCAACTACGGGGAAATATCCGGTCCCTACCTGCTCGTCAAGGGATCGGTCCCGGGTCCGAAGAAGCGACTTCTCCGGCTCCGACATGCGATCCGGCCGGGTGAACAACCCCGGCTCGATCCCGAGATCCGCTACGTCTCGACGACATCGAATCAAGGATGACATCCATGAAGGCTACAATTACCACCCTCGAGGGCGAGACGGACGGGGAGCTCGACCTCCCGAGCGTCTTCGAGACGCCGTTCCGTCCCGACCTCATTAACCAGGCGGTCACGGCTGCCCGGGCGAACCGGACACAGCCGTACGGGACCGACGCGTACGCCGGCATGCGGACGTCGGCGGAGTCGATCGGCGCCGGCCGAGGCCGTGCACGCATCCCGCGAACCAACAACCGAGCCGTGCGCGTCCCACAGGCACTCGGTGGGCGACGCGCCCACCCGCCGAAACCGGAGACCGACCACGGTAAGGACATCAACCGCAAGGAACGCCAGCTGGCGACGCGCAGCGCGATCGCCGCCACGGCAAATCCGGATACGGTGGCCGCACGCGGACACCGCTTTACCGACGATCTTGCACTCCCGATCGTCCTCGAGGACTCCTTCGAGGATCTCGAGAAGACCCGGGATGTTCTCGACGTTCTCGAAACACTCGGCCTCGACGCCGACATCGAACGCGCCGAGGACGGCCGCTCTGTGCGCGCGGGCCAGGGGACGGCACGCGGACGCAAGTACAAACAACCAAAATCGATCCTCTTTGTGACCAGTAGCGAGGCCGGCCCGTCGCGGGCCGCCCGCAACCTGGCTGGAGCGGATGTCGCGACCGCCGCCGAAGTCAACGTCGAGGACCTCGCACCGGGCGGTCACCCCGGTCGACTTACGGTCTGGACGGTTGGTGCGATCGAGGAGGTGGCCAACCGATGACGGACGTGGACGTGCTTGCCTACCCACTCGTCACCGAGAAGGCGATGAACGACCTCGACTTCGAAAACAAGCTCGCGTTTGTCGTTCATATCGACGCGACAAAAGGTGAGATCGCCGAGGCCATCAGTTCGCGGTTCGACGTCGTGGTGGCCGGTGTGAATACACAAATCACACCACAAGGTCGCAAGAAGGCCATCATCGAGCTCGGGCCGGACGACGACGCCGAGGAAGTCATTTCGCGGATCGGGGTGTTCTGACCATGGGACGACGCATTCAAGGACAACGACGCGGTCGCGGTGGTCCCACGTTCCGGGCGCCATCGCACCGGTATAAGGCTGAACTATCACATCCGCGGACCGACAGCGATCTCGTTGTCGGCACCGTCGTCGGCATCGAACACGATCCGGCTCGGAGCGCACCGATCGCGGACGTCGAGTTCGACGACGGCGACCGGCGACTCGTCCTCGTTCCCGAGGGCGTTCGCGTCGGCGACCAACTCGAGGTCGGCGTCAGTGCGTCGATCGATCCGGGGAACACGCTTCCGCTACGGGAGATCCCCGAGGGCGTGCCGATCTGTAACGTCGAATCCCAGCCCGGCGACGGTGGAAAGTTCGCCCGGGCGAGCGGAGTAAACGCGACCTTGGTCACCCACGACCGCGACGCTGCGGTCGTCCAGTTGCCAAGTGGGCAAGTCAAACGCCTACATCCGGACTGCCGGGCGACGATTGGCGTCGTCGCCGGTGGTGGGCGGACCGAGAAGCCGTTCGTGAAGGCCGGAAACAAGTATCACAAGATGCGCGCTCGCGGAACCAAGTGGCCCCGCGTGCGCGGGGTCGCAATGAACGCCGTCGACCACCCGTTCGGTGGTGGTGGTCGTCAGCACCCTGGTCGGCCGAAAAGCGTTTCGCGGGATGCACCCCCGGGCCGGAAGGTCGGGGACATCGCCTCGCGGCGAACCGGACGCGGGAGGGCAAACTGATCATGAGTACGGATTACCGAACCGGTCGCGAAGGGGAGTTCACCTACCGCGGCCACACGCTCGACGAATTGCAGGACATGGACGAGGACGACGTCGCGGAACTGTTACCCGCTCGTCAGCGCCGGACGATCGTCCGGGGTCTGTCGGCGGCGCATCAATCCCTGCTCGAGACCGCACGGGAGGCCGATCCGGACGACACCGCGGCCAACCCCATTCGAACGCACCTCAGGGACATGCCGGTTTTACCCGAGATGGTCGGGATAACCTTCGCCGTGCACAACGGCCAGTCCTTCGAGCGCGTCGAGGTCCAACCGGAAATGATCGGTCACTATCTGGGCGAGTTTCAGCTCACCCGGAATTCTGTCGAACACGGGCAGGCCGGCATCGGCGCGACCCGGTCTTCGAAGTTCGTGCCGCTGAAATGAGGTGAAAGGATGGGAATCAGCTACAGTACGGACGTCGAAGCGGCTGAGACGGCGCGCGCAATGCTGCGCGAGCGCCCGATGAGTCACAAGCACAGCAAGGAGATCGCCCGTGCGATCAGGGGCATGCGGGCCGGCGAGGCCGTCGAGTACCTCGAAGCGGTCATCGAGGGTGATCGGTCGGTCCCGTTCCGCTCGCATAACAGTGGTGTCGGCCACCGCTCCGACATCGATGGCTGGGACGCCGGTCGATACCCGGAGAAGGCTTCGAAGGCCTTCCTCGACTTACTCGAGAACGCGATCGGCAACGCCGACTACCAGGGCCTCGACGGCGAGGACATGACGATCGCACACGTCGCCGCCCACAAGGTCGGCGAACAGATCGGACGGAAGCCGCGTGCCCAGGGGCGGGCAACGCCGTGGAACACGCCCCAGGTGGATGTCGAGCTTATTCTTGCGGCCACGGAGGACGATGACTAATGGCCGATGAACAGCGGTTCATCGACGACGGCCTCCAACGGACCCAAATTGATGAGTTCTTCGCGAGCGAGCTCAGTCGGGCCGGATACGGCGGCATGGAAGTCGCCAAGACGCCAATGGGGACGCAAATCGTCCTCAAAGCCGAGAAGCCGGGCATGGTGATCGGCAAAGGCGGGAAAAACATCCGCCAGATCACGGCGACGCTCGAGTCCGAATTCGAGCTGGACGACCCGCAGATCGACGTCCAGGAAGTCGAAACACCCGATCTGAACGCACGCATCGTCGCCGACCGGCTGGCCAACGCGCTCGAACGCGGGTGGTACTTCCGGAAGGCGGGACACACGACGATCGATCGGATCATGGATTCGGGTGCTCTCGGCGCCGAAATCGTCCTCTCCGGGAAGGTCACTGGCGCGCGGTCGCGCGTCGAGAAATTCAACCGTGGCTACATCAAGCACAACGGTGAACCGGCCGAGGAGATCGTCGACACCGGCCAGGCGGTATCGGTGATGAAGCTCGGTACGATCGGCGTGACGGTGAAAATCATTCCGCCGGACGCCGAACTCCCGGACGACTTCCGGATCCACGAGGATGCCGACACGGACGCGCTCATCCCCGAGGACATCCCCGGCGACGACGTCGCAGCGCTCCTCGAGGAGCCGGCCGACGAGGAGGACGTCGAAGTGGATGACGCCGCGGCAGAACCGGACGAGGAGGTGGTCGAGGCGACGTCCGCCCCGGACGAAGAGGTCATCGACGAAGATGAACCCACGGATGATGACGAGGCCGATGCACTCGACGACGACATCGAGGCCGAGGCGGCAGCGTTGATCGAACGGATGGAAGCGGAGGGCGATCAGTGATGGCGATCCTCTACGTCGAGGAAATTCGCGACATGACGCCCCCGGAACGAGAGGCCGAGCTCGAGGAACTCCGGACGGAGCTATTGAACACTCGTGCCATCCAAGCCGCCGGTGGTGCCCCGGAAAACCCGGGACGGCTCGGCGAGCTACGCCGGACGATCGCGCGAATCAAGACCATCCAGGTCGAGGAGGGTGACCCGGCGGTCACGGAGGAGGACGAATGACGATAACGCCACAGACGCTGACGCGACACGAACTGCACGGACTCGCGGTCACGGTGGCCGACGCGTCGAATCCGGACCTGGTCGGCCTTGCCGGTCGGGTGATCCGCGAGACGACGCACACGCTGACGATCCGACCCGGTGCGGCTCCCCTCGGGGATGTCACCGCCCGCGAACGCCAGGTACCGAAGGCTGACACCACGTTCACGTTCGAACTACCGGACGGTGCCGTCACCGTGGCCGGCGAACGGCTGGTCGCCCGACCGGCCCTGCGGACCGAACAGACGGGGGTCTCACCATGGGTGTAGGCCTCGACGTCGAGCAACCGCCGGAGCCGGACGACCCGGAGACATACGACTACGATACGTGTCCGTTCTACGGCAAGCTATCCGTTCGCGGACAGGTCCGCGAAGGCATCGTCGCCTCCGCAAACATGGACCGCACGGTCGTCGTTGAACGCGAGTACGACGTCTTCGTCCCCAAGTACGATCGATACATGAAGCGGCGCTCGCGGATCCCGGCCCACGTGCCGGAGGTTCTCGAACCGCTTTCGGTCGGCGATCGGGTGAAGATCGCCGAATGCCGGCCGCTCTCGAAGACGAAATCCCACGTCGTCGTGGAGGTCGTCGAGGAGGCGGACGAGGTCGTCGCAGCCGATATTCAGGCTCGACACGAGGAAGAAGCACCATCCTCGATCGCCGACGAGGGAGGTGAGGAGTGATGCGTGCGTTGAAGGCCGACGTCACCCAGGGACTCTCGAAGGGCTCGGTGGTCGAATGCGTTGATAACACGGGTGCCCGCCAGCTTCGCATCATTAGCGTCGCCGGCTACCAGGGCACGAAGAACCGCCACCCGAAGGCCGGTGTTGGCGATAAAGTCACGGTATCGGTTATCGCCGGGACGCCCGAGATGCGCCGACAGATACTCGAGGCCGTGATCATCCGACAGCGGCAAGCGATCCGCCGCCCGGACGGCACGCGGGTAAAATTCGAGGACAACGCAGCGGTGATCGTCGACGAGGCAGACGATCCCCGCGGGACGGAACTAAAAGGGCCGATTGCGCGCGAGGTCGCCGAGCGCTACGGCAGCATTGCGAGCACGGCGACAATGATCGTATGACCATGAGCAGCCGACAACCACGCAAACAACGACGATCCGAGCGGAACGCGCCGTTACACCGGCGCCACGACCAGTTGCGCGCACCCCTGTCCGCTGACCTCCGTGAGGAGTACGGTGTCAGGAACGTCCGTGTGAACGCGGGCGACACCGTGGAGATCCTCCGCGGCGATCACGCGGGGAGCGAGGGCGAAGTGCTCCGTGTGGACATGAATAACGCCGTGATCCACGTCGAAGAAGTCACCGTCGAGACTGCCGAGGGTGAGGAGGTCGCCCGGCCGTTGGATGCGAGCAATGTCCGCATTACCGGGCTTGACCTCGATGACGACCGCCGCACGGCGCGACTCGGAGGCGACGACGATGAGTAAGCACCAAAAACGCTTATCGGTCCCAACGTCGTGGCCGGTCGAACGGAAGACGGCTACGTTCACGGTCAAGGCCAGCGCCGGACCCCACGGGGAAGCCGGCGTGCCGCTGTTGATCCTGCTGCGAGACGTGCTCGGGTACGTCGACTCGACGAAGGAGGCGAAGTTCGCAATCAACGAGGGCAGCGTCCTCGTCAACGGCGAACCGGCCAGTGACGTCCGGCGACCGATCGGCATGTTCGATATCCTCGGATTTCCGGGCCGGGACGCGTACTTCCGGGTGTTCCCGGACGAGGGTGGTCGACTGGCGCTGACGCCCATTCCAGCGGGTGCCGCCGACGGTAAACTCGCCAAAATCGTGGACAAGCGCCAGGTCCAGGGTGGCGAGACCCAACTGTCGTTACACGACGGTCAGAACTATCGGGTCGACGATCCCGAGTCCTATGGGACTGGTGACTCGATCGTGATCGGCTTCGAGGGCGCGGATGTCCTCGCACACTTCCCTTTCGAGGAGGGTGCACTGGTCACGGCAGTCGACGGCCAGCACGCCGGCCGCATCGGCGAGGTCGAATCGATCACGGTCATTCGCGGTAGCTCGCCGAATACGGTTGCCGTCAGTGGCGAGGACGGTTCCTTCGAGACGATCGAGGAGTACGTTGTGGTGATCGACGAACAGTTCGTTTCGGGTACGGAGGACGATGAGCAATGAGCGTCGAAACGGTCGGACACGAGATGCGCGAACCGGAGATCGAGAAGGTTGTCGTCCACATGGGCGTCGGCACGGGCGGGCAAGCGCTCGCGGACGCAGAGGAGATTCTGCGATCGCTGACCGAGCAAGAGCCGGTCCGGACCCTTGCCCAGTCGACCGAACCCGAGTTCAATATCAGACAGGGCGACCCGATCGGTGCAAAGGTCACCTTACGCGGCGAGCGTGCCCACGAGTTTCTCGCGGACGCGCTGTCGTTTGCGAATCTCCGGCCCAGCCAGTTCGACGAGACGGGAAACGTCAGCTTCGGCATCGCCGAGCACACGGACTTCCCGGGTCAGGAGTACGATCCAACGGTCGGCATCTTCGGACTCGACGTCACGATCAACCTGGTTCGACCGGGGTATCGCGTGAGCAAGCGTCGCGTCCGGACGCGATCGATTCCGGCGAATCACCGGCTCACACCAACGGACGCCATTGCCTATCTCGAGGAGACGTTCGAGGTGGAGGTGGCCAATGAGTGAAACCGAGGAGGCGACCGGCGAGCAGGCAACCCAGCGGACGGGTTCCCTGCGGGCGTGCCGGCGCTGCGAGCGCAAACAGGGATTGGTCGGCAAGTACAACATCTGGCTCTGTCGCCAGTGTTTCCGCGAGATCGCCCGCTCGATGGGCTTTAAGAAGTATCAGTAACCATGACGAATAACGATCCCTTCGCCAACGCGCTTTCGGGGCTGAACAACGCCGAGCGCGTCGGCCATTTGACACACAATATCGCACCTGCCTCCAACGAGATCGGCAACGTCCTCGAGGTGCTCTTTGACCGCGGATTCATCGCGGGATTTGAGTTCACCGAGGACGGCAAGGCCGGTTCGTTCGAAGTGGAACTCCGTGGTGCGATTAACGAGTGCGGCCCGATCAAGCCGCGCTATTCCGTATCGGCAGACGACTTCGAACGCTGGGAGAAGCGATACCTCCCAGCGCGGGACTTCGGTGCGCTCATTCTGACGACGAGTCAGGGCATCATGAGCCATTACGAGGCCCGCGAGGCTGGCATCGGCGGCCAGGTCATCGCATACGTATACTAATCATGCCACGCACGACGATTCCGATCCCATCGGACGTCACGGTCGAGGTCGATCGGTTCGATCTCACCGTGTCCGGTCCCGAGGGGTCGGTCACCAAACGACTCTGGTATCCTGACGTCTCCGTCTCGGCCGAGGACGACGCGGTCATCATCGACACCGACCGGACCGACGCCAAGGCAAACGCCACTGTTGGGACTTTCACGAGCCACGTCGAGAACATGCTCCACGGCGTCACCGACGGCTGGGAGTACGAGATGGAAGTCTTTTACTCCCACTTCCCAATGCAGGTCGCCGTCGAGGGCGACGAGGTCGTCATCGAGAATTTCCTCGGCGAGCGGGCGCCGCGACGGACGACCATTCACGGCGACACGCAGATTCGGGTCGAGGACGAACGCGTTCTGCTGTCCGGACCGGACAAAGAGGCCGTGGGCCAGACGGCAGCCGATATCGAACAGCTGACCCGGGTGCCCGATAAGGACATCCGCGTGTTCCAGGATGGCGTCTACATCACGCACAAGCCGTCCGCGGAGGAGGCCTAACATGAGTGAGGAACGCGTGCTGACGGATGTCAGCGGCATCAACGAGGAGACCGCGGCGGCGCTCACCGACGCTGGCTACGAGACCGTTGCCGACCTGGCAGCGGCAACGCCGGATGAACTCGCCGAAGTCGAGGGAATCGGGACGGCCCTCGCAGCCCGCATCGTTGCCGACGTCGGCGACCTTGAGGTGGACGAAACCACCACCGCGGATGACGACGAACCAGCTGCGCGCGACACCGAGTCGGCGTCTCCGACGACCGACGATGACGCGCCCACGGACTTGGCGTCGATCAGCGGTGTTGGCGAATCGACGGCCGAGTCGCTCCGGACAGCCGGTTTCGAAACGATTGACGACATCCAACGGGCGAGTCAAGCGGACCTCGCCGAGGTGGAGGGTGTCGGGAACGCCCTGGCTGCCCGGATCAAAGCCGACGTCGGTGAACTCGAGGTCGAGGAAACACCCGAACCCGAGGAACCAACCGAACCCGATGAAGACGTCGAGACCGAACTCCGTCCGGTGGGCCTGGTCGAGAAGACGCCGACGCTCACTGACGATGAACGGCGGCTACTCGGCGAACGCGACGCGGCGGGCACACCGGCGTTCAACCGGCACGACTCGCACAAGAAAAAGCGGACGCCGACCTCGTGGCGTCGACCGCGAGGGAATCTATCCAAGCAGCGGCGGCGGTATAAGGCCAAAGGACCGGTCGTCGAGGCTGGTTACCGGACGCCCGCGGCCGTCCGTGGCCGGCACCCGAGCGGCTTCGAGGAAGTGCGGGTCGAACGGCCTGCCGACCTCGAAGGGATCGATGGTGACCGCGAAGCAGTTCGGATTGCCAGCACGGTCGGGGCACGAAAGCGAGCCCGGATCGAAGAGGCGGCCGAAGCGGCGGACATCAGGGTGTTGAACCCGACCTACGAGGAAGTGGAGGTAACCGAAGAATGACCGATCTCACGGCACAGCGACGCCTTGCGGCAGACGTCCTCGACGTGGGCAAGAACCGGATCTGGTTCGACCCGAACGAGCAGGGCGAGATCGCAGAAGCGATCACGCGCGAACAGATTGCGGATTTGATCGACCTCGGGATCATCCAGGCCTCGGATGCGCGTGGAAACTCCCGAGGGCGAGCGAGAGAGCGTAACGCAAAGCGGGCCTACGGCCACCGGAAGGGGCCGGGATCCCGTCGGGGCACGGCGGGTGCCCGCGAAAACGACAAGGACGCCTGGCGGAATTCAATCCGTGCTCAACGGCGTCGACTCCGCGAGCTGCGTGACCAGGGGGAACTGTCCCCGACGGTCTATCGCGAGCTTTACCGAAAGGCGGGCGGCGGCGAATTCCGCAGCGTTCGGTACATGGAGACCTACATTGACCAGGAATACGGTGACGAATGATGGCTACGGGACCACGCTATAAGGTACCGATGCGGCGCCGCCGCGAGGTACGCACCGATTATCACCAGCGACTGCGACTGCTGAAGTCGGGCAAACCCCGGCTGGTCGCCCGCGTGAGCAACAAGCACATCACCGCCCAGGTGATCGGGACGGGACCGCTCGGCGATGAGACGATCACGAGCGCCCGGTCGTCGGATCTCGATACGTTCGGCTGGGAGGCACCGACAGGCAACTTACCGGCTGCCTATCTCACTGGATTGCTGGCCGGTCGTCGGGCGGTCGCCGCCGGTATCGAGGGCGCAGTCCTCGACATCGGGCTGAACACAGCAACACAGGGTAACAAGCTGTTTGCCGTCCAGGAAGGTGCAATAGACGGAGGGCTCGAGATTCCCCACAACGAGTCGGTGTTCGCCGACTGGGAGCGGACGCGTGGCGAACACATCGCCGAGTACGCCGAGTCGCTCGAAGAGAACCTATATTCGAGTGACTTCGATGCGACGACACTGCCCGAGCATTTCGACGACGTCCGCGAGGCGATCATGGAGGCAGACCTATGAGTAACGCAGATGGCAACGGGTGGGTACCGCGGACCCGGCTCGGACGAATGGTTCAGGCCGGCGAGATCGAGACCATGGAGCAAGCGCTCAACTCGGGGCTCCAGATCAAGGAGACCGAAATCGTCGACCAGCTCCTGCCGGGGTTGCACGACGAGGTCCTCGATATCAACATGGTCCAGCGGATGACCGACTCCGGCCGCCGGGTGAAGTTCCGGTGTGTCGTAGCGGTCGGCAATCGCGACGGCTTCGTCGGTTACGCCGAAGGCCGTGACGATCAGGTCGGATCGGCAATCCAGAAGGCGATCGGGATCGCGAAGCTCAACATCATCAAGGTCGATCGGGGGAGCGGTTCCTGGGAGGACCGCACCGAACGACCCCATTCGTTGGCGCGCCGGACGGAAGGCAAGTCCGGCAGCGTGACCGTCGAGCTCATCCCCGCGCCCAACGGCCTCGGCCTGGCGGCCGCTCCGACGGTTCGCGCGATTCTTGAGCTTGCCGGGATCGAGGACGCCTGGACGAAAAGCCACGGCAACACGCGCACCACGCTCAACCTGGCCAAGGCGACGTTCAAGGCCCTCGAGAACTCCGCCCAGTCGCGGATTCCAGAGCACGCCAGGGAGGCGGCCGCGATCGAGGAGGTGAGCGAGTAATGCAGGCACTCGTTCAACTTCGCGGCGAAGTCAACCAAAGCGGTGATGTCCGGGACACCCTCCGGATGCTGAATCTCGGCCGCGTGAACCACTGTACGTTCGTCCCGGACACGGACGCCTACCGGGGCATGATCAACAAGGTCGCCGAACAGATCGCGTTCGGCGAACCGAGCGCCGAGGTTGTCGCAAAACTGTTGCGACGCCGTGGCGTCGCAGCGGAGGATGGCGCCGGCCTCGACGACGAGTGGGTCGCGGCGAACACCGACTATAACGACGTTGACGCACTCGCCGCCGCGCTGGTCGCCGAGGAGACGACGCTGTCGGCGGCCGGCCTCGAGCCGGTGCTCCGGCTGCACCCGCCTCGGGGCGGTCACGACGGAATCAAACGAATGCGGCGCAATGGAGGCGCCCTCGGCGTCCACGATCGAGACGAGATCGACGCGCTGTTACACGCGATGCGATAACCATGACGAGTAAAAAACGCCGCCAACGCGGGTCACGAACCCACGGAGGCGGGACACACAAGAACCGACGCGGCGCCGGTAACCGGGGCGGTCGCGGTCGTGCCGGCCGCAAGAAACACCAGTATCATCACTACGAACCGCTGGGCAAACACGGCTTTACGCGGCCGCCAACGACCCAGGATGTCGTCGCCGAGGTGTCGCTGCGACGCTTGGACGAGGATCTCGTTCTGCTCGTTGCGGACGGGATTGCAGAGGAGATCGACGACGGCTACCGTATCGACGCCCGTGACGTCGCCGAAGACGCCGACCGAGCCGACATCGTCAAGGTGCTCGGCACCGGCCAGGTGCGAAACCAATTGACGGTCGTGGCCGACGCGTTCTCCTCGTCGGCCGTCGAATCGCTCGAAGCGGCTGGCGGCGCCGCTGTCCACGTGGACGGCGACGACACGGAGTAAGTATATGGGCTGGAAGGATACCGCCGAACCCGTACTCACGCGGATGCCCGGCATCACGCGGCCGGAGGGCCACGTTCCGTTCAAACGCAAACTGATGTGGACGGGCGGGGTGCTCATCGTTTACTTCTTCCTGACGAACGTGTTCCTGTACGGCCTTCCGGCCGGGGAGGCAGGCGATGACATCTTTGGTGGATTCCGGTCGATTCTTGCCGGCGAGCAGGGGACGATCATGCAGGTGGGGATCGGTCCGATCGTCACGGCCAGCATCGTGATGCAGCTGCTCGGCGGTGCGGACTTACTCGGGCTCGATACAACGGATCCGCGTGACCAGGTGCTCTATCAAGGGCTACAGAAGCTGTTGGTGGTCGTCATGACCGCGCTAACCGCCTACCCGATGGTGTTCATGGGCGGTTTCCTTCCGGCCAATTCGGCCTTAGCGGACCAGCTCGGTATTTCGGTGTATGCCCTGCAGTGGTTGATCTTCACGCAGGTGTTGATCGGCGGGATCATCATCCTGTTCCTCGATGAAGTGGTGAGCAAGTGGGGCGTTGGCTCTGGGATCGGTCTGTTCATTATCGCCGGTGTGAGCCAGCGCCTCTTCGGGGGGATCTTCTCCTGGGGTGGCATCGGTGAACGTGGTATTTTGGTCAGCTGGTTCGATCTGATCGTCGGCCGGACCGAGCGCCACTCGCTGTTCACCAGCGACGGTATCCATCAACTCCTCTTGGGTGACGGACACCTCCTTGCCATCATCACGACACTGTTCATCTTCGGCATCGTCGTGTACGCGGAGTCGGTCCGCGTTGAGATCCCGCTCAGTCACTCGCGGGTGCGCGGGGCGCGAGGCCGCTTCCCGGTGAAGCTCATCTACGCAAGCGTCCTGCCGATGATCCTCGTTCGTGCGTTGCAGATGAACGTGCAGTTTATGGGCAGAATTCTCAACCGCCAGCTCGGTGCGGATATGCCGACGTGGTTGGGCCGATACGACGGTGACGGCAATCCCGTTAGCGGGTTCTTCTACTATACGAACCCCATTATGCAACGTGAGGAGTGGATGTGGTGGCTCGCCGAGGGCGCCACCCAGCCGGTGTGGATGATCGTCATGCGGATCTCGATCGACTTGACGTTCATGATCATCGGTGGGGCGATCTTTGCGATCTTCTGGGTCGAAACGACGAATATGGGCCCGGAGGCGACCGCCCAGCAGATCCAGCGGTCCGGGATGCAGATTCCCGGCTTCCGCCAGAACGTCGGCGTCTACGAGAAGGTGTTGGCCCGATACATTCCGCAGGTGACCATCATCGGTGGGGCGCTGGTCGGACTGCTCGCGGTCATGGCAAACATGCTCGGCACCATCGGTGCTGTGACTGGGGAAGGACTGCTGTTGACCGTGTCGATTACGTATAAGCTCTACGAGGAGATCGCCGAAGAACAGTTAATGGAGATGCACCCGATGGTCAGGCAGATGTTTGGCAGAGAGTGACCCCATAATCCACCGAGGAATTACATATTATATTTTGTCTGGTCTTCAAGACGACAGATGATACAGGCCTACCTGGACCCATTATTTAGGGATCCGGTGGCTCGATTGTACCCATCGGCTGGATACTCGTTGCAGTCTGGGTGTATCTGGATGCCCGGGCACGGGGATCAGATTCTGCCGGGATTTGGGCGATTGCGTCCGTCTTTTTGCATATCCCCGCTCTCGCCTTCTATTTGGGCAATCAAAGCAACATCGGTGGTCGTCCCGCCCCTGCCTCAAAGGGAGAACGAGCAGTAGGGACGGTTGTCCTGGCTTGTTGGTTTACCTGGCCTGTGATCGTAGGTGTCGGACTAATGAATCCAAGTCTGTATCACATCGTGAACCGCGAATCGACATATCTGGCAGCCATTCTGCTTCTTACACTACTCCCGAGTTATTGATTAGTGTGGATGGCTGGATGGAAACGTATCCGCATCCGAATGGGGTGGATCACCGAATCTGAACGAGAACGATGGGTTGGAACGGTTTCAGATATCTAGTTACAATTGATGATCGTTGACGAGCACCGACTGATGGATACACCCCTTCCACACGTCAGCCGCTATGTGTCGGTTGCCAAGTTTGTCGAGAATTTGCGGTTTGATTCGGCGCTAGCTCGAAGTTCTGACCGGTAGCAACCAGTATGAAAAACCATAGAACATCTGCTAATCTCGCTGAGCATCTGGAATTTGTGGATGTGACCAATTCGGAACCTCCTGAAAGGCTCATTTCACGGGCATACCGGTATGGACGGAAAGTATGAGCCGTAGAACGCCTGGTCGAAAGTGATCAGCGCATCTGCATCGGTCTCGGCATGACCGCCGATTAGGAAGTCCGCCGCGACGTGCTGTCGGGGAGCCAGTGATCCTCCGCAGTCCTCACAGCGAATCATCCGGATGTTTCCACAGGTTGGACATTGGAGACCATCCGGTCGTCGTTGCGTGTAGATTTGAAATTTTCCCCTGCTCGATAGCGTGCTTCCCGTGACGGTTCCACGATTTGGATGCTGAGGTCCGAGAAGAACTGGTCTAATTCTCCCACACTACCGAAATGACCATCCGCTGCAAGCTCTGTATACACAATCGGCGTTGTGACAACGCGTCCCTCACGATATGCGTTCCTGAGCGTCGACTCGGCATCATTCGAATACACTCCCTCGTATAGAATTCCGAGCAGCGCGTTCGTATCGACGGCTGTCATCATTCCGACTCACCGTCATTATCAATATTATCATCCGCCGTAGCCCGCGGATATTCTCCCCGAAGCCGCCGCATCCGCTCTGGCATTGTAGCGTCGCTCCCCGCACTCCCTCGATACTTCGCAAACGGATCGTCCCCCGATTCTGTCGTCGGGGCTTTCTTGGTGACCTTGTACCCCGATTCGATCTCTTCAAACGTCACTTCGTCCCCCGGTTCGATTCCCATTGCTTCCCGTATTGGCTTTGGGATGGTTACCTGACCTTTGCTGGTGACTCGCGGCATGTTTCTCACTACAGTGGTAATACAATAAATGTATTACTCGTACTCGATCTGGGGGCTCTGCCATAGCACCACGGGAAAGTCGGTTGCACGGGTCGCGACCGCAATGGGGACCCGATTCACCGGGTGCGGCAGATGTTCGATCGGGAGTAACCCCGGTGGGTCTACTCCCGTTGTTACAATTTCTATTCATGTAATATCTGAATTGATATCTTTGATATTCTAAACATCAAGTTAACTTTTGGATGTATTTTCTGTGACATCATTTACTCGACATCCCGTTCCACTGCTCAGCGACTTCCCCGAGCTGAATTCACGAGGATTTGAAAAGAATGCACTGCGACATCCAAGGCGCGAATGTATCACAACCCTCTCCCGAGTTTAAGAGTAGTCGCTCGGCCAAGAACAGGTCGTAAATGAATCACAGTCGATTGAGGGTTGCATAGCATCTGTCAGAATCGGTGTGCGGATACTGCGGCTCTGTTCATTCTGTCTGGCCTGAGATACAGTTATGAGCCTTTCTATCGTGCTAGCTCATACCATGATAGACGAATTAGAAGTGAAATCGTTCGAGTCACCTGATGAGACAATGTCGCTCAACAATGCGAAAGGTGAGTGTGTGCAGATGGGCGAGCGGAAGTTCTGGTTGGCGACGGCAGAACCGGGATGGAAGTTCTCCAGAGATAATGGTCCTGATCTGGGTACCGAATGGTGCCCATCTCCACACCGTCTGTATATGCTGTCTGGTCGAATGACTGTTGAAATGGAAGATGGAACCCGTAAAACAATCAAGGAGGGCGATGTCGCCTTGCTTCCCCCAGGACACGATGCATGGGTGGAAGGAGATGAACAGGTTGTGTGGTTCGAAGAAGAACTTGAAGAGTAACTACTAGCAAGCGCCTCCCTACGACTGCATGCGCTGTATTTAGCACAGGGAGGGCGCGTTTGCAGCATACGTGTCCCCCGATAACAACCTCGCTCAGAGAAACAGAATGCCCCCGTTATTTTCCCGGAAGGAGGCGTATTAGGACGAGACGGACGATGATTGACCCTGAATTCTGGCGGCTCCTCGCCACAATTTCGGCGACCATGATCGGACTTGTCTTTCTCGGGACGATTTACTACCTCGAATCCGGCTGGGAGGAATACGATGTATATCGGCACGAGATGGAAGCATTATCCGTTCGCGGCGCACAACTTATCATTGCGTACTTCTCGACGGTACTCGTCCTGTCGCTTCTCCAGGAGCCGTTTCTTCCCGAAGTCGTCACCACCGTCGCGTTCGTCGTGCTCGCTGTTGCGGTGATAATCGGTACTCGATCCGCAAACGACGCGCTCCGTACCTACGAACAAGCGGCACCGTCCGAATGGGATTCACTCCTCTTGCAATCCTCCCGGATCGCCAGCTGGGTCGCGTTCATACTGGTTTTCGTGGCTCCACCAGTGATCTGGCATGCAACGAGGCCATTCGATTCGATGGCCGAACTCCTCACGCTTCCCGAACTGAGCATCGCTTGGATCGCCATACTGGCACTACTGTTCGGGTACTGGAATCTCGTCCAGTTCTTGCTGCTCCCATACGAGATAAGTAAGCAGGAACGCGAAGTAGAAGGCGAACGCCAACGCCCAGATTGACCGGCAGAAAAGGAGTAAGATCGATGCATCAAAGTTCGAGAACTATTAGCCAGCACCCGATACTGGCGTTCTTCCTTCTGACCGTTCTGTTTTCATGGGTGCCTATTGCAGTCGTCCTTCAGACAACGGGGACGGTTGACAATGGTCAGCCCGTGTGGTGGCAGCTATTACTGGTGTTTGGGGCGATGCTACTGGGGCCTGCAATTGCTGGTCTGACGCTGACCGCACTGGCTGGTGGACGGACCGGTCTTCGGGCGCTGTGGAAGCGACAAACAAAATGGCGGGTTGCACCGCGGTGGTACGGGGTCGCGCTGCTGACCACGCCCGCAGTCTTGTTCATCGTGCTGGGCGGTCTCTGGATTCTATCGCCCGAGGTTAGTCGAAGACTCGTCCCGGGTGATGACCTTACAACAGTCTTGATTTTCGGACTCATCGTAGGATTGGCTGCCGGTTTCGTTGAGGAGATCGGCTGGACAGGATTCGGTCTTCCCCACTTGCGGGATCAGTACGGGGTTCTCGTAACCGGAAGCGTACTCGGCGTGTTCTGGGGCGGTTGGCACGCACTTGCCGATTTCTGGTTGCTCTTCGACGAGTTTGGGCAACTGTGGGTCCCCCGGATCGCTCTCTGGATCATGGCGCTGACTGCCTACCGGGTACTGATGGCGTGGGTGTACGAGCGCTCCCGGAGTTTGTTCGTTGCACAACTGATGCACGCCAGTTTCACCGGAACGCAGTTCATAATGATCGCTCCCGTCTCACCAGGTGAGCACTTCATCTGGTACGGCCCGTTCACGGTTCTCCTCTGTTCCTCGGCAGTAGCTATCTCGTTTCACCTCAGATGGCGAAAATCATGACGTGGCTCACATTTGCGCTTATCACTCAGTTCACTTTGTCTGCCTCGCCGAGACGCTCCTCGACAAACGTGGCGAACTCGTCGGCGAACGCCGCCACTTCATCCCAGTCAGTGAATTCGGTGTCCTGCGTCGGATCCACATCGGGATGTTTCTTCTTGACGATCTGTTTCATCACCGCTCGCACCAGAAAGCCATACTCCGAAAAGCGAAATGCCCACCGAAGAGCCCGATGCGGTCAGGCCGCCAGTTCGTGGCGTCGATGAATTCGTCGAGGTAGCCGAATGCCTCCGCTTCTCCCACCTCGCTTGTATCCCCAGACGCTCCGGACACCTGGAAGAAGCCGGTCGGTTTCGTCACCAATACGTCGCGGTTGGCGGTGACGAATTTGCGAACCGCCTTCTGGTGTCTCCCCATGTGGATTGACGCGCCGATCAGCACGGCGTCGAAGTCGGCGAGCTCCACGGAACCGGCTTCCGACACGTTCACCGTCGTCGTCTCGTGTCCGCGTGTCCCGAGTTCGTCGTCGATGCGGTCTGCGACTTTCGCCGTTTGCCCTTCACCGGTTCCATAGATCGTGACAATGCTCGCCATGTCCGCTTCTAGAGCATGAGTGCCAAAGAATCGAACGCCGCCGAAGGAACTGTCTTCTCGTCGGATACTGCGTCCTTCTCCCTCTGAATTCTCCACCACCGAAAACCCGACCTAGTGGAATTGGTTCGAGGATCCTACGTTATCGTGTAATTAGTTTTTATCCTGGAATCTCCTGCATTGATTATGGCGGTCACTAATTGGCTGTTTGCCGCACTGCTGCTATTACAAACTCATTTTGCGGCGTCGTTTCTCGTTCCGCTGGATAGCCAAGCCCAACAAGAATTCGGCGGCCTCTTGCGGTGGGTCTGGCCCTGGAGCGATGGCGACAGTGGGCTTTTTGGCCAAATTGCGGTGTCGGCTGATTTACCGCTTCTCGGAATATTCATTGCCATCACTGCGGCAACACTCTTTTTCGGTGCTGCCCTCGCGGTGGTAGAAATCGTGGTTCCGTTCAACTGGTGGCGTATCCTGGCTGGGAGCGCGGCCATCCTTTCGCTCGTCTTGATGGCAGGATTCTTCGGAGCCACGAAGGTGCTCCCGATTGCCCTCAATATCGTAGTGCTATGGGCCGTCGTAACCGACTGGGTCCCGCATACTGGTTGACAGTAATCCACACTGAAGGAGGACAATCGGAAGATCGAGTAATGCAAAGCCTGTCGATCACAGGAGTTCGGTCATGAATGTGGGTTCTCGTCCGGTGACAGTCTGGCTCTATGTGATTGGTGCATTCTGCCTCGGTGTCACGGCGTTCGTGAGTGGCCTTTTGATGATTCTCGATCCTTCGGCAATGACAATGGGATTAGAGGTCGAGTGGCTTGCCGGGACTCCCTTCCAGGATTTTCTAATTCCCGGGTTCATCCTGTTTAGCGTACTCGGGATTGGTTCGTTCGTCGTGCTGTATGGGATCGCACGCTGCCGTCAGTGGGCGTGGTGGCCCGCCGTTAGTCTCGGCGTCGCCTTGGTCGGATGGATCCTCACCCAGGTGCTGTTGCTCCGGATGTATCACGTACTCCAGCTCATCTATGGCGTGCTCGGAGTCGCGCTAATTCTCCTTGCTATCCATCCGGCTACTCGGTCCTACCATTCAGGGGCTTAGTCTTCGGCCGTTTGTGTAATTTTACCTCAATGTCACGTTGATCTTGAGCCGGGGAAGGTGCGTATGGATTACTCGTCGATAAACTACATCACAGATTCCTCTGCTAATCATGGGGAGGTACCCCAAACCATCACGGAGTCACCGTAGCAGAATTTTAACCGAGTGAGTAACACCGTCTACAATTACCTCCTAGGCAATCGTGTGTCTAACCGGGACTAGAAATATCGAGAATCACTGAAATTCTTGATAGCTCTTCTGGAGACCGCCGGAGCCGCATTGTCCGGATCGGCCTGCTACTGTACGCAGTCGGAGCCTGGGTCGGCATGGTTGTTATCGCCATCCTCAACGCCGGGTTCCGCGAAACTCTCATCACGCCCAGCGCCGGTGAGTATGCCGCCCACGTGATCAGCACGGCAACCCTGTTGATACTGCTCGCCGTATACATCTATGTCTATTTCCGGTGGATGCCGGTTCACAACGGACGCGAACTCGCGGTCGTCGGGGTTCTCTGGGCTGGTCTAACG
>SKNY01000108.1 GCA_007123105.1 Salinarchaeum sp. | reverse complement strand
CTGCCGGACGGTCCTCAGGATCGACGAAGATTACCGCGAGGACATATACCGACGCTACGCCAGTGAGGTCGACGAGATCATCTATCCCGAACGGTTGGGTGCCATCGGGGCGAAGAACGCGATCCTCGGCGGGAACATTCGCGCAATCGCGGATGTCGCCCGAAACTTACAGGTGGTCGAGCTCACGGTCACCGATCAGTCACCGATGCGGGGTTATACGATGGACGAACTCCAGCTGCCGGCCGACGCGACGATTCTCGCCTATGGGAAGGCAGCAGGTACCCTGCGGATTCCGGGGGACGACGAAACGATCGAGACGGCAGACCGGATCGTCGTACTGGTCGACTTCGACGTCCTCGATGATGTACGGCAGTTGATCGTCGGCCCGGAGGTACGACCAATCATTGGAGGCAACTGAGATGGTTACCGCATACATTATGGTTAAGGCCAACACGGGTGAGGCAGATCGATTACTCCGGGACATCGCGGCGATCGACGGGGTGATCGACGCCCACATTGTGGCAGGAGACGTCGACATCATCGCGAAAGTCGACGTCGAGGCCCCGGCGAACGTCAAGGAGATTGCAGCGGATGGAATTCAGGCGATTGAGGGCGTCGAGCGGACCCGCACCTACGTGGCGATGGATTAGCCATCACTTTTGTTCGGGCCTGCGAGAAATCCGGACATGACAGGCGAGATCCCCCGACCAGAACACCCCCGACCGCAACGACGCCGGGACCGCTGGCGATCCCTGAACGGCGAGTGGGCGTTCGAACGCGATCCGGGAAAAAGCGGGCGCGAACGAGGTCTCCCCGACGCCGATCACCTCGACGAGACGATTACGGTCCCGTTTCCCCCCGAAAGCGACGCGTCAGGGATCGGCGATGAGGATTTTATGCCGGCCGTCTGGTACCGCCGCGAGGTCGACGTCCCTGCGGACTGGCTCTCCGATCACTTGTTGTTACACTTCGGTGCCGTCGATTACGAGACCGAGGTGTGGGTCAACGGGACATCCGTCGGTACGCATCGTGGGGGATACAGCCCGTTCGCGTTCGATATTGCCGATGTCGCCGAACCGGGAACCAACGTGATCACCGTCTGTGCCCACGACGAGGTGCGCTCGGGCGAGCAACCGGCTGGTAAACAGAGCACCACGTATGCGACCGAGGGCGTCCACTACCAACGCATCACCGGCATCTGGCAGTCCGTCTGGCTCGAGCCGCTCGGGGCCACCTTCGTCGATCGACTCCGGATGCAACCGGATCTCGCCGCGGGGGCGATCCACGGGTCCGTCGAACTCATCGGCGAGCCGATCGACGCCCTCGAAGTGCGTGTCGCCTTCGAGGGCGAGCGCGTCGGTACCCGGACGGTACCCGTGATCGGTGGCCGTGCCGACTGGACCGTCGAACTCGCCGCCGTCCATCCCTGGTCGCCCGCCGATCCAGCACTCTATGACGTGACGATCCGGCTACACGCTGGCGATGCGATCGTCGACGAGTTCGAGACGTACACGGGTATCCGATCGATCGGCGTGGACGATGGCATCGTTTCGATCAACGGAGAGCCGCGCTTCCAGCGGCTCGTACTCGATCAGGGCTACCATCCCGAGGGGCTGTACACCGCGCCGACCGACGAGGCGTTCGTCCGGGACATCGAGCTTGCAATGGACTTCGGGTTCGACGGCGCCCGGCTCCACCAGAAGGTGTTCGACCCGCGATATCTGTATCACGCAGATCGGCTCGGCTTTCTGGTTTGGGGTGAGTTCGGTGACTGGAAACTCGATCAGTCCGATCCCGCCATGCTCGGCCGCGTGCTCGACGAATGGCTCGCCATCATCGGTCGAGACGTCAACCACCCGTCAATCGTTGGCTGGACGCCGTTTAACGAGTCACCGGCAGGTCGCCACCCGGATATCCAGCGGTCGGTGTATCGAACCACCAAGGCAGTCGACCCGACTCGACCGGTCATCGACACCAGCGGATATCGCCACGTCGAAACCGACATACTCGATATCCACGATTACACCCAGGACGTCGAGACGTTTCGTACCCGGTATGCGGTCCTCGCCGATCGTGAGCCGATCGAGCCGCCGTATGACCACTGGGACGACGATCCGGGGCCGCCGCTTACGAACGTCTCCGAATTTGGTGGTATCTGGTGGAATCCCAATGACGACGAGGGGTGGGGGTATGGCGACCGTCCGGAGAGCGAGGAGGCCTTCATCGAGCGGTATCGCGGCCTCTTCGAGGCGCTCCTCAAGAACCCGGCAATCGGGATGGCCTGTTACACCCAGCTCTACGACATCGAATCGGAAGTCAACGGACTCGCGACGTTCGATCGCGAGCCGAAGGTGCCCGTCGAGACAATCCGCGAGATTACCGCTCAACCAGCCGCAATCGAACGGTAGGCGAGGACTGATCGGCTGGCCACATCAGAAGTGAACGGTTTTCAAGTCGCTGCCTCGAGGGGCTGTAAGAACTCATCGAGAGCGCCCACAGCGTGGAGTAGATAGTGGAGTCGTTGTACAATACCACCAGTGGATTCGGGGAGCCGAGGTCCGAAGCTGAGCAACCCGTCAGCGAGGATGACAACGTTTCCCATCTCGTAGGCGAAAGCGTCCATTTCGTCAGAATTTCGCGTGGTAATCGTCCGGAATGTTGTGGGTGTCTGCCCAGTTGCGGATGGGTTCACTATCATACATGAAATCAAAGGCTTCGGGTTCGGGGAGGGCGCCAATCAGTTGGCGACCGATGTCGCCGTAGTGCTCTGCGACACGCTGTTCGGTCTCCAACGGTTGCGTGTCGAAATCGGTGGGCTTGACCCAAACATAGCTGTATCCGAACATGACTGCCTTGCGCGTCCGGCTCCCGACGTTGGCGCCACCGGCGTGCCAGGTGCGGTTCTCGAACAGCACGCAATCGCCAGCCGAGAGCGTCGGCTGTACGGCACCCTCGGGATCGCCATTCGGTGGAATAGCTAATGGTTCGCGCAGCCGGTGCGAGCCGGGGACGAACAGCGTCCCACCATCGCTGGGCGATTGGAGGTCAGTGAGGTAGTACGCACACTTGATGTCTAGTCGAGGGACCGCGGGGTCGCCGAGACTCTTCTGTGCCTGTCCAAAGTCGCGATGCCAGCCGGGCGACCGGTCCGTGATCACACCGTTCGGATTGGGCTGTTTGTGGATCAGATGCGAGGTCAGAAGCTGGATCATCGGTCCCATGAGCCGGACGACATACGGGAACGTTTTCGGGTGCGCCAGCAGATCAACATACGAATCGTCCAGCTCCAGGCAGTTGCGAAACCCGTCGTACCGTCCGTTGTCTGCCGTTTGTCGGTTTGCCTGATCATCCGATGCGATCAATCGGTCGCCGACATCGAGCAGGCGGTTGACTTGCTCGTCAGAAAGTACGTTACGGAGCACGACGAACCCGTCTTCCTCGAAATCTCGCACGATGTCCTCGTCGATTCGGGGATCAGTTAGCTTGGAATGCATTCACATGACGAGGTGGGCAATCGACTACCATGTAATCTCCGGGCGACCGTGAGGACGTCATGGTCAGCGTGCGGGATGCGGGATGGCTGGAAGCAAAACCATGGGTCATGTGAGCGTCGACGATTGACCGAATGCGAGGATCCGATGACATGGCGTCATGAACTCGAGGGAAGGGCTGCGGACGTGCCTGGCACGATCTCTTGATTCGTCTCGCGCTGTTGGCTTCGCCATGTGGGTGTACCTCCACACCACCTCTTCCGACTACTCCTCTAGCCCCCCGGTTTCAGTTAATGAGATCGGTGAATGACGCCCCCAAGTCCGTCCACTTGACAACCATCCCTTTTGTGTCTCCAAAAAGATCCGTCGAGACAGATTCGAATTGGTAACGCATGCTCTCATCGTGAGTCATGAGGAATACGGCTGCGTTCCGCATCGATGCCTGCTTTTTCAGCCGTGTGGCGGCCACGTCGACGATGTGATCGTTACCGGCGAGGCGACGATTACGGGAGGTCGCCGTCGTGAACGAACGCCATTGACGCACGTGAAACCGAATGCATCCAATCGCGAGGATTGAACAGTGCGTAGCGAAATGTTGGACCAACAACGACTTGGTGTCGAATGGTGCCGGGGCGGCAATGCTCGGCGGTGATTACCCCGATTGGTGTCTCAACTTGCTCGCCCATGGACGATCATGGCGTCGAAGACGGATCATCGGCGAGCGCGAACAACGCATCGCTGCCGTGCCATTCCTCACCCATACCCCCTTCACGAGCCTCCGTTTCCGCCGACGCTGGAAGCGAATCCGTTTCGAGCGCATCGAGGAGAGGAACCGCTGGATCGGGCGAATCTGCCTGCTGCCTGCGTTCGATCCACGCAAGGAGCGCCTCACGTCAGGCTTCTTTGATCGATTGACCGTGAAAGGTGGGACCACCACGAACGATTGTTTGAGGACTTCCTGGATGGAAGTGAGTTTCATTACACGTTGGGACGGCAGGCGACCTATACTCCCGGCCATAAGGATTCGAGGACATACAATGCGTCCGAGGATCATGAAGTCCGCTTTAGCACCGTGTGAGGGCATTATGGATTGCGTTTCGTTACAGCCTCCAATAGAGAACGCTTCGTCCAGCGCTGTCCGGACCTCGTCAACCACTTCGCTCGGTGATCTCGTAGGCCCCGTCGGCGAGCCCACAGCCGAGCACGTCGGCCACGACCACGATCGGGTGCTCGACCTCGTAGCCGGTGCCGTGTTCCATCTGCATCGCACAGGTCGGACACTCGGTCAGCCCCGTGTCGCCCGGGGCGGTCTCCATGTGCTCGAACATCGGCTCGCCGATGGCCATGGAATGCCCGTAGTGTTCGGCTTTCCAGCCGTACGTGCCAGAGATGCCCGAACACGAGTCGCCGACGTCGGTCACGGTCACCCCGGAGACGTCCGCAAGCAACTCGCGGGCTTGTCGGGCCAGCCCCTGATTGCGTGCATGACAGGGCGCGTGATAGACGTAGGTAGATGATTCTTCCGGCGTTGCCGCCGCGAGCCGGTCGGCGAGATCCTCGTGAACGCGGAGATACTCAAGGGCGTCCCAGGTGTTCCCAGCCAACTCGTCGATGCCGGCGAGATCGAACAGTTCGGGATGTTCCTGGCGGAGTGCCATCGAACACGACGTACACGAGGTGAGAATCGGTGCGCCGTCGGCAATGGCGTCGCGAAAGCCCGCGAGCGTACGCTCGTGTTCCCGCTTGGCGTCATCGAGCCGGCCGTTCGCGAACATCGGGGTTCCCGAGCAGGCCTGTGGTGGGACGGTGACCGCGTAGCCAAACGATTCGTAGAGACCGACGAGGGCTTTGCCGACCTCGACGGTGTGGTAGTTCGTATAGCAGCCGTGAAAGTACGCCACGACGGGCGGATCGTCCTCGCAGTTGCGTGCGGCGCGTTCACGGCTGGCGTCGGCGCCGCCGCGGTCTTCCCACCACGACCGAAACGTCTGGGTCGCGAACGTCGGCAGCTCCCGGTCTGCCGTAATGCCCAATCCGCGGTCCATCGCCCACCGAAGAAGCCGGTTATTCGCGACCGCGTTTGCAAGCCGTGGAAATCGGGCCGCGAGTGCCGCTCCGCGGCGGTAGTTCGCCAGCAGTCGATTACGGATCGCGGGCCGGCTGAACGCCGACTGCTGGTTGGTGACGTACTGGCCGCGGGCCGTGTTGTGAAGTTGCGAGAGCGGTACCGACGCCGGGCATGCTCCATCACAGCGCATGCAGTTCGAACAGGCCATGATCGACGGATCGACGTCCCGATCCGAACCGCGTGTGAGCCGCCACTGTTCGGGACCCTGGAACTTCGGTCCGGGAAAGTCCTCGTCAACGTCGGCCACCGGACAGCTGGCGTCGCAGGTCCCGCATTTGTAACACGGATCCGTACCCGGCCGGAGATCTCGGTTGCCCGGCGGCTGCTCGCGCGGATCGGTCATCGATCGATCGCCTCCGCGGCTCGCCGACCGGCATGCCAGCCCGTTGCGATCGAGATGCCGCTGCCGGCGTGCTGGGCGGGAAAGTCGGCTCCGCCGATGACGGCCCCGGCTGCCCGAAGGTTCACGAACGTCGGCATCCCGTCCGCCTCGAGCGGCCGCATCTCGTGATCGGTGTGGACGCCGAACCGAGGAAAGGCATGCGGGCCGGCCGGCGTGTCGGCGTACCAGTCGGCCCGGTCGGCCGGCTGAGAGACGTGACAGCCGAACAGTGGCTCATGGACCGTAGATCGGTCGGCGACGACGCCACCCCCGACGAGCCCACCCGTCGCGAGAATGTACTGGTCGGCACGGTAGGGCACCGATGTGTTAGCGTGTGTGCCCCGGACATCGCGGACCCGACCATCGGCCGCGTTGACGTCGACGATCGGCACGCCCGCAGTCATCCGGACGCCAGCGTCGTCGAGCGCGGCCTCGAGCAATCGGGTGAGGCGCTCGCCGGGGACACTGGGCGGATCGGTCGGCAGCTCGAAGACGTCAGCGTCGAGGGCGGCCGACAGGTAATCGATCACCACCGCGGGTTGCTCGAGACCGAGGACTGCCGGGAATCCGATCCGCGCTTCGCCGTCGTGGACGGATGCGATCGCCGCCGCCAGCTGATCCCGTATGGGTTCGTCTGCAATCGTCTCGTTGCGATCGACCAACCGGGCGAAGTGACTGCGCGTGATGTCGGTCGCAAGCCCGGGCATGGTGATCGAGGCCCCGCGGACCGAAAACGGCACCCCGGCTGCCTCGAGTCGTGCGGCCGCCAGTGGTGCATCGACGGCCGGCATCCGATCGATGTCGACCAGCAACGTCGACCGATCATCGCTTGCCAGGCCAGCCGCCATCGTTCGTGGGTACCTCGCAGTCGGGGTTACAGTCCCCGCAATTGTCGGGACCAGCGCGTTCGTATGCGAATCTCCGGTGTAGGCGTCACCCAGGATGCCATCGAACCAGTCCATCGCCTGACGGACGCGGTCGGTCCCGAGCATCGCATAGGGATGGTCCGTGTCGACACGAGCAATCGCCCGGTACGGATCGCTCACCAGCTCCCCGTCGATCCGACCCAGCACGTCCAGCAGGCCGGACGCGTGGCCAAGCGAACTCTCGGCCTTCGAGACCACCCGAACCGACGAGCCCGCGGCTGCGGCTGCAAGCGCCGCCGTCATCCCGGCGAGGCCACCGCCGATCACGAGGACGTCATCCTCAATCGCCATCGGTTGCTCCTCCGGCAAACGCCGTCCAGTCCGGTTCGTCGTCGCCATACCAATCGTACGTCGCACCGCGGATCGCGTACCCGAGCATCGCCTGGGCGAGATGCTGGCCCCACAACGCGTGACGTTCGCCCTTCCAGCGCTCGTCGAGCAGCTCGTCGAGGGCTGCCGTGGCGGTCGTTTCGTCGTGGGCTGGATGGAGGTCGTTCCCCACCGCGAACGCACAGAATGCACCCTGACAGGTCCCCATCGTCGCCCGGGTTCGAATGCGGACGGCGTTCAGATCGGCACCACACGACGCAATCGCATCGCGGACTTCTGCCCGGGTCACCCCCTCGCACGTACAGACCGCCGGATTCACGGCCTTACCGTCGAGTACCGCCTGGGTCCGATCGCCCAACCGCTGCTGGCTCCGACGGGCCACCGGCGATCGCAGCCCGAACCGATCCATCCCGTCGTCGAGTCGTTCCGGATCCTCGCTGCCCGGCAGGGCGGCTTCGGCCGTATCGCAGGTGGCATCGACACTGAGCTGTTCGCAGACGAGATCGGCCGTCTCTTCGGCCATCTGCCGGTACGTCGTAAACTTTCCGCCAACGATCGAAAGGAATCCATCGAGTCCGTCCCGATGCCCGTGGTCGATGAGGTGGGCCGCCCGCGAAATGTCGGTCGGATCCGTCGTCCTGCGAGCGGGTGGCTCATACAGCGGTCTAACTCCCCAGAACGATCGGATCGACCGGGCTTGGGCAAGGATTGGGACGAGGGCAGCAAGTTCGTCGATCAATCGATCGACCGCTGCTGGCTGCTCGTCGAAGGCGTCCGGGTCCATCACTTCCTCATCGGTCGTCCCAAGAATTGCCGTCGTCTCGTGGGGAACGATGATGTCGGCGTCGCCCTTCGGTCGGCATCGGTTCACGACCGTGTCGACCTGTCTGACGTTCATCACCGTCATTGCACCCTTTGAAGGCCGAACGTTGAGCTCCAGGCCGGCCATTGCCGCCAGCTGCCCCGCCCACGCACCCGTAGCATTGACGACGATATCGGCTCGGTACTGGACGAGGTCACCACGGACCGGCCCCTGTGAGTACGTCGGCGCTCGCCCACGGTCACCCGGTCCACGGGCCTGACGGGCGGCCACACCCGTCACCGCGCCGCCCTCACGGCGGATGCTCACCACCTCGGTGTGAGGCTCGATGCGGGCGCCGTGGTCGATCGCGTCGAGTGCATTTGCCACACAGAGTCGAAACGGGTCGATGGCGGCGTCCGGAACCGCAATGGCGGCCTCGGCGGCCGGGGTCAAGTACGGTGCCCGCTCGCGAGCCTCCGCGCCTGTGAGGACGGTGGTCGGTATGCCACACGCTGCACAGGCGTCACGCTTCTCCTCGACATACGATGGGTCGTCGTCGGGCAACGAGACGAACAGGCCACCCGTCGGTTCGATGCAATGGGCGGCGATCCGCTTGAGGATCCGATTCTCGGCGATGCACGCGCGGGCACTTTCGGGATCGGTATCTGCGTACCGGGCACCGCTATGTAAGAGGCCGTGCATCCGACCGGTGGTGCCCTGGGTGAGGTGGCCGCGTTCGAGCAACACCACGTCAACACCGCGTCGGGCCAGATCCCGGGCGAGCCCACAACCGGTAGAGCCGCCGCCGATCACGAGCACGTCCGTATGCACCGGCATGGAGCGGATCGATGATCGCCCGCCCCTTGATGGTATCGGCCCAGGGGGAACGTTTTTTGGTACGCTCACTACATTCCGCAGCAGTGAGGCGACGGGAGCGACTCAAATGACGGAGTACGTGTGTGCGATCGATCAGGGCACCACCGGGACGCGGGCGCTCGTCGTCGATCAGGACGGCCGCATCCTCGCGACAGCGTATCAGACGCACGAACAACACTATCCGCGTCCGGGCTGGGTCGAACACGATCCGATGGAGATCTGGACCGCCGTCACGGCCGTGATCGACGAGGTCCTCGAGCGGGCACGGATCGAGACGATAGAACTAGCCGCGATTGGCATCACCAACCAGCGGGAGACGACCGTGCTCTGGGATGCCGACACCGGCGCCCCGGTGGAGCGTGCGATCGTCTGGCAGGATCGTCGGACCAGCGATCGGATCGACGAACTGGCCGATCAGGCCGATCGGATTCGGGCACGGACGGGGCTCGAGCCCGATGCGTACTTTTCGGCGAGTAAACTCGAATGGCTGCTCGACGCCGGCGGTCCCACCCGTCGCCGTCGGGCCGAACGCGGCGACCTCAAGGCGGGGACGATCGATAGTTGGTTACTCGCTCGGCTCACCGGGGTGCATGCGACGGACGTCACCAACGCATCCCGGACGATGCTGTTCGACATCGAGGCGTGTCGCTGGGACGACGAGCTGCTCGCCGAGTTCGACATCCCCCGAACGATCTTGCCGAGCGTCCACGCCTCCATGGACCCGACCGCATACGGAAAAACGGATCCGGCAGGTCCGCTCGGCGCCGAAGTGCCGGTGACGGGTGTGCTCGGCGACCAGCAGGCAGCGCTCGTCGGCCAGACCTGCTTTACGGCCGGCGAGGCCAAGAACACCTACGGGACCGGGTCGTTCGTGCTGATGCACACGGGGACCGAAGCGGTACCATCCGATCACGGCCTGCTGACTACGATTGCTTACCAGCAGGCCGGCGAACCGGTACGGTACGCGCTCGAGGGGTCGATCTTCGTCACAGGCGCGGCGGTCGAATGGCTCGTCGACGTGGGATTACTCGAGGAACCGGCAGAAAGCGAAGCGGTCGCCTCCGAAGTCGATGGCACCGACGGCGTCGTCTTCGTGCCGGCGTTTACCGGGCTCGGCGCACCCCACTGGGACCAACGGGCCCGCGGTACCATCGTCGGGATGACCCGTGGTACCAGTCGGGGGCATATCGTCCGTGCGGCCCTCGAGTCGATCGCGTATCTGACCAGAGACGTAATCGAAGCGATGACCGCCGACGCCAACGTAGACGTCCGCAGACTGTCCGTCGACGGTGGCGCAGTCCAGAACGACCTGCTTTGTCAGCTCCAGGCTGACGTGCTCGGTGTGCCGATCGACCGGCCGGTCGTCGAGGAGACTACGGGTGTCGGCGCTGCCTATGCCGCTGGATTGGCCGTCGGTTACTGGGCAGATACCGACGAGCTGTCGGCCCACGTGGCAATCGATCGGTCGTTTTCACCCGAGGCCGATCAAGATCGGGTCAACCGCAACTACGACCGGTGGCGGGCAGCCGTCGAGCGGGCAAGTGACTGGGCAACAGAGTAGGAAGGGCTTAACAAACCTCCCGCCCCGCCACGGATGGCGTGTGAGGCCGCTGTTCGGCGAACGGCTCGAAGACGCAGATTGGCTCCATCTCGGGGGTGAGGAGACGATCCAGTGGGCCGGTCGGCCTGCCCGCATCACCTTACTGCCTGCGGCACTGGTGAGCATCGGGTTGATCGCCGTCGGCATCGTGCTGACGGGTCTCGCTCGAGGATTTCTCCGCGAGCAGGGATGGCCGGTTGTGATCGGTTATCTGCCCGCGATCGTTGCATTGGCGGGCATCGCGTTTGGGTTGTACGCGTACCTCCAGTGGGTCAGATTGCTGTACGTCGTGACCGATGACGCCATTTACGTCAAGATCGGGCTAATCTCTCGGGACGTCACGCAGGTGCCGCTGGGACGGGTACAGAACACCGCGTATACCCAGTCGATCTTCGAGCGAATGTTGGCGTTTGGGACCATCTACGTCTACACGGCTGGGACCCACACCGACGACCTGGCGTTAGAGCACGTCCCGCGACCGGCGCTGGTCAAGGAGACGATTACCACCCAACTGCGCGGCCATCCGGAGAGCCACGGACTATGACATGGAAAGTGGGCAGCTTCAATAACATCCCCCGTCACGCCGGGGACATGCAGTGGGATAACGAGCCATCCGCCGGTGACGCCTTCGTCGCGCCGAACGGTGACGATGCGAACGACGCCACGGCGGAGGCACCCGTCGCGACCGTCGAGGAGGCGATGCAGGCGATCGACGGTGAGCCTGCAACGATCTGGCTTCGCGGGGGCATTCATCGTCGATCCGAGCCGCTTCAGCTTCGACCACGCGATGTGCCCCTGCGGATCGCGGCGTACCCGGACGAACAACCCGTTATCACCGGGGCGACGGTGTTGACCGACTGGGAGGAAACGACGATCAACGGTGTTGACTGTTGGCGAACATCAGTTGAATCCGATCGTACGTTTCGAACGCTGTTCGTCGACGGCGAACGTCGGCATCCACCGCGGCTTCCTAAGGCCGTCGACGCGGTCTTCGACGACGACGAAATCGTCCGGGAGAATGCAGGACGCTTCTATGCCTTCGAATCGGCGCCCGACGAGGATGGCGCTCGACGGTTCCGGCCGGAACCAGGATCGATCGATCCCACATGGCACGACCTCGAGTCCGTCGACGTCGTGACGATGGCGAAATGGTACGACGAACGCGCACCCATCGAGGACGTGACAGTCGACGCAGACGGGCAGGTGACCGACGTGACCCTCGCCTTCCGTCCGTACGACACCAAGGAGTGGCCGGGACGGATCTACTATGTCGAGAACGTCAGAGAGGCGCTGACGGAGCCCGGCGAGTTCTACCTCGACCGTGAGACAGCCGAGTGTTATTATGTCCCGTATCCCGACGAAACACTTGATGCGGTGACGATTACCGCCCCCCACGTCCGAGAGTTGGTCCGAATCGTCGGTGATCCGATCGATCGACCGGTGACGAACCTCACCCTCAGTGGACTGACCATAGCCGAAACGGACTGGGCCCACTGGCAGCGGCCTGACTGGATCACCGGTCAATCGGCCGCACCGACGACGGCAGCCGTCCGGTTGCGAGGGGTCAAAGATCTCACTATCGAAGACTGTACGATCTCCACCGTCGGAGAATACGGGCTTGCCCTCCGCGAGGGCTGTCGCGGCATCTCCATCCAGGGGTGTGAGTTTGCCGACCTCGGTGCGGGTGCAATCAAACTAGGGAGCTACGCAAACGATCCACATGCCGCCGACGCCCGGACCGAACGGATCCAGATCCTCGACAACCACCTCCATCACGGCGGCCGCGTGTTTCACCTCGGTGCTGGCATTCTGGCCATGGACGTCAGCCGGGTGCGGATCGCATACAACCACATTCACGACTTTTACTACACTGGCGTCTCCTGCGGGTGGAACTGGGGCTATGCCGATTCGGTCGCCTGGGAGAACACGATCGAGCGCAATCACATTCACGATCTCGGCAAACGATTGCTATCCGACATGGGCGGGGTGTACACGCTTGGGGTCCAACCCGGAACGACGATCACGGGCAATCGCATTCACGACGTTCGGGCCCGGGAGTACGGTGCCTGGGGGATCTATCCAGACGAAGGCTCGAGCCACATCCTCGTGGAAGGAAACCTCGTCTATGATGTCGACAACGAACCGTTCGGCCAGCACTTCGGGCGAGAAAACATCGTCCGCCACAACGTCTTCGCCTTCGGCGGGACTGGAATCGTCCGACTCAGCCGGGCAGAAAACCATGTCGCATTCACCTGTGAACGGAACGTCTTTCTGACCGACGGTGCCCCGGTGGTCACCGACGGCTATGGCTGGTCGGTGGCAGACGCCATCGACGGTTCGGGTCCACCGGGCATTATCAGCGACCTCAACGTGTGGTGGCGAACCGACGGCGAGGCACCCACGGTCGGTGACGGGCTGTCGTTTGACGATTGGCAGGCAGCTGGCTTCGACCGGCACGCAACCGTCACCGATCCGGGCGTTACCGACGCGACGGCGCGCGATTTCCGGCCGAATGCGGATTCTCCCCTTCACGAGTGGCGTGTTGACTGCTCGCCACTAGATCCGGCGACCGTCGGGCCGCGCCGCTGATCCTTCCTACTCGACGAGGCTTGGGTGGGTTTCCTGCTCGTCGGGATGAAGCTCGTCGAACCGTTCACGCATTATCTCGAGCGAGCGTTCCTCACGGCGGCGGCTTTCGTCTGGATCGATCTCCTCACAGCCCGGCGGCAGGTCTCGACCGCGATCGGTGAAGTATCCAGATGGGGTCACCCAGTCGTGATAGAACGGGCGGTCGTCATCTTCGAGCAGGGTAACAGCGACCATTGCCCCGTGTCCAGCCGAGACGACGGCCTGGTGGGGGATCTCGGCGAGCCGACCAGCGACGTAGAGTCCGTCAACACCGCTACGGCCGCGTTCGTCGACATCGACGAAGGCATCGCCGCGATCGATGATGCCGACGCCCTCTACGTCCTCCAGGTAGCCGACTTCGTTCTTGGTCGCCGCGATCACATAGCTGGCGAGGACGACGTCGTCGTCGGCCGTCTCGACTGCAAACGTTCCGTCGACGACCGACACCGATGTCACCGCGACGGGTTCACGAGTCACGCCGGCGTCGTCGGCCTGTTCGCCGACGAGGTCGAGGAGGTGCCGCGCGTTCACCCCTGCTGGAAAGCCCGGGAAGTTCTCGAGGTGGGCGTTCCGACGAAGAATCGACTCGCCGGTGTCAAAGACTAGCGTCTCGAGGTCGTGTCTGGCCGTAAAAATGCTCGCAGTCAAGCCCGCCATTCCGCCGCCAATCACGACGACGTCTGCGGTGGTTTCGTCCATGCGGATGAGGCCCACGGCCGTCCATTAAGCCCTTCCCAATTTGGGCGTCTACTCGTCCGGCGTCACCCGCGATAGCCGCATGGCATTGCCAGTGACTGCGATGGTCATGCCAGCGTCGCCGACGAGGACCGCGGCCCAGACAGGGACGAGCCCGAAGGGAACGCCGGCGGCGAGGATGCCCTTCGCGCCGAGGCTCGACCAGATGTTCTGCCTGATGACCCGATTGCCCCGCTGGGAGAGTGCGATCAAATATGGGAGCCGCCCGAGATCATCACCCATTAGTGCGACGTCGGCCGTCTCGAGGGCGGAATCGGTGCCCGCGGCGCCCATGGCAATCCCGACGGTCGCCGACGCCAGTGCGGGGGCATCGTTGACCCCATCGCCCACCATGGCGACGGCACCGTGAGCCGCCAGCAGGTCGTCTATCGCGGCGACCTTCTCTGCCGGGAGGAGCTCTGCCCGGTAGTCGTCGACGCCGACCTCCCGGGCAATGGCCCGGGCGGTCCGGTCGTTATCGCCAGTGAGCATGACAACGTGCTCGACGCCGAACTCGTGGAGGCGCTCGACCGTCCGGCGGGCTTCCGGCCGAACGTCGTCGGCAACCGCGATGATGCCCTCGAGTTCGTCTTCCGTACCGATCAGCACGACCGTCTTGCCTGCCGACTGCAACGCGGGGATCGTCTCGTCGAGCAAATCGAGACAATCGTTGCGTTCGCACAGTGACCGGCTTTTGGTGGTGACAACACCGCCATCAGTCGCCGCGTGGACGTGATTGAGATCGAAGCCGAGTTCCGCGAAAAACGTTGGCTTGCCCGCATAATGGGTCGTCCCGTGGACTGCAGCCTCGACACCCTTGCCGGCGACACTCTCGAAGGCCGACACCTTAGGGCGTTCGACCTCGCGTTCGACGGCGTGTTCGACGATCGCCTCCCCGATCGGATGCTCCGAGCGAGCCTCGAGACCACGGGCACACCGGAGGACATCCGCTTCGGTATGGCCGTTTAGTGGAATGACGTCAGTCACGGTGAGCTCGCCCCGCGTGAGCGTACCGGTCTTATCGAGCGCGACGGCCCGGACCTCACCCATCGACTCGAGGTGGACGCCGCCTTTGATCAAGACGCCATTGGCGGCAGCACTCGTGATCCCGGAGACGACCGAGACCGGCGTGGCGATCACGAACGCGCACGGACACGCGAGAACGAGGACGGTCAGCCCGTAGAGGAACCAGACGTCCCAGGCGGCGGGAAACGTATGCGAGACGCCCGCCGCAATCGACACCGTCAGTGGTTCGGCAAGCAGCATCGGCGGGACAGTCGCGGTTATGATGGCGAGCCCGACGACGATCGGTGTGTAATACCGTGCGAACCGATTGACGAACTGTTCGCGTTCGGTCCGCGTGGCCTGGGCGTCCTCGACCAACGAGATGATCCGCGAGAGCGTCGAGTCCTCGGCGATCGCGGTGGCCTCGAGTTCGAGGTAGCCAGACTCGTTGATGGTCCCGCCGTAAACCTCGTCGCCGGGAACTTTATCGACCGGGACCGACTCGCCGGTGATCGGCGCCTGATTGACGGCACTTTCGCCGTCGGTGACGACGCCGTCGACCGGAATCTTCTCGCCCGGGCGCACGAGGATCGTCTCGCCGACAGCAACCGATCCAACCGGGACGGTCACCTCCTCGCCGTCCCGGCGGATCGTCGCCCGCGCGGGGGCAAGTTCCATGAGCGAGCGCAACGACCGACGTGCCTTGTCGATCGAGTACCGTTCGAGAAGCTCGGCTACGCTAAACAGGAAAGCAAGCAACGCCGCTTCCAGGTACAACCCGGCGCCGAAACCAAAGCTAGCGGCCAACGCACCGATAATGGCGATCGAAATCAGGAGATCAATATCGAGGCTCAGGTGCCGGAACGACCGATAACCATTCCGCAGAATCGTCTCGCCTGCAGCCACCACAGCCGCGAGGAACAGAAGGTCCGACAGGGAGAGCCCGCGGTCGAGGACGACAGCGACGAGTACGTCCGCAGTCGGGACCACGAACAACACCAGCAATCCGAACAGTGCAAGTGCCCCGCTCAGCCAGGTCTTTTGACCCCGTCGGCTTAGAAACACCGCCCGCGGTACCGAATCGGTGGTACCTGGGGTCGCCGTCGACCGCGGTTCGACCGGATACCCGGCACGCTCGATCGCGTCGGTAATGTCACTCGGTGAACATTCTTCCGAATCGTAGCCGACGCTCACCGTGCCGGCCGTCGGGTTGGCGTCGTACACGTAGACGCCGGTGACCCGTTCGAGGGCCCGTCCGACCTTGCCGGCACACGACGGACAGTCCATGTCGGGAACCGAACATTCGAGTGTCTCGTCCCCGGTGACCCCGGCGACCATCACGATAGAATTGGTCGTCTTCAGTTATGAATCGAGCTGTGAAATAGTACCCACATCTTACTAACTACTTATGTATCGGCCCCCAGTTAGTTATTAATCCCAATCCAAACGTTCCACATGGCCCGGGTCCCAGGAGATTGTGTCGTGGGCCGATCGGTGAATACAGCACCAAAGAGACCACCTTCACACCCACTCCATAAGACAGCCTCATCACCCGGAGATAAAGAAGGACAAACATTAAGTTTAGACGCATCAAATTTCGAACAATGACTCGGAAGCGGTATGTTATCTGCCCCACGCGTCGGACGGTACTCGGGGGCACTGGCGGTTTGGTCGCGTTTGGCCTGGCGGGCTGTCTGGGGGATGATTCGAGCAGCCACGCGATCGGCGGCAGCGACGGCATCTACATTGCTGCGGGCATGCCCGCTCTCTGGGATTTTGCCCGCCAAGTAGCAGGCGACCACATGACGGTCGTCGATCTCGTCCCGACCGCCCAGCACGGACACGATTTCGATCCCGGACCGGGGATAGTTCGAGACATCGAAGACGCCGACGGATTCGTCTACATGCGGGATTTCGCCAGCTGGCAGGACGATGCGGCCGCCGAACTCGAAACCAACGATGACGTCCACGTGATCGATGCGTCCGCCGGTATCGAGTTCTTTGACAGCCCCGCCGAAGACAACGACGAGCACTGGTGGATGGATCCCGTTGAGGCCCAAACCGGGGTAGATAACATCGCGGCGAGGCTGTCCGAAATCGATCCCGATCGTGCCGACGACTACCAGGAGAACGCCACTGCGTTCAACGATGAGCTCGAAGCGCTCCACGAGGAATTCGAAGCGATCGTCGAGCGGGCGTCTCGCGACCACCTCGTGGTCGGTACCCACGATTCCTTTCAGTGGTGGCATCGACGCTACGGCCTGACGATCGATTCGCCGATCGGGACGTCACCGGATGGCGAGGCGTCCGCCCGTGACATCGAACGAATCGAGGAGTTCATGGCCGACCACGGCGTCGAACATGTCCTGTATGACATCGGCGAGCCTCGCCACCTCGCGAACTCAATCGCCGAAGAGACCGACGCGGAGGTGCTCCCGCTCTCGCCAGTCGAAACACAGTTGAACGAGCACCCACAGGTTCCGGACATCGAATCGGACTGGGGCTATCTCGACCACATGCGAAACATCAACTTCTCAACCCTTGAGGAGGCTCTCGATGCCGCCTAACATCCCACAATGACCGCCGCAATCGACGTCGACCACGTTTCCTTTGCCTACGGCGATCAGCCCGTGCTGCGCGACGTCTCGATGACCGTCGAGGAGGGCCGGTTCGTCGGCCTCATTGGCCCGAACGGCTCGGGAAAGACGACGCTCATGAAGATCATGCTCGGCCTTCAGCGTCCCGACAGTGGGGCAGTGCGACTGTTCGACGTCCCCGCAGATCGGTTTTCCGAGGGGACCCGACTCGGGTACGTCGCCCAGCATGCCAAGGCCTCGGACGGTCGCATGCCCATGTCGGTCCGGGAGGTCGTCACCATGGGTCGGTACGCCCACGCGGGCGTTCGACGGCTCGCTGACCGTGACCGGCAGATCGTCGAGGAGGCGCTCGAGCAGGTCGGCATCGACGATCTCGCCGAACGGAACGTCAATCGGCTCTCGGGCGGCCAGCAACAACGCACGTTCATCGCCCGTGCGCTGGCCTCCGAAGCCGATCTGCTTGCGCTCGACGAACCGACCGTCGGCGTCGACGCCGAGTCAAAAGAGACGTTCTATGGCTTGCTCGACGAGCTTAATGATGCGGGCATCACGATCGTCATGATCGAACACGACATAGGCGTGATCACCGAGCATGCCGACGAGATCGCCTGCCTGAACGAGGAGCTCTACGCTCATTGCGAGACGAGTCGATTCCTCGAGACCGATGCCCTCGAGCGGGCGTTCAGCTCCGCTCGCATCGCCCGACCAGACCGGACCGTTTCGGCGGACTGATATGGCCATCGAGATCCTCCAACAACGGCCGGCGGTAACCCGTGCGACGCTCGGCGGATTACTGGCCGTGGTGATTGTAGGCACGTTCATCTACTGGGCATTCCCGATCGCCTTCGATGCGTTCTGGGGCACCACCTGTACTGCCATTGGCAGCTGGCTCGTTTGCAGTACGTTCCTCCAACACGGGTTCACTACTGGGATCCTCGTCGGGATTGCCGCCCCGCTTGTCGGCGCGTACGTCGTCAATCGCCAGATGGCGCTGATCGGGGAGGCGCTTGCGCATACGGCCTTTGCCGGCGTGGCGATCGGGCTGGTCGTTGGCGCCAGTATCGAGTGGGCGAACTACCCGCTGGTGTTCGCCCTGGCTGCGGCGATCCTCTCTGCGATTGGCCTCCAGTACCTGGCCGTAAAAACCGACGCCTACGGGGACGTACCGCTTGCGATCATCCTGACTGGCGGGTTCGCCATCGGGGTTGCAGTCATCTCCTACGGGGAAGGGATCGCGTTCGGTCGCGAATTGCACAGCTACCTCTTCGGGAACATACTGTTCGTTCCGTTCGAGAACGTACAGCTGATGGTAGCGCTCACGCTGGTTGTGCTCGGTATGGTTGCGCTCAGTCACAAACAGCTACTCTTCATCACGTTTGACCGGGAAGCGGCCCAACTGGCCCGGATCAACGTCTGGTTTTACGATATGGTCCTGATCGTGGTGACTGCACTGGTCGTGGTCGCCGCCATGCAGATTATGGGTGCAATCTTGGTTGCGGCAATGCTCGTGATTCCGGTCGCTGCGGCGATGCAAGTCGCCGGAAGTTTCAATCGTGGGCTGCTGCTCGCAATCGTGTTCGGTGAAGCCGCTGTGCTGGGCGGTATCTTCGCCTCCTATTATCTCGACATCGCCTCGGGGGCGGCGATTGTGATCGTCGCCATGCTCATCTATTTCGCAGCGGTGCTCGGAACGCGGTGAGTCCGGTGTTATCTGGTGTTGCTCGAGCCCGCCTGCGGCTCGACGCGGTCGGCGGTTGCACGTCGTGCCGCGAGCCAGCGAGCACCCCACGCGACGTAGATCAGGCCGACGCCGACGGCCAGCATGCCGACGGTGCCGACGAGCCGGAGCACCGTGACGGCGGTGCTGCCGTGATACTGCCAGGGTGCCGTGGCGAATGTACCGATCGCCGCTACGATAAGAAACGCCCCGACGAGGATCCCGATCGGGGTCAACGGGTCATCCGACCACCGTGCCATGCCCGTCGTTGCGCGAGCTCCGGTTTAGCCGTATCGACTCGTCGGACGCGTCCATCTTTATCATACCGTCCGTGCTGGCGGGCACATGGAGATCACCGATATCGAGCCGATCTTCGCCGATCGGTACCTGTTCGTGCGCGTCCATACCGACGCCGGCATCACGGGACTCGGAGAATCAGGCACCTGGGGCTTTCTCGAAGCCTCGGCCGGTGCACTCGAGACGTTCGAGCGCTACCTGGTGGGACAGGATCCGCTCGAGATCGAACATCACTGGCAAGCGTGTTACCGGAACGCCCACTTTCGGGGAGCAGCGATCATGGGTGCACTCAGTGCAATCGACATCGCCCTCTGGGACATCGCGGGCAAATACCACGACGTGCCAGCCCACCGCCTGCTCGGTGGCCCGACACGACAGAAGGCACGCGTATACGCCCATGTCTACGGCGAGACCACGGAGGACCTCCTCCGGGGATGTGAGCTTGCTAAGGAGCGGGGATTTACCGCAGTCGGCCACCTGAACCCCCTGGGCGACGAACCACGATCGAAGCCGTACGAGCGAACGCACGTCGAGGAACTCGAGCTCGCGACCGACCGCGTCGCCCGGTTCCGGGAAGCGGTCGGGACTGACGTTGATCTCTGCATCGAGATCCACCGCCGGCTCGATCCCGAGGAAGCGATCGCACTTGGCCGGGCCATCGAACCGTACCACCCGTTGTTCTTCGAGGATCCCACCCGACCGGACAACTTCGATGCGATGGCCAGGATCGCCGATGCCGTGGACATCCCGATCGCGACCGGCGAACGGATCCACACCAGCCACGAGTTCGAAATGCTGCTCTCCCGGAATGCGGTCGACTTCGTCCGCCCAGACGTCTGTATGGTCGGCGGGTTAAGCCACGCCAAGAAGATCGCCGCGCTTGCGGAGGCCCACTACGCGAAAGTCGTCCCGCATAACCCGTTAAGCCCGGTCAGTACGGCGGCGTGCCTCCAGCTTGCGGCCGCGATTCCGAACTTCGCCATCCAGGAGTATCCATACAAGCAAGATGGCGGCGAACCGGGGCGGGAACTGCTGGTCGAACCACTTGAGCGCGACGGTGGGTATCTCCGGATTCCGAAGGGGCCGGGCATTGGCGTCGAACTCGACGACGAGGCGATCGCTGACCATCCCTACGAACCTCGATCGGTTCTCACCCGCCAGCACGCAGATGGGTCGGTCGTCGACATGTAAAGTCCGGGGAACACTCATTCGTCCGGGTGACGAGCGTCCGGCCAGGCATGCAGTCGTTTTCGACGTACGCCGATCTCCTCGCCCACATCCGCGCGGGCGGGTACGAGTACCGTACGATCGGGTATGCGCCGGGTGGCCGACCGCTCCTGGCGATCGCCACCGGTGGGGTCGAGACCCCGGCAGCCTGCGTGCTGAGCGGGTCACACGCGAACGAACACGCCGGCGTGATGGCGACGGTCGCGCTGCTCGACGAGCTCACGACCGAGCGGCGGGTCTGGATCGTCCCGACACGCGATCCGGTCGGGCTCGACGGCTATCGGGCGGCCCTCGCACTCGCCGGTCCGTCACCGGAGGATCTCACGACCCACGACGACGTAGTTGCCCACCTCGAGCTGGCAGGCGACATCACCTACGAGGATCCGGACAGCAGGTTCGTGCTCGGACTGATCGGTGACTACGGCTACGCGAGCAAGCCGCTCCAGGCGGATGGGTTTCTCTTACAGTGGCTCAAGGAACTCGATGCAACCGACCCGGCCGTCCTCGAACCGTATTACGGTCGGCGAATCTTCACGACGGTACCGGACCCGTCGATCGACGG
>SKNY01000005.1 GCA_007123105.1 Salinarchaeum sp. | reverse complement strand
GGAGCTGCCTACATCATGACGAACCAGAACCACCGGTTTCTGCCGCTGATTGCGCAACCGAGACGGTCTCCATCCCGCCACGTTCGTGTTATATCCGCGTGGTTCGAACGAGCCCGACCAGACCGCACTTATGCCGGCGAAGAACTGGATGTGACATGGAGGATCGAAAACGCGCACACGCCTTCGTGACCGGTCGCGTACAGGGCGTCTATTTCCGGGCGAGCACCCGCGATACCGCGCGGGCCCATAACGTCGATGGCTGGGTCAGAAATCTCTCGGACGGACGAGTCGAGGCAGTGTTCGAGGGGGAGCCAGAAGCCGTCGACGCCATGATCGAATGGTGTGAAACGGGCAGCGACCGGGCCGACGTCGAGAGCGTCAGCGTCGAATACGAGGAACCTCGCGGCAACGAGAACTTCGACATCAGGCAGTGAACACCCGGTTCAAGCATCCGTAGCAGCCTCCGATACCCTCTTTTTCCCGCTCCGTCGAAGGAAGACATGCCTTCGAAATCGGCGTGGATCCGGCTCCCACGGCACGTCATCGTTGGAGAAGACGCGCTGGCCCGGGCACCAGCCGCGATCGCAGACCTCCAGCTCACCGGTGATCCGACGTTCGTGACGAGCCCCACTCCCCGGTCGCTCGTCGCCGATCCGCTGGCTACCGAGCTTGCTGAGGCCGCCGATGTCGACCCCCAGGTGATCGAGATCGAACGCGCAACGGCGACGACGATCGAGGAGGTCATCGACGCTGCTGCGGGGGCAGAGTATCTCATCGGGGTCGGGGGCGGAAGTCCTATCGACGTCGCGAAACTAGCCAGCGAGCGTCTCGACGTGGGATTCGTCTCCGTACCCACGACGGCCAGCCACGACGGAATTGCGAGCGGGCGAGCATCGATCCCCGACGGCGATACGCGCCACAGTGTTGCGGCCGACCCACCGCTTGCGGTGATTGCCGATACGGGCGTCATTGCCGATGCGCCGTGGGAGCTGACCACGGCCGGATGTGCGGACATCATCTCGAACTACACGGCCGTACGAGACTGGCGGCTTGCCCACCGGCTCCGGGATGTTGAATATTCAGAGTACGCGGCGGCACTCTCCGAAATGACCGCCGAGATGCTGGTCGAGAACGCAGACGCGATACGTCCCGAACTCGAGGATGCCGCCTGGATCGTGGTGAAGGCCCTCGTATCATCCGGCGTTGCCATGTCGATTGCCGACTCGTCCCGTCCGGCCAGCGGGGCCGAACACCTGATTTCACACCAGCTCGACCGCATCGCACCGGGCCGAGCGTTCCACGGTCATCAGGTCGGTGTGGCCGCCATCGTGACGGCCTATCTCCAAACTGGCGAGGACGGCGACTGGCAGCGGATCCGGGACGCACTCGATCATTTAGACGCGCCAACGACCGTAGACGACCTGGGGATCTCCGAGACGGAATTCGTCGATGCAGCCACCACCGCCCACGAGATCAGGACGCGCTACACCGTGCTCGGTGACGGTATCACTGCTCGAGCCGTCCGACGAGCAGGTGCGGTAACGGGTGTCCTGTGAACCGAGATCACCGCGCTCAGACCTCAAGAAGGAGTACAGCCACACCGAACAGCGTGACGGCGACGACCAGATAGCTTCCGATGGCCATCGTTATGACGGCGATGAGTGCTCGTCGCGGTGACTGGCCACTCCGGAGGCGGTACCGATAGAGGGCAAGGGCTCCCGTATACGCCCCGACGTACGGGAAGGCCGCACCGGCAGCAAGACGGACGCGCTCGACCAGTCGGTCCGTAAGATAGGCCTCGTACGTGAGCGCGAGCGGTAGGCTCGGCCAAACGAGAAAAAGAATGAATACGCCGATCCCGACGGCCGTGATGGTCGTCGTACCGGTATGGCCGAGGACGAGCGATTCAGCGAGCAAGACGGGCTCGACGCCCGGTCGGAAGGCACCAGCCACGAGCGGCACTCCCACCTGCTCACGAAGTGACGCGGCCGCACGATTCTCCCACCTGACGAAATCACGGATCGCGAGGAAGAAACCGATCGTCCACCAGCCCACGCAGAAGGCGATCCATCCCCGAAGGGCCCGCTCGAGCACTGGCGGTTCATTCGAAGCCATCGGTTAGAGCGCACGTCGAATGTCATCGAGATCCCCACGCGTGTCCCAGATCGTCCGAACCATGTCGACGAACACGGCGGAACGCTCTGCTTCCGGGACGTCTGCAAGCAGTGTGACGAACTCCTCGTCAAATGAGATCTCCCGAAGCGTTGGTCTGACCTCGATCGTCAGCACGTCGTCTTCGGTTGCCAGCCACGGGATCGCCCGGGTATCCTCATCGTATTCGATCTGATATTCCTCGCCGAGTGCGTCGACAATCGTCTCGAACGCCCCGACGGGGAGCCACTCGTCGTCGGGCGTTTCGACGGCGAAGGTCCCGTCCGACCGGACGTTCGTGTCGTACCGGCGCATGCCGGCCGTTGTTTCAGCGGCGCGATAAACCCGTCGTCACCCGGTCAGTCCTGCCGTCGAAATCGCTCGTACTGGGCTGCAATCTGCTCCCGAACCGGCGTCCCGCCGTGGACCCAACTGCCGAACTGCCACGTGACCGACGCACCCTGGTCCAGTCGTCGGACTTGTGCCCACGTGGGGTTGGCGGCGAGAAAACCGTACGGCTCCTACATCGTGAACCACCGGACGTCCGCCGGTGGGGCTGCCATCAGGGTGATGCCGGCGGTCAGTGGATCATCGACCAACGCGCTCCCGTCGAGACGGCCCGTGTAATCACACCAGGTACCCTCGGGACCCGTGGCCGATCATGGCGTGCGCCCTTCGTCTGGGTTTTCGGCGTTGGGGAGGACCACTCGCCCGTTTCGCATGCTGCGGCGAAACCGGACGGCGAGGCCGCTGTAATGGCCGTGGAGCGTCTCGCTACCCAGTCGCCGGCGCGACTCCACAGCAGTGAGCTGCTGGTCCCAACGGACGAGCACACCGCCATCGGCCGGAGGGTCGATGGTGATGGTCCGCATATCCGCGAGAAGCGGTTCGCCGTCCTCGGCCCGCCATTCGCAGTCGTGTCGGATGACGACCGCATCGTCAGCGTCGACGTCATACCGTTCGTGATGGGCCCAACCGTGGGTCCGGCCGGCCGCAGCGTTCGGTTCTGCCTCCCAGCAGTTGATGCCGTCGACGAGCTTTTGGACGAAAAACAACCCGAGATGCCACGGATGGTCGTGCGGTCGCGCCAGTACGAGGTTTCAGCCGCCGGCAACTGCGGCGTCCGCCGGTGGGGCCAGATGATCGACGTGGGGTTTACTCGCCGCGGTGATCGCCCGGTACCGCAACACCGGACGCTCCTGATAGGTGACGGTGATGGTGCCGTCCGCGTCAGCCACCGCGAGATCGCTCATGGTCTACCCCTTTCGACGAACAACCGAGACCGGTTTCGGCGTCGCATGCCCGAACCGCCTCCTCGGACGACGGTATCAGTATCGCCGGGGTCAGCCCCGACAGATCGAGACAAAATTTTGGAGAATCCGCAGGCCGAGGTCACCGCTTTTTTCGGGGTGAAACTGTGTCCCGAAGACGTTGCCGGCGTCGGTCGCAATGATCGCCGGGAAGGGGTCGCCGTAGTCGCTGGTCGCGACGACTGCGGTCGGATCTTCGGGCGCCGCGTAGTACGAGTGGACGAAGTACGCATACCCACCGTCGATACCGTCGACGAGTGGGTGGGCCCGCTCGATGTGGAGCTCGTTCCACCCCATGTGGGGGACTTTGCGGTCGGGCGGGAATCGCACGTTCGTGCCGGGAATGAGCGACAGCCCTTCTACCTCCCCGGCGCCCGCGTGTGCTGCCTCCTCACTACTCGTCAACAGCATCTGCATCCCGAGACAGATGCCGAACGTCGGCGTTCCGGCCGCCGCCGCGTCGAGGAGCGGTTCGCGGAACGGACCGGCGTTCTCGACTCCCTCACGAAATGCACCAACGCCGGGCAAGACGATACCGTCCACGGTGGCCAGTGCCTCCGGATCGTCGATGAGGCTCACGCGTGCGCCGCCGCGTTCTAAGCCGCGGGTTACAGAACGGATATTTCCGAGGCCATAATCGACGACGGCGACCTCGACGGTGGATGCTGTGGACGTCACGGAGCGATCGGTGGATTATGGGTTCGGAGGCTCGCGGGTAAGTCCGTCGATCCAGTCAGGTATCGATCGATTTCCCGGGCTACGTCCCGACCCTCTCCGATGGCCCACACAACGAGGGAGGCACCCATGTTCGCATCACCGGCGGCAAACACCCCCTCCGCGGTGGTCATCATGCGTTCGTCGGTGTCGAAACTGCCGTCCAGAGCGCGCCCGACGCCGAGATCGGCGAACGGGTCCCCATCGGGACCAGTGAATCCGATGGCAATCAACACGAGATCGGCTGGAATTTCGAGGTCAGATTCGAGGACTTGTTTCGAGACGCGATTGCCTTCCTCGTCGTAGGACCACAACACGCGCTCGGCCGCGAGCGTGTCCACGCGGCCGTCGCCGGAGGTGTCCTGGAACGCCGTCGTGTCAATTTCGAACTCTTGGACGCCACCTTCCTCCTGGGCGTAGGTTTTGTGGTAGGTCTTTGGCGCCTCTGGCCATGGATTGTCCGCGGGGCGATCCAGAGGTGGTTGTGGGTTGATGCCGATCTGTACCACGCCGGCGGCCCCATGTCGATGGGCGGTTGCAACACAATCGGCACCCGTATCGCCGCCGCCGAGGACGACGACGTGTTTGTCCGCCGCGTGAATCGGATCGTCGTCTTGTTCCTTGCCTGCCTGTCGGCGGTTCTCCTGGACCAGATACGCCATCGCGTACTCGACGCCATCGAGCTCACGGCCGGGAATGTCGAGGTCGCGGTGGGCCTGGGCACCGACGGCAAGACAGACCGCGTCGTAGTCGTCGGTCAGCGTCTCCGGATCCACCGTCTCGCCGACGCCGGCACCCGTCCGGAACGTGATCCCCTCGGCAGCCAGCTGGTCGATCCGACGGTCGATCCGCCACTTTTCGAACTTGAAATTCGGGATCCCGTATCGCATGAGCCCCCCGAGTTCGTCATCGCGTTCGAATACGGTCACATGGTGGCCTACCCGATTGAGCTGTTGGGCCGCGGCGAGGCCCGCCGGGCCGCTCCCGACGACGGCCACAGCGTAGTCGCTCCGCTCGGTCGGCGGTTCGGGCTCGATCCATCCCCGGGCCCAGCCCTTGTCGACGATCGCCCGCTCGATCGACTTGATCGTGACCGGATCGTCGTTGTAGGCGAGCACACAGGCATCCTCGCACGGCGCCGGACACGTATACCCGGTGAACTCCGGAAAGTTGTTGGTCGCATGCAGCCGGTCGAGTGCCGCTCGCCAGTCATCTCGATAGACGAGATCGTTCCAGTCTGGAATAATGTTGCCGATGGGACAGCCGCCCATGCAGGTCGGGACACCACAGTCCATACAGCGGCTTCCCTGCTCTCCGAGGTGTTCGCGCGACCAGGTGGGTGTCCAGATCTCATCGGAGTCGTGGACGCGGTCGGTGGCATCGCGCTTTCCGATCGGGTGGCGGTCGGTGTGCTGGTAGCCGTCCGGGTGGGGCTCAGTCATCGCTGAGTGCCTCCTGGGGACCTTCTACGACATCGCTTGCCGGCGCTGGGGCCCCGAGTCGGATATCCTCGCCAGCGTCGAGGCGCGCTTCGATGACCGAGGCGTACGGGTCTGGCATCACCTTTACGAACTGTTCGATTGTCGTGTCCCAGTCAGCACGCATGGCACGCGCGCGCTCGCTGTCCGTGTAGGCCGCATGATTCTCGACCAGCTGTCGGACCAGATCACGATCGCGTTCGTCGAGGTCGGTCACGGACACCATGTCCGCGTTTACGTGGGTGGCCGTGATCCCCTCGGGATCGAATACATAGGCTTCACCGCCGGACATCCCGGCACCGAAGTTCCGCCCGATCGAGCCCAACACGACGGCGACGCCCCCGGTCATGTACTCACAGCCGTGATCGCCGACGCCCTCCACGACGGTGTAGGCACCGGAATTTCGGACCGCGAACCGTTCCCCGGCGCGGCCGTTGACGTACAACTCGCCGGCGGTCGCCCCGTAGAGGGTAACGTTACCAGCAAGAATGTTTTCGGCGGCCGCATAGCCCGCTTCGTCGGGCGTTCGGACGATCAGTTTGCCCCCGGAGAGCCCCTTGCCACAGTAATCGTTGACGGCACCGCTGTGGCGAAACGTGATGCCGGGTGGGAGGAACGCACCGAAGCTCTGACCGGCCGTTCCGGATACCGACACATCAATCGTATCCGCCGGCAAGCCGTCGGGGCCGTGTTCGCGGGTGATCTCGGCACCGAGCATGGTGCCGAACGTGCGATCGCGGTTCGTGATCTCGATGTCGATCTCGACGGGTTCGGCGCGGTCGATGGCCGGCCAAGCGCGCTCGATCAGGTCGTGATCGCGTTTGTCATCGAGACCGTGATGCTGTGCGCGAGTCTTTCGGGGCGCGTCGTCCGGATCCTCGGGATACGCAAGAAGTGTCGAGAGGTCGACGTGGCGTGCCCGCGGATGATCGACCTCTCGTGTTTCGAGTAAGTCTGCCCGACCAATGAGTTCGTCCATCGTTCGGATGCCGAGGGACGCCATGTGCTCGCGCACTTCGCGCGCGATAAAGCGCATGTAGTTGACGACGTATTCGGGTTTGCCGGGGAATTTTTCCCGAAGCTCGGGATCCTGGGTCGCGATGCCGACCGAACACGTGTTGCAGTGACACTTCCGAAGCATGATACAGCCACAGGTAACCAACGGTGCAGTACCGAACCCGTACTCTTCGGCACCGAGCATGGCTGCGACGACCACGTCCCGGCCGGTCTTGAGTCCGCCATCGACGCGCACTCGGATGCGCGAACGGAGTCGGTTCTCGAGCAAGAGCGCGTGGGCTTCGGCGAGACCCAGCTCCCAGGGAAGGCCCGCACTCTTGATCGACGTCTTCGGCGAGGCACCGGTCCCGCCATCTTGGCCGCTGATCAACACGGCGTCGGCTTTGGCCTTTGCGACGCCAGCCGCGATGACGCCGACCCCGTCCTCGGAGACGAGCTTGACGTGGATGTCGGCTTCCTCGTTGCCGCACTTGAGATCGTGGATGAGCTGGGCGAGGTCCTCGATGGAATAGATATCGTGGTGGGGCGGCGGGGAAATCAACGGGACCCCCGGCGTGGTTTTGCGAGTATCGGCGATGACTTCGTTGACCTTCTCGCCCGGAAGATGCCCACCTTCGCCGGGTTTCGACCCCTGGGCCATCTTGATCTCGAGGTGTTCTGCATTGACGAGATACTCCGAGGTAACCCCGAACCGGCCCGAGGCGACCTGTTTGTTACTACACTCGCGCTCGGTACCAAACCGCTCGGCTGGCTCGCCGCCCTCGCCAGAACCGGCCATGGCATCGAGTCGATTCATCGCAATCGCGAGCGTCTCGTGGGCCTCGGCGGAAAGCGAACCGAACGACATCGACCCAGTGAAGAACCGGCGACAGATCGACGCCTCAGATTCGACCTCCTCGATCGGAATCGATTCGCGCTCGTCGGTGCGAAACGCCAACATGCCGCGCAGACTCTGGAGGTGTTCGTCCTGGTCGTTGATTGCCGTCGCAAACTCCCGGTAGGCGTCGTAGTCACCCGACCGGGCGGCGTACTGGAGCGTGCCGATCGTGTGCGGATTCCACTGGTGGAATTCACCGTCCCGTCGCCAGTAGAGCTCGCCACCCTGATCGAGGGCAAGTTCGCCCGGCACGACTGGATCGAACGCCTGCTCGTGGCGCTCGCGTAAATCCCGTTCGACGTCGGCGATGCCGATGCCCTGGGTTCGGTTCTGTGTCCCCTCGAAATACTCGGCGACGAAGTCGGCGTCGAGACCGACGGCTTCGAAAATCTGGGCGCCCTTGTAGCTTTCGAGCGTTGAAATGCCCATTTTCGCCATGACTTTCTGGATGCCGTGCTCGGCGGCGTGTCGGTAGGTCGCTCGGGCCTCCTCGATCGGGCCAGCGACATCGCCCTGGGCCACGAGCTGGTCGATACTCGCGTACGCGAGCGCGGGGTAGATCGCGTCGGCCCCGTAGCCCAACAACGTACAGAAGTGATGCACCGCACACGGCTGGCCGGAGGCGACGACGAGGCCGGCGTCGGTGCGGTGGCCCGTCCGGACGAGGTGGTGGTGGATGCCCGCAGTGGCGAGGAGACTCGGGATCGGTACCCGATCCGGCCCAACCTCGCGGTCGTCCAGGATGAGCACTTCCGCGCCGGCTTCGATGGCGTCGACGGCGTTGGTGCGAATCCGCTCGACGGCGGCCGCCAAGTCGTGGTGATCCGGTTCGTACGTCAGATCGATCGTCTCGACAGGAATGTCGTGGTCCGGGAGTGCTGTGAGGGCGGAAAACGCGGCACGATCGAGAATCGGCGAGTCGTATGCGACTTGCCGACAGTGTTCCGGCGTTTCGCCCAACAAGTTGCGCTGGCGTCCGAAGTGGTGCTCGAGTGAGGTGACCAGATCCTCACGTATGTAGTCGATCGGCGGGTTCGACACCTGGGCGAACAGCTGCTTGAAGTACGTAAAGAGCGTCTTGTTGCGATTCGAGAGGACCGACAGCGGGGTGTCGTTACCCATCGCACCGACGGGATCGCGACCCTCGACGGCCATGTCGCCGACAAGTCGGCGGACATGTTCGAGGGTATAGCCGAACGTGCGCTGGAGCGCCAGCAGGTCGGCGTCCGGATCGACGTCGGGATCCGGGACCGGTTCGGTCTCAGTCACGAGCGCCGCAAGATCGACTTCGTGCTCGGCGAGCCAGTCGGCGTACTTCGGATCGGTGAGGTCGGCAAACAGCTCGTCGTCCGGAACGATCCTGCCGGCGTTACCGTCGACGTAAAACAGCTGGCCCGGCTGCAGACGGTCCTGTTCGACGATCGACGCCGGATCTTCATCGAGTACACCGGTTTCTGACGCCATCACCAGGCGGTCGTCCTCGGTTACGTAGTACCGACACGGCCGAAGACCGTTGCGATCGAGGATCGCCCCGACGTCCGTCCCGTCGGTCACGGCCACGAGTGCCGGACCGTCCCACGGTTCGTTGATCGTGGCGTGATAGCGATACCAGGCACGCCGGTCGGGGTCGAGAGCGTCGTTCTTTTCCCACGCCTCCGGGACGAGCATGCGGACGGCATGGGGAATCGAACGACCGGATTTTACCAGTAACTCGAGGACGTTATCGAGTACGGCAGTATCACTCTGGTTGGCGTGGGTGATCGGTTTGAGATCCTCGATCGCCTCGCCGAAGTCAGGACTCGCGAGGTCGGCCTCGCGGGCACGCATCCAGTTGAGGTTCCCCCGGAGTGTGTTGATCTCTCCGTTGTGGACGATACCGCGATAGGGATGGGCGAGCTCCCACGCACCCAGGGTGTTCGTCGAGAATCGCGAGTGGACAAAGACGATCGACGAACGAACCCGTTCGTCGGAGAGTTCGGGATAATAGACGCGGAGCTGGGCGTTTGTCAAGAGTCCCTTATAGACGATGGTATGCCGATCGAGCGAGCAGACGTATGTCCGGTCGGTCCCGGCGAGGTCGGCCTCGGCAACCGCGGCTTCGACCTGCTTGCGAAGCACGTAGAGGCCCCGATCGAGGTCGTCGCCGGTGAGGCCGTCCGGCGGTGCGATGAAACACTGGACGACCGCGGGTTCGGTTGCCCGCGCGGTTCGACCCAGCGGCTCGCCGTCGGTCGGGACGGGGCGCCAGGCCAACACCCGGTACCCGCACTCGCGAGCCGTCTCGGCGATGAGGTCCTTGATTGCACCCCGGGCCGCGTCTTCGGCGGGCAAGAATAGCTGTCCGACCGCCCAGCGGTCGTGATCGGCGAGGACGGGTAGCTCCGCCTCGAAAAACGCCCGCGGGACCTGGATCAACATGCCGGCGCCGTCACCGGTGTTCGGCTCGGCGCCGCGAGCGCCCCGGTGATCAAGGTTTTCGAGTACGGTGAACCCGTCCTCGACGAGGCGGTGGTCGACGGTCCCATCGAGATTCATCAACACGCCGACGCCGCAGTTCGACCGTTCGTCGGCGAACGTGTATGCAGTGTCGACCATGGCCGCTACCCCACAACCCCGCATTGGATGGGAGTGACAGATCGATCCCGGACGAACGAACGACGCCCCGAGCCGCGTGGATTCGGGCTCCTGCGGAGCCGACGGTACGAAAATGAAATCCTCATCACGTGCTGGTGGCCGGTTCAGCAAGTTAACGTTATCCTATCCCATATTTAGAAGCGTAATATTGTATAAGGTACCTTAATCCAATTATATCACATCGCGGCGACGCCGCGCTCGTCGGTGCTGACCCGGCAGGCCGCGGTCACAGGCGTGACGAAGATCTTGCCGTCGCCCGGTTCGCCGGTATGGGCGGCCGACTGGATCGCATCGACGACACGGTCGGTGTCGGTGGCCGGCACCGCACATTCGACTTTGACCTTCTGGTGCAGATCGACAGTGTACTCGGCCCCGCGCCACTGACCGGTCTCGGTGGGTTGGCTGCCGCGGCCGCTCACGTTCGTCACGGTGAGACTCGGCGCACCCACTTCCGCGAGGGCCCGTTTGACGTCGGTGAGCTTGGCCGGCCGGACGATGGCAACGATCATCTCGATCTCGCTCGTTCCGCCGTCGGCGATCGGTCGGGGTGTCGGACGTGCTCGTTGCAACTGCCAGACGGCGAGCTCACCCAAACTGGCGATGGCCACCGCGAGCCCGGCTGCAATTGGGATCGACCCGGTGAGTGCAAAGGCGATAACGAGCACGCCTGCGGCCATGAGCAATCGATACGATCGGGTAGCGTCGGTGGTGAAGTCCATGTGGAACGGGGCATCGCAGGCGATATAAAATGCGGTCACTGCAAGGGCCGGTCCATCGCGGCGGTGGGAATCGCATCAGTGGTCGGTTCGCCGACCCGCGTGAATCCTAACGCAGTAAACACGGGTTCGACGGCTAGCGGTACGGTTGCAAGGAGTCGATCGCGTTCGGCGGGTATCTCCGCGACGAGCGCGTCGAGGACCGCCGTCGCGTAGCCGCGACGCCGGTAATCGGGCGCGGTGAAGAGGGCCAAGAGTTCGCCACCCGCCCGATCGACGGTCCCAAAGGCCACCGGTGTCACCGGCGTCTCGGCGACGAGCACCACGAATGTCGGATCAGCGATCCACGCCGGCAGCCGCTCGTCCGGCGCAGCGACGGCGTCTGCGTAGTCGGATCGGTCGGCGACGTCGGCATAGGTCGCCTCGATGGCCTGTCGCCGCACGATCTCGAGGGTTGGCACGTCGCTGTGATCGGCCTCACGGACGGTCGGTTCCACGCTCATGGTTCAACGCCGCGCCGAAAAAGGGATATCGTCCTCAGGCGCCGGCTATCCGGGGCATCCACAGGGGTTCCTGGCCCATCTCGGCGAACAACAGGTCGCGGTGGAGGTCGGCTTTCAGTTCCTGGCTCGCGGGGTCGTCCCACAGATTCTCGCGTTCGTCCGGATCGGCCACGAGGTCGAACAGCTCGCCGTACTCTTGTTCGTAGTACACCGTGAGCTTGTACCGGTCGTCGACGTACGTTTTGAGGTGGATGGTGGTCGGCTCGTGACGATTCTCGACCACGACGTGCTCGCGGGCGGAATCGACTGCGCCTCGCCACACATCTAACTGATCGACGCCGGTCATCGTCCGCGGGACCTCGATTCCCGCGGCCGACAGCATCGACGGCGCGAGGTCGGTCAGACTCTGGAGCGCGTCCGAACGTCGGCCAGCCGGGACGGTGCCGGGGTGGGAGACGATGAACGGGACGCGGATGAGGTCCTCGTAGTGGAACGGCCCCTTCGCCGTGAGACCGTGTTGGCCGTAAAGATGGCCGTGATCGGTCGTGAACACGACGAGCGTATCCTCGGTCAGTCCACGGGCGTCGAGGTGATCGAGGATCTGTCCAACGTATTTGTCGAGACAGCTCACCATCCCGTAGTAGATCGCGACATCCGCGGCGAGGTCCTCTCGGTCGTGGAGGTGCGATCGCATCCCGTGGATCCCCTGGCCGCTCTCGCGCCAGTCCGAGAAGTCCGGATCCTCGGTCTGGGTGAGCTGGTGGTGGGGTGGCATGTCGTCGTGTTCGCCCGGTTCGACCGACGGCACCGTCAGCTCCTCGGGATCATACATTTCGTCCCACGGCTCGGGCACGAGGTACGGCGGATGCGGGTCGAAGAAGCTGGCCCAGCAGAAAAACGGCTGGTCGTCCGCGACACACCGGTTGATCCGAGCGGTCGTCCGCTCGGCAATCCAGGTGTTGTAATGGTACTCTTCGGGCAGGTTCCAGCGGCCGTGTTGGGCGGGCTGATTGCCGGTCGGCGGGCGAAAGCAGTCCTGCCAGTCGTCGAACCCCTGTTCCTCCATCCAGAGCGCGTAGTGTTGGCCGACGTGGGCCTCGTCGACGTGGTTTCTGGCGAGTTCGACGTGCTCGAAGCCGTAGAACGGGCCGTGAAAGTCCCGCCAGAAGTCGAGGTCCTGGAGGGTCGGATACGCCTCGAGGGATTCGTACTCCTCGGTCGAATCGAGCGGCTGGAAGTGGGCCTTCCCGATCAAAGACGTATCGTAGCCAGCCGCGGCGATGTCCTCGCCGACGAAGTGCTCATCCTCGGGCACTTTCGTTCCCAGTGACCATCCCCCATGTTGGCTCGGTTGCTTGCCGGTGATGATCGAACCGCGGGTCGGCGTACAGGTCGGGTTCGGACAGTACGCGCGGTCGAAGACCGTGCCCGCCGCGGCGAGTCGATCGAGGTTCGGCGTATGGATCTCGTCGTTGTTGATCCCGAGGGTCTGCCAATGTTGCTGGTCGGTCGTGATCAACAGGACGTTCGGGCGCGTCGTGGCCATGTCGGTAACCCGTATGTGACTGGGAAGTATCTACGGGTCCGGTAGGTGTGCTCAGTTGTAGAGTTCCACGAACAGGAGGCCATGCTGGGACTTCCACGTGAAGAAGGCCAGCGAGACGGAAGATCAGGTGCTCGCGGGACGCAGAGCGTTCGAGGAGTAGCGGAGTTGGCTTCGCAGCTGGGTACTCGGATCACCCGTCGGGAGATGCAGATCGCAATCTGGTGCCGTTGGACAGACAGCTCGCAGTTGAGCTATTCCTCGAGGCGCTGGTTAAATTGGGAGACGTACGGGCTGTTGTCCCAGCTTCGGTGCGGGCTGATCGCGGTGATCGGCGTTCTCGCCTCTGCGCATGTCATGTGTCCGGTCCGGGCGTAATCCGAGATGAGCCGTGGTGTCGGGACGATTCGCGGCCCGTGGAGCACCGCGTGGATGAGCGGAAAATTCGTCCCACCAAACTCGTCGGTGAGAAAGCCGTCGACGTCGAGCGCGTTCGCGAGGACGATCTCGTCCGTTTCGCCATCATCGAGCCCGAACGTGGGCCTCGTGTCCGGTGTGTCGTCGCGCGTGTACGGATCTTCAACGGTGTAGTGGTTGCGGGCGGCGAGGACGTTGCTCGCCGCGATGGCGTGGATATCCTGATACTGTGCGATGTCACGGAGTTCCGCGACGACTTCCGGTGGGATGGACACGTCACAGGAGGTAAGGAGGAACCCAAGCGGGTCTGGGGCGATGTCGGTATCAACGGCTGCGTCGGCTAGGGGGATGGCAAGGCTCACAAGCGCGCTGGTGTCGGCCACGACCGTTCGCAGCTGCGGGCGGCCGCTCATCGATCACTGTCAGCCGTGGTGTCGGCTGTCGTCGCGTCGTCATCGTAGACGTCGATGTCGTCGGGGGCAGCAAGATCGAGTGGCTCCCCCTCGAGATCCGCTTTGAGGAGGTGGAGTCGCTGGGCGGTCTCGGCGCCGACCAGTTGTTTGACCGTCTCGAACTCGAGTTGGTTGTCGTAGTACTTCGTTGCGACCAGCTCTTGGAACGTCTCGCTGTCAGCGGTTTCTTCGATGTACTCGCGGATGGCCTCGACGAGGAGATCTGTCCGATCTTTGTCGAAGAGCTCTGCGATCGCGTCAAGCCTGTCGACGAGGTACTCGGGGGACTGGAAGTGCACTCGTCGCGGTTCGTCGCTCCCGCTCACCCTATGTTTTGCACATCGAATGATAATCGTTTCGACGACACACACACACAACGTGCACATCGACCCTGATCGCGCCAGCGTGAGGCCGAGCGGTTATTCGAATCGGTCAACAAGGAGGGCCAGTCCCTCCGAGACCTGTACAGGCTCTGCGAGGACGATCACAACCGTTTCGGGGTGGGCCTTCACGTCGTGAAGTGGCGGTACGTCGTCGCCCAGGGTGACCTCCCGACCTACGAGCCGGGTGACGTGATCCATGAGGAGGTCGACGATCTCATCCGGGGAGACCCGAAGCGGATCGTCCCGGTCGTCGACGAGAACGGCCGGGGAGGTAACTTCTGGTGGGCCTGCCCCCTCCATCGCCCGCCTCACGAACACCAGGTGGTCGAAAAGCAGCCCGGGCGCTGCCCCGTCTGCAACACCGAGCTCCGTGAGGTGTGGGATGGCCTCGTCGTGAGAGGTTGTCGTCAGCGTGATCCTCATATACTCCTCATCGGCAAATGGGTGGCTGTCGTTGTTCAGGATCAGTGACGGCCGCAGGTTCTCATCCGATATCAACGGATCTGGGCCCTAGACGACGTCGCCTCGCTGGTAGCTCATTCGGTCTCCTCTTGGTCGACGGCGTACTCCAACCACTGGTCCATATCCTCCGTGCCGAAGCGCTCGTTGGCAGCCCGCGTGCTCTTGTACAGACTCGTATAGGCGAAGACCTCGTCGGCCTCACCGAGCGCCCAGTATATAGTTGCCTTTGTGGTGTACAAGCCCGCGATCCTAGAGACGTGAGAGGACGACACTGATACTGCCGGCGTTCACGTCGGTTGCATCGCGAATCTCGCTCTGCGTGAACGCCAGGTCGGAATGCGCAGCGAGGAACCGCATGACCCGGTCAGCGTTCTTTCCCCGCTCTTCTGGAGATGGTCCTCGGGAGCGGATTCGAACGTCTCGATGTCGATTGGTATGTGCATTACTTGTTAGTTCATGTATGAGGTGTGGCGACGTATTTCTACCCGATGCAGATGGTGGATGACCGCAGCGATACCGTGATCGTCCTCGATGGCCAACCGTCCTATTGCTCAGGGAGATCACCGTCGATAAATCAACAACCGATGTGGAGGTTCACCGCAGTCACTCCCGGTCATGTTGATGTCTATGAGCTATTTTCCTTTAATGTACGGGTGGGTGAGAACCAACAGTAACGAACGTAGACTGCCGGCTTAGCACATATGGAGGAAACTAGGACTCGAAGCTTTATGGTGCGGACGGACTAATTTGTGAGCATGAGCATGGGCCGGGAGATCCGCCTTATCGAGGAGGTAGACGGGTGGTGGTCGGCTGTCGACGAAGATACTGGCATCGCCAGCCAAGGCCCGACACGCGAAGAGGCACTTGAAAATCTTGACGAAGCGGTCACACTGACCGAAGACGCCCTGAGTGACGACACACCTGCTCCTGAGCCGCATGCCCCCTGGTTTGACGCCTGAGGATGGTTTCGCGGGATTTCTCCGGCGAAGAGATCGTAAAGGTACTCGAGACGTTCGGCTATCGGCACGATCGGACACGGGGAGATCACGCCATTCTCAAATACACCCATCCGGAGACCGGCGAGAAGCGGACGGTCACTGTCCCGTTGCATGACCGCGTTCGACTCGGGACGCTCCAAAGTATTGCCAAACAGTGCGGCGCCAAGGACTTTCGAGCGTGGTGCGAATGGATTGATGAACACCGCTAAGGGAAGCCCATGGGTGCCGACTTATTGTAAAAGTCGAAATCCAATCGCCGAATTGGCCCGGTTTTCGGTCCGATTACGCGGGTCTCCGGCAGGATCATGTGCCGATCTCTTTGAACGAGTTAACATGCGGGTCGAGTCGACGTCCAACGGGCGCGAACACAAGGTCTGGATGATCGACGAAGAGCTCAAGGAGTTCCGCGGGCGGCAACCAATCACCGGGACGATCTGATCATCTAGCTGGGTGGTACTTGGGTCGGCGGTCATTCGAGATTCCATAGATCAGCCCCAAACACGTGAAGCGGACCGAAGACGGCGACCACTACCGGCTGTTCGTCCCGCGGGGAAGGCTACCGACGGAAACGGGGCAGACGCCGCGAAGCTTACCTCCCGACGGACGTCGAGGCCGATATCCATCGGTATGTCACCGCCGAGGGGATCGATCGGAACGAGCCGATCATCGACCTTGCCGAGCGGACGATTCGGGCTGTGGTGAAGCGAACCGGGGAACGGGCGGCCGAGTTATGACGCCCTCGGGCCCAGTGCAGGCGGGCTTCTAGCAACGTTCGGTATCCTCGGTGGAAGCTATCTGCGCTCTCGTCGTGCCAGCTCTCGGGAGTAACTCGGCCTTACGTGATCAAGTTTGGAGGTAATGTTAGCTCGACTTCTCCTTCCACAGGTACATCCATACTATAAGCACGTCCCCAGCTCGCCGGTGCTGCCCTCAGGCCGGGGACCGGAGGTATGATGAGATATTTACATACAAGGATAGAACTACTCGATTTCAATTATAAATTCAAAATCATAATCGTCGTCGCCTTCCGGATGATCAGAGTGATAATAGGGAATATCATTCGTGAAGCGATACGTTCCCGCCGGGAAACATCTGTTTCTCATTCGGTTTGCACCAATTATGTGCTCGGATCTGCCATATTGTTCCGGGTCTAGAGTGTGCCTTGGAGCCCCTTCATCAGTACCCACTCCATGTCCCAGTCCTGTTTGAATTTCCTCCTCACCTTCCCAATCTTCATGAAAACAGTTCAGTGCTTCATCTGGTGTTGGTGCATTTGGAGCATCGGTGGACCAAATTGCTAGATTATGATCTTCATTTAATGTCCCATCATTAAAACCTTTGTACCACGGGACAGACGTCGTTACTGGATCATCGTCTGTATTTTGCACGAGGATGGAAAGGTAAGCAGGTTGTTCAGGCCCAATACGTTCGGAGGACACTTCAAGGGAAATTGACAACGGGGGCTCCGAAACAGTAGACGTGTACTCAGTGACACTGATACGTCGTTGGTCGTTGTCTCGTAGTCGCGGAAATCTACCGGTACAACCAGTAGAAGAGAGCGTGGCTGTTGTTCCGACAAGGGCTAGTAGATGCCGACGATTCATCGCATTGACCTAGTTATTGTTACCAGAAATATGTTGTCCGACTTGCTGTGATGCGTGCAGGAAGACGTGGCCCGGAGATACACGGTCTCCTTCTTCAAGTAGTGCGGCGACACCGTCGCATACGGGTGATTTCGGGCGCGTCCGACCTGCCCCGCATGTGAGTTGTGCCGATCATCGTCGGATCGATGCCGGTCATCATACATGCCTCTCGGCACACAGACGCCCATCGGCGGGTACGTGTGGCCATAGAATCATCAGTGGCCACCCCGTCCATGGGTGTTCGTGCGAACTCGTCGCCGTAGCAACCGAGCCGCGGACTCAGGTCCTCGTGGATGATCCAGAGCACGTTCGGGCGAGACACGGCTCACCGGACTGCGGTGGTCCGGAAAAAGGTCTCGATTGGTACAACGGGTGACGGTGTCGGAGGGCCCAATCGGCGGCGACTCCTCTGTTTATAGAATGAGTGTTCGGACAATTCGTTTCGAATGGCTATAAGAAAGGAGTTCTAATATTTCAATTGAATTAGTATAAAATGTGAATTGTATTAGACCTCTACAGGAGGCAGATACATCACACTCGGGGAAACAGTAATACAGGCGTAAATTCAATACGAATTTTCAAGTATTACTACAACCAACCCAGACTACATGAGTGACGCTAGGTCGGGGACAACTGTCACCGTTACGAGCAAAGGACAGGCAACGATCCCCAAAGAGTTCCGCGAGAAACTCCAGATCGACACGCCAGGCCGGGTACGATTCGTCGAGAACGAGCATGGAGAGGTCGTGGTTCGGCCTGTCAAACGCCCGTCGGAGCTTCGAGGCGCACTCGCATCAGAAACCGAAGCGGAAGAGTCTGCCACCGAGTTGCTCCGGAAGGAGCGGGCCCGAGACAAGAACCGAACCGACGGAAAACACGGGTTGTCGGAACGGAATGAATGACGGTCGTGTTCGATACGGAGCCGCTACTCGCGTTTTCGTTCGATGAACCCGGGGCGGGTGAGGTCGAGCGTTGGCTAGACAAGGTGTATGATGGCAAAAGGAATGGGTACGTATCGACGATCAATCTCGCTGAATTTCGGTACATTGCATCACGAAAAACGTCAATGCGGCAGGCCGACGCCCACATCAACGACATTCGAGAGGTCGGTCTAAATACCATCAATATCGATGATCAGTGGGAGATGGCTGCTGAGTTGAAGGCGAGGTACCATCCATCAATCGCCGACGCGTACGCCGTCGCGTGTGCCAAATCTCTGGACAACGATGTCGACCGAGACGTTACCCTCCTCGTCGACGCTGACGACGATTATGACGTGTTCGAGGAAGCAGACGAATACAAACACCTCATTGTTCGCTTCCGTGACAATGCTGCCGAGTAGGAACCAAGCCAGAGAGATGTGGCAGCAACACGAACCCCCTCTTGGAAACTACTTCTGGGGTGGTGGTTTCTGGGAAGAACCGTACTACGTCGGAACAGCAGGTGAGGTAGCAAGCCAGACGATTGAGCAGTATATCGAACGCACTGAACACGTCTAATGGAGTTTACGACATTTACCCTCGGGTCAAGCCCCGAGGCACTCTGCCTGCTTTCTTTGTAGATTCCACGTCGGTTATTTGATCACGTGACGCCGATCCTGGAAACGATTAGGGTTGTACCTGATCATCTGATAATGATTTCATCGGTCACAATTACGAGTACCGGCGGGAGCGTCCCCCTGCCGTCCGGAGCGAGCGGTTGATCTCATCGACGGCCGCGGCTCCGGTACCCGTATTCGACACCGTGATGACCGTCGTCGTGTCGGGCAGTGACTCGACCACGTCGGTGAGCCGGGCGTGAATCGCGGCCTGGTTTGCACGTTGTTCTGCGGGCGTCTCATCAAGCGGGGACAACCCGTCCGCGATCCCGTTGGCGCTCCAGACAAACCTCCACCGGGGCTTCGATGCAGATGACGACCTCGGGAAGCGGGATATTCGCGAGATACGGTTCGATCGGAACCGGTGACCGCGACGCTTGGTGATCGAAAGAACCAACGATAGCAATCCTTCATCGATCCAGAACCCTTCCTGGGGAGCGACCGTTTGCATCCCCATGGTACCGTTCGATCGTCGAGTGGACAAGCCAGAGCAGTGTTTCCCGATCTCGTTCGACGTCGGCAAGAGTCCCGAGTAGGTGGGTCGCCGTCGCCGGCTTCTCGAACACGAACGTTCGGTAGGCTCGGTACCGAACGCTGGCCCAGAGATCCATCCGAAGCAACATCGGGGGAACTCAATCGCGACCGTCCCGGATGGGGCCAGCGCAGTCCCGCCGATCGGGGTCGCGGAGCATCCGCTGCACCGCCATGAACGGATTGGCGTCGTACCGCTCTCGTATGCGAGAAGCTCTCGAAAGAGAGTGGTCTTTCCGGCTCCGGGCGGGCCGAGCACTTCCACGTAGCTCCTAGGGGATCTCATCCGCCAGGATTGCCTGGCAGTTCCGATCACACCAATGAACATTTCAGATCGATCCCTTGCCCTGAGAGTGCCCAGTCCGTTATTTGCCGGGAGCTGTCCTCCACAGCATATGAACGCGAACGGTTCTACTATCGCACGAGCCCTTGAGGACGACCGATTTGATTCGCTCCACGAACCTGGTGCCAATCCATCCCGGAGTTCCGGTCGGAGATCCAATGGTCGCACGAATGCATAAGGGTCGTCGGCGCTCGTTCGCCGTCACTATCGTCGTGTTCCTGGTGTTCGCCACGGTCGCCCTCCCTGGTGTCGTTGCCGGCCAACAGGGGGTCGGTGGTTCATTCATCGTCGAAGAAGGCGAAACCGTTGACGAGGTTGCCGCCGTCGGTGGCGCCGTGATCGTCCACGGCACCGTCACCGGCGACGTCAGCGGGGCGGCCGGCAACGTCCTGATCACCGGCACCGTCGAAGGCGACGTCAACGTCGCGACCGGTAACCTCCGGATCGCGGGCGACGTCCATGGTGACGTGGCGGCCGGTGCCGGTCACGTCCAGTTCGACGAGGGATCGACCGTGGGCGGGAACGTCGACGTCGGCGCCGGCCAGGTCCGATTCGACGGGGACGTGGGTGGCGACGTCCGGGTCGGCGCGGAAACGATCCAGCTCGGCGAGACGGCCGCGATCGCCGGCTCGCTTACCTACGACGGCGAGCTCGTCGGCAATCAGGACGCCGTGGCGGGCGAGATCACCCGCGATCGGACGATCACACCGGTCGCCATCACGGAGACCGAACCGTTCCTCTCGCCGCTTTTCTCGTTATCTGCGTTCTTGGCCAATCTCGTGCTCGGTGCAGTGCTGTTGGTGCTCGTTCCACGGTTTTCGACTGCCGTGGCCGAACGGGTCGCGTCCGAACCCGTGACGACTGGCGTCGTCGGCTTCGGCGTGCTCATCGGCGGTCCACTCGTGTTGCTGTTGTTCGCGATCACCATCATTGGAATTCCGATCGCGCTGGCCGGTGCGATGGTGTTTCTCGTCCTCGTCTGGATCGGCATCGTCTACGGTCGGTTCGCACTCGGGATGTGGTTGCTGTCGCCCACCGTCCGCGAACGGTTTGGCGGGACCGTGGAGGATCCGGAACGGGTGGGCGGCCTCGATCGCAGGTGGGTCGCACTGGTACTTGGATTACTGCTCGGTGCGCTGTTTACCGTGATCCCCATCCTCGGCGGATTGATCAATTTCGTGCTCTTTCTGCTCGGACTCGGCGGGCTCGCCCTCGGCCTGTACGCACGCGTTCAGCGGCGCCGAGCCGGAGACACGCCTGCAACCGAGGACGCGATTGCGGGGTAACCTACCCTACGAACCTGCAAGAAGGCGTATCAGCCGGTCGAGGTCGTTGGCTCCACATTGGGTACACACCACCGATCCGCCCTCCCAGCCGACGGATTCGACGGAACACCGAATGAGCTCGCAGATCAGTCCGAGCGTGGGACCAATATCGTGTTAGGCTGAGGGAGCCAGACTGCCGGACAGCAGCCAGGTGACTGTCCGTTGGGCCAGTTCATCCATACACGTCGTTGAACGTTCGTTCACGGCGCATGAGCTCCTCGACGCCATACTTGAGGATGTCGCGCCCCATCGCTGTCGGTCGATAGTACGTATAGAAACCGTGGCTGTCCGCGGTCCGTCGCTG
>SKNY01000101.1 GCA_007123105.1 Salinarchaeum sp. | reverse complement strand
TCGACTTGAAAACGATCCCGATCGGGGCCTACGTCGAAGATGCGGATCGGCAGGCGGCAAAGATCCTCGAAGTCGCCAGACAGCACGAGTGCGATTACATCTTCATGTTTGGCAGACGCCGGAGTCCAACCGGTAAAGCCATCTTCGGAGATACCGCCCAGAAAGTAATTCTCAATTTCGATCAGTACGTCGTCACCACGGTCCGCTAATTACCACGACGTGACGGTAACGTCTTCCAGGGGCGTCTCGAGCGGAAATCTCACCCGGCCATCGGTGTAGTGAGAGACGTATAACCCGACGATCACGGCCAGCGACGAGACCGCTTCCTCGCCTGGCGACCGGTTTGTCACCTCGCCATCGAGTAGATCGACCAAGTGGCTGGCTGCGTTCACGAACGATTCTGTATAATCATCCTCCCAGGTCCAGGCGCCGTCGATGCCAGGTAATGGAGTTTCGACGTGATCGCCATCCTCGAGGCGCCAGTAGCGCCACTCGCCATCATCATTGTTCAAATAGAGTTTGCCGCGGTCGCCGATGACGTTATACGTCATCGAGGATACATTCCGCGGGAGTGTACAGTCGATGTTTACATAGAATCCGTCCTCGGCGACGACGTACCCACCGCCACCAGCGTCAGTAATTTCGACACCAACGTCGAGTGCTTCGGAAACTTCGTTCTCGCCGGATATGTACCCGCTGACGAGTTGGGGTTGCATATCGAAGAGGTAGACCAAGGAGTCGATCACGTGCGTGGAGTTGCGCATGAGCTCCATGCGAAACTGGACGCTCGCCGAGCGGGGATCACCAATGAGCTCGTCCTCGTCGAGCAGGGATTTGAGCGTGACGAGCTTATCGGTAAACCGGAACGAGTGATTGACGACGAGCTCGATTCCTTCTCGGTCGCACGTCTCGCACATATGTCGACCGTCCGCGACGGATGTCGCGATCGGTTTTTCACACCAGATGACGTCCGGATCGCCGATTTCGGCGGCGTCGATGACGTGATCATGGTGGAATAAGGTCGGAGTACAGACCGATACGACATCTAGCTCCTCCTCGTCGAGCATCCGCTCGTGGGAGGTGTATCGTCCGGACGGCGGGACGTCCCATGCCTCGCCAAAGGTCGTTAGTGTCTCCTCGTTGAGATCGGCAACCGCGACGAGTTCGACATCGTCGCTTGCATGGTACCCACCTGCGTGGCTGGTCCGGACTTTCTTCTTCCCGATCTCCTCGGGGTCGTGCATGCCAAGAATACCCAATCCGGCAATGCCCCCTGCGCCAATGATGCCTGCTCGGTACGTCATGTGAATAGATCCGGCCCGGGGCCGTTAGCGAATCAGGTTGGGGAAGACTCAAGAAGGTTTCGTGGTACAGCCGGTATCGACCCGTTCATTACAGTCGACAGCGATCCCCGTTCGTGACCGGACTCACGATCGATCACATCCGCGACCCGCTCTGGACACGGCCGACCGTCGTCGACGCCGGGCAAGGGGTTCCTATCCATCTCGACCTACCGATCACGTCCTGTGACGCATTGACAGTGACACTCTCATCCCGGTGGCGGTCAGTCACCTGTCGTGTCGATGAACTGCGACCGGACGACACCACCGACCTGATGCGCATCGAGGCCGTGACCCCGGCGGCGCTCGTACCGGACACCTACGACCTGACAGTCGCCTGGGATGGCGGGCGGGATCGCATGCCGAATGCAGTTGTGATCCCGGATCCCGACGCCACGTCGCTCCGGGTCGCCCACATTGCGGATCCCCACGTCTCCGCGGCGATGGTCGACCAACCGGGTGCTGCACTGGCTGGCGTAATCGAACAGCTGTTACTACTCGCTCCAGACGTGGTGCTCTTGACGGGCGATTTGGTGTATCGATATGGCCCTGATAAGGAGGTCCTCTCCGCTGATACCATCGATCGGGACATGTGGCGTGCACAACGGCTACTGAAACGCCTCGACGCGCCACTGTGGCTCACCGCCGGAAATCACGACCTCTCCTACCCCTGGCTACGCCGTCGCTACCGCGAACGGTTTGTGAGACCGCTCGCGGACCAGTTCGACGCCTACTCGTTCCAGCTAGGAGATGTCTCCTTTCACACCGTCGAGGCGTACCGATTCTATGAGGACGAGCCACCTGTTACCGAGCCCATCGGCCCGAACGACGATCAGGTAGACGCATTCCAAGCAGGGATTGCCGACAGCAGCGCTGACTACCGGGTGGCGTTCTATCATTATGACTACCGGGACGCCCTGACGGAGGTGTTCGAAGGCGACGAACTCGATCTTGCCCTCTGTGGGCATACCTCACCGATGCGTGCAGAGTGGAGCGGAACCACGCTCATGATCAGAAATTTGCCAGTGTTCGAGGAGGGACACATTCAACTGTTCGAGATTGCAAACGGCGAACTCCTCCGACGACCCTGGTGGCGATCGGCAGACTATCCGGACGATATACCCATCGGGGTAGAATTTGAGCGGGCAAATGACGGCACCGAGCGCCGAAACCACGCACGCGTTCGCAACCGGACGCCACACGGATTCACGAACTGTCGAGTCCGTTTCCTGCTCGTTGCAGGCAGGTACACCGTCACAGGTGGTCGGCTCATCGAAGAAGAAATGACCGGGTCGGGCGTTACGACCTGCGAGGTGGCCGTCGATCTTCCAGCGGAATCGACTCGCGAAATTGTCGTTGCACCGCCTGGTCAGGGCCAGAGGCCCCGATAGGCGTGGGCCTCGGAAACCCGTTCAAGGCCGACGACGTAGGCCGCATCGCGCCAGCTACACTCGCGGGCCTCGAACGCATCGCTAACATCCGCCCACGCGGTCGACATGACCGTTTCGAGCTCGTTGTTGACCCGCTGGCGCGACCACGATCGTCGATTGATGTCGCCCAGCCATTCAAAATAGGAGACGGTGACGCCGCCTGCGTTTGCTAAAATATCCGGGAGGACTGGAATATCTCGTTCGGCCAGCACGGTGTCGGCCCGTGGCGTCACTGGACCGTTCGCACCCTCAACGACCAGATCAGCAGTGATCGCATCGGCGTTATCGGTCGTAATCACGTTCCCGATCGCCGCCGGAATTAACAGCGTCACGTCGAGTTCGAGAAGTTCGTCGTTCGAGATGGTGTCCGAACCGTGTTCGGCGACCGCCTCGGGTTCCTGATTGTGGCTTGGGATTCCATGGGGTTCGAGGCCGTCGGGATCGTAGGCACCGCCAGTCACGTCACTCACCGCAACGACCGTTGCACCCCAGTCCGACAGTATCCGTGCAGCACTCGCGCCGACGCTACCAAACCCCTGGACGGCCACGGTAGCCTCCTCGATGTCATAATCGTAGTAGGAGAGGAGTTCGCGGCTCACGAATGCGACGCTCCGTCCGGGAGCCTCCTCCCTGGCGACACTGCCCCCAAGCTGGACGGGTTTACCGGTAACGACACCCGGTCCGGTGAGATCCTCCTGGACGCTGTACGTATCGTACATCCAGGCCATCACTTGCGCATCGGTTCCCATGTCCGGGGCGGGAATGTCAGTGGTCGGCCCGATGACGTTTCGGAGCTCGTTAGTTAACCGGCGGGTCATACGCTCGCGCTCGGCATCGCTCAACGTCTTTGGGTCCACCGCAACCCCGCCCTTCGCACCACCGAAGGGAATGTCGACGACGGCACACTTCCAGGTCATCCACATCGCCAGTGCCGTCGTTTCGTCCCGGTCGAGGTCAGGGTGAAAGCGCATTCCTCCCTTGAATGGCCCGCGGACGTTGTCGTGCTGGACGCGGTAGCCGTAGACAAGCTCGATTTCCCCCGAGTCGCGGTGAAACGGGACCGTGACTTCGTGGATCGCACGCGGACGACGGAGCCGCTCGACGATGGCCCGATCGCTGTCGAGCAACCCTGAGGCGCGGTCGAGTTGTGCACGAGCGACCTCCAGTGGATTCTGGACGCTCAGCTCCTGAGATGTGGATGATGCACACATAAAGCGGAGATTACTCGATAGACTTCGCCCGGTTTTGAAGTTGTCCGTCACACTCTTCGCAGCTGCCGGGATGCGTCGTCGCCTCGACGATTTCGCCACAGTGCAAACACTCGTACACCGAGGTGATGGCAGACGTATCCCCTTCGACGTCTTGTCCGTGTGGCATAGATAGAACCGTTCGATCTCCAGACGCTTAAGTATTAAGAGTATTAGGTATATTAACACAATAATACATGTTTGAGAGAACATCACCAACGGCAGTGAGCGATGCCGTTATGCCGGTCGTGCAACGATACGAATCCAACAACGTCGAGTCATGGCTACCGAAACACAACGACCACAACAGGTAGATGACCTGGACTGTCCGGTCGTCGACGCCGATTTTCACCTGACCGAGCAGGTGTCAGACCTCATTCCCTACGTCGAACGCCCGTGGCGGGAACTGTTCATCGGCCACAATCCGTTCGACGAAGACGCAAACTACTACGACCCATTTCCGAGCTCCGGGGTGATGGAACCGCACATTACGACTGGCCGGGCAGAGATATTTAGCCCGGACGCCGTTCGATCGGCCGACGACGTGATCGAGGGCATGGAGTTACTTGGGATCGACTACCCGCTGGTGACGCCGGGTGCCGTGATGTTGAGTCTCGGGCTGGTCCATCACGACGAAGTCGCGGCCGCACTGGCCCACGCGTGCAACACATTTGTGCTCGACCAGATCGTCGATGAGGCCCGCGATGTCCTGGCAACGATCACCGTTGCCGGCCAGAAGCCCCGATTGGCTGCCGACGAGATCGATGACCGGCGACATGAGTCTGGCATGGTCGGGGTGTACCTACCAACGGGTGGCCTGAATCCACCCCTCGGTGACGAACGGTACGACCCCATCTACGAGGCGTGTGAACGAGCAGGATTTCCACTGTTGATGCACGGCGTGGGTTCGGGAACGATGAAGTCATTCCCCGTTCAGTACGAGGGATTCTCTCGGGGCATGGAAAATCACGTCATCGCGCATCCGTTCCAACACATCGTCAACGTCGTGAGCATGGTCACCCACGGAGTACCGGAGCGATTCGATGTACCATTCGTCTTTCAAGAGGCGGGCATCGGATGGGTCCCGTATCTCATGGAACGAATGGACAACGAATACTATTCGCGTCGGGATGATGCACCGATGTTGCAGGCACCCCCGAGCACGTATATGCGAGAGCACTTCTATTATACCTCACAACCACTCGAAGGAACGCAGAACTCACCGGAATACGTCTGTGCGATGGCCCGATTGATGGGGGCGGAGGACTGTCTGATGTGGTCGTCCGATTATCCCCATCACGATTTTGACCATACCGCAGACATTTACCGGGTGTTCGCCCGTGAGTTCGACCGACCGGTACTCGAAAACGTCTTTGGAAACACGGCCTACGAGGTCTTCTTCGACTGACTATGAGCACGATTCAAGACGACGACCGGCTACATTACGTGACGAGGGCCGCCGACCTCAAGCCCGGTGACAGGGCGGTCATCGAATGTGCGGGGCGAGAAGTCGGTGTCTTCAACGTTGATGGCACGTTCTACGCCGTAGGCAACTACTGCCCACACATGGGCGGCCCGTGCGCTGAGGGACTCGTGACCGGCATGTTCGACGCCGACGAAGCGGGGAACGTATCGTTCGAACGCGACGGCGAGATCCTCTGTTGTCCGTGGCACGGGTGGCAGTTCGACATCGAGACCGGCGATCACCTCGGCCACTCCAAAAAGCGGCTCTTGGCGTTTGACGTGGTGCTCGAGGACGGCGACGTGTACGTCAGAGTCTGAGGCTTACGGCGTTCGGACGTGGTGGTGCAGTCGTCCGACTCCGTCGATCTCAATCTCGACCGTGTCGCCGTCCGATAGTGGTTCGGGACGTCCCGACGTTCCCATTGCGATGATATCACCGGCCTCCAGCGTCAGCATCGTTGTTACTTCTGCGATGACCGTCGGCACATCGAAGATGAGTTCGTCCTCCTCGGAATCCTGCTTGAGCTCTCCGTTCTGCCAGAGGCGAATCCGTGGATCACGGGGGTTCTCAACGTGGTCGGGCGTGGCAACGACGGGACCCATTGGTGCGGAGCCGTCGAACGCCTTACCGCGAATCCAGTTCTGTTCGACTTCCTGGTCGGTCCGATTCGATACGTCGTTGACGCAGGTGAACCCGCGCACGACGTCGAACGCATCGTCCTCGTCGACGTGTTTGCACTGTCGGTCGATGACCACGCCCACCTCTGCCTCGTAATCGACGCGATCAACGTCGGGGATGGTGATCGTGTCGCCGTGGCCTGCCACCGCGTTCGGCCCCTTCAAGAACAACGACGGTCGATCCGGCACGTTGCCGTGGGCGTGTTCGATGTAGTTGCCGGCGAGACAAACGATTTTGCTGGGTGTGACTGGCGGGAGCACGTCAACGTCGTCTGCTGTGTACGTTGCAGACGCAAACTGAATCCCGTCGTCGTTCCATGTACCCTGTCGCACGGCACCGGCCGGATCTCGAAAGCGAACGTATCGCATACAGGCGTATCGAAGGCGGACGGCCTCTTAACAGGAGGTGGCTTCATTCCCGCCCTGAAGGACGAGGCTATAGCCTCGAATGTTCTGTAACCGCGGCGCCGGCCATCTGCATGTCCATTCTCCGAAGTGGGCGATGTACGGCTGGAAGCCGGAGTGGCGGTGTTTATTCGGGTGCGTCACGAAGTTCCACCCGATGTGCGACGAGCTCCCTGACGCTGATACGCTGGAGGAATCCGTCGCACGGGCTGCCGAACCGTACGCGACGCTCGATCCGGCCTCGTTACCGTCGTGGTGGCAGTCCGCAATCGATGAGTTCGAGGCGGCGGGCCTCCACCCGTATCAACCCGCCCGTTTCGAGGATGGCGAGATCGTGCAGGTGGTGTGTGACCGGCTCGAGGAACGGTACGGGGTTGTAGTCGATCTGTTCGGGCAAAACGTCCACCCTGGCGACGAATGGCAGGTGAGAGTGGACGGCAGACCGGTGACAACGGTGGGCCACCGCCGAACGGTCACCGGCGGGTCGGTCTTCGAAATGAAAGCAACCGCATTCGTCCGTGCGGTCGAACGGGAAGTCACCGACTAGTCCGACGCGTCGACGCGGCCGCTTCGGAAGTCATAGCCGATACTCACGTGCATCGTCACGAACCGCCACACGTCGTCGTCACGGACCAACGTCCCACTCCACCGCGAATCGAACGCATAATGCTCGTCTTCGTCCGTGTCCAACCATCCGAATTCGACCTCGTCGGTAAACCAGCCGACATCGGCTCGATGACCGACGACGAGGTCGGTGCTCTCGACGTGCCAATCAGTCGTCGATCGTGACTGGGCCGCAAGGGCGCGTGTGATTTCCTCGTGGCCGTACAGGCGTTCTTGGATGCCAAACTTCGCGGGCCGTGGTTCCACCGCGAAGAACGGGGCGAGCGGTTTCTCCTCACGGAGGGCCTCATAATACGCATGGATGCGGTCGCTGAGTGTCATCATCGGATCAGTCGGGCTTAGAAGTCGTAATTGTTCGTCCGAAGATCGAGTCGCGGTGTTTCCAGGCTATATAGCCAGCCCCGAGCATGCCGGAACCCACGACCGTTGATCCAGTGGCGACACCCAAGACACCATCACCAGCAAGTCGGTCCACCGCAGCCGCGGTGTCCCCAGTCCACGTATGATGGTGGCCATGCGTGCCGAGCTGCACCCGTGCATCCTCGCTAGATCCATCGATGGGAAGATCGATCGCGTACACCGTACCGCTCACATCGATCCGGCCGTCACCTTCCAAGACGCCCACATATGCCACGCCGTCGACGACGATTGGGGCAGCGGCCTCGGGTGCTCCTTCCCCGATCGGCATCGTGTGTTCGATCTCACCGGATGACCCATCGAGGATGTACGCGGTGGTGTCCGGATAATCGCCGAAGATCACCACGGACCCGCCGACAATCGTTGCCGGACACATCGGCGTCGGGTCGATCCGCTCCGAGCGCCATCGGCGCTCGCCGGTGTGCGCGTCGAACGCGTGGGCCCGGTCATCCCGACTCGTCACGACGACCAGCCCATCGGCGACAACCGGAGGACTCAGAGTCGCATACCGGATCTCGTCAATCCATTCGACAGATCCTGTCGCGGCATCGATCGCGACGACCGATCCATCTCCTCCCATGGAAACAAACACCGTATCGTGTGCAAATGTGGGGTTGAGCCAGGGGAGTCCGAACTCCGGTTCGAACTGCCAGTCGATCGATCCGTCAGTGCGGTCGACGGCAGAAACGACGCCAGTGGTGTCGGCCACATAGACGGTTTCGGGCGTCACAACAGGTGTAGTTCCTTCGATCGAGGCGGTTGTGACCAATGCATCTCCCTGCCGTGTCGAGATGTCGACGGCGATGAGATCCCCAGCAGTCATAAACGCGCTGCCGTCAGCCACTGTGATGCCCAGGCGTCGATGGTCTAAGGCAGTTCGTACCGCCACTGTTCGGCCGCTGAGTGGGCGTCCACGGCGAGGAGAATGGCATAGCTGGATCGATACGCGACGACGTAGGCCGTCCCGTCGATGACGGTTGTCGCTGCCCGCGTGTTGATGACCCCGTCGAGCGACAGCTCACCGCGCTGTTCTCCAGTATCTCGATCGAGGACGTGGAGGACCGTATTACCGATACGTCCGTTGATGTAGACCGCATCGTCCACGACCGTTGGTGTGTCCACCCAGGGGTCGACCGGAACGGCCCACCGCACGTGGTCGGGTTCACCGGCAGCGAGCGTAGCGCCACCGATCGACCCGCCCGTGAGGGTGAGATCGCATTGTAAGACCGCCCGACGCGAGTACCGGTCGGAACGGAGGGGCATCATGGATGGGTTCGAATGCGATCGGTATCCGGGTTGCCGCGTTCGTTACTCACCGATCGCCATGCATTCGACCGTATAGCCGAACGGATCGGACACGTAATAGGACGTATAGTCGCCGATCGTCTCGCGGGACCGCTCGGCGGTCGAATTGATCTCGATCCCCTCGTCATCGAGTCGGGCCTTCACGGTTGCTGGCGATTCACGAAATTTGACCGCGACGTGCCGGAAATCGACACCGGGGCTATCCAGTTCGTCAGTCGGATTGACAAATAATCGATCGCCGTCCCCAAGCTCGAGGCCGAATAACCCGGGGTCATCCGCCACCGCAGCGTAAGGATCCTCGAACGGTGCCTCGAAGCCGAGCGTGTCCACGTAGAATTCGATGACCTCATCCAGTCGATCGCGGGGGAACCCGACGTTGATGTGATCGATGCCGTGTGCATTCATAGAGAAAGGTGTGAATGGGTGCACCTTGAATGGTTCCCTGGCTGGGGTCTACCAGTCGTCCGGCGTGGTGTCATACCCGAGCTCGGTGTCGACGAACGACTCAACATCCTCCCAGGCAAGCGGCTTCATGTCGAATGTCTCTCCGTCATACCGGATGGAGATGGCCCGCTCCTCGGGGTTGATCCGGCGGTCACCAGACTCAAGGGCCGCGAGGTCTTCTCCCTCAACCGTCTTGACGACGGTGTGGAGGTTGACTGGGCGTCCCCACAGCTGGAAGATTCGTTCTAGCGTATCTCGGGCCGCCGCTATATCCAGTGAAATCCCGTTATAGTGGTGACCGAGCAGCAACTCGTTGCGGTTTTCGTAGTTCCCGTCCTGGACCGAGATGCGGGGTTTCCCGAAATTGGTAAATTGCAGCAGTAACTTCTGTCGCACCGCATCGTAATCCGTACTGGAGACACGGAACTGCCCGCTTGCGTGATCGAATTCGTAGGCAAAGTAGGATCGATCCTCAATGAACTCCCGGGTGAGGAAGGCGTCGAGGAACGTGATGTCGTTGTGACTGCGTCGAATCTCGCGCATCCGATCCCATCCGGCAGTGAAGGTAACGGCAGACAGGGCATCCTCGATGTCATCGTACCGATCTCCATCGGTGAGGTACCGGTCGAGCCGTTCGAGCTCTGCGTCCTCGACGCGGGCGAGAAAGCCTCGAAAGCGGGGTTTCGTCAGCGAATAATTCCGGCGTGCAAGCCCCTCATAGGTCAGGACCTTCCACGGATACCGATCGACATCGATGTTCCCGTCGATCGCCCGTTCGAGGGCCGATTCGTCGACATATACCGGATCAACGGTTCGCAAGTCGTCGACGGTGTTCGATCCGACCCGCTCGAGCGGTTCCGGTGGATCGAGCGCGGCGAGTACGTCGTCGAAGTCGACGATCCGAGGGAGTGTTCGCCACGTGATACCATCAACCCGGAGCAGCTGTTCGAGCACTTCGCGCCGGTTCACGGTGTTCTCGACATACTCCCAGAGGTACTTACCGAGCGCGTACGGGTTCAGCCCGGGAGAGGCGAGCACTTCAGCGAGGTGATCTGCGTAATCGAGGATTTCGTCAGGATTGGCAAATCCCTCATCGGCCATCATGACTGACTCCCAGTACGCACTCCACCCTTCGTTCATCACTTTCGTCATTCGTTGGGGAGCGAAGTAATAGGCCTCCGCCCGGAGGATGTCGATCACCTCTCGTTGCCAGTCCTCCATCTCCGTGGCACGACCGGTCTCCTCGTCGAATTGTTTGCCGTGATCGCGGAGATAGGCAAGCACGTCCGCCTGTGGCGTGTCGACCTCAGGGGGCTCGGGACCCTCTTCGGTCCATCGGTCCTCGAATACGGCATCTCTGACTTCGTCGCGGACACCGAGATCGGAGAGTCGATCTGCCAGCGCTCGCTGGTCCGATCGATCATCGGATTCACTCGGGGTTTCGGTCCGAGCATCGGACATCCCACCGTGCTGGTCGATCGTATCGGTCAGACAGAGGATGTGATCGATCCAGCGCTCGACCTCTTCGCGATCTCGATCGGGATCGTCCATGAAGCTGTGAATCCGGTCTGCGTGACTCGCCATCATCGCTGCTGCCCCCGGATCCTCCGGGTCGATCGTCTCGAACCATTCGTTTTGCTTGAAAAAGTCAGCATGGGCCATGACGTGTGTAATCACGGCCTTCTGATCGGCGAGCGTGTTCGATTCCTGCAGGAATGCGCTCGCAGGATTGTCGTTATTGACGATCTCGAAGGCCTTCCCTGCGTGGAAGCGATCCATCTTGCTTCGCTGGTCGTACTGCATCCCCCATCGCCAGTGAGGATAGCGTTTTTGGAACCCTTCATAGGCGATGAGCTGGTTCATCTCGTCGTAATCGACGATCCAAAAGTTGACCGGATAGGGGTCAAGTCCCAGGCGTGTTGCGAGTTCCGTTGCGTGTTGCACCGGTGCATCGAGTTCGGCGGCGATCAGGTGGGGGAGTGGTTCGTGTGTCATGATACCGTCTCAGGCCGTAAGATTTCCTTGATCGCGCTGGTCACGTCTCCCTCGTCGTGGACGTAGCTGACGACCACGTCGTCCTGCTCTACAAAATAGTCCTCGAGCAGGGCTGCATGCCGACCACGGGTGGATGCGTCACGCGGTCTGGTTTCGAGATAGGCGTGAAGGTTTGCGTCGATTGCCTCCATCAGCGGAATCACTCGATCCTGGGTGTCGGCAGGCGCGTTTTCGCTGTCGCCGGCCGCGAAGACGAAGCGGTTCCACTCGCTGAACGGATACGCCGTGAGACACTCCTCGGCGAGCTCATAGGCCGATGAAATTCGGGTGCCACCACCCGATTCAATCCCGAAGAACTCCTGTCGACCGACCTCCCAGGCTTCGGCGTCGTGGGCGATGTACACGAACTCGGCGTTGTCGTACTTGCCCTGGAGATACCAGTCGAGGGGGGTAAACGTCCGTTCGACGAGTTCCCGTTTTTTTGCGCGCATGCTCCCGGAGACGTCGCGGATGTTGACGACGACCACGTTGCGTTCGTACTCCTCGATGATCTCCGGGTGTCGATACCGTTCGTCCTCCCGCCGGAGCGGGATGCGGTCGATCTCTCCGGCCCGCATACGATCGACGACGGATTGTGGAGCTCGAGCTGCGGTGAGGGCGTCGATGGACGGCCACACGTCTCGTTTGTCGGCAGGAATCCCCGCGTGAGTCTCGACGAACCATTGTTTTGAGACCCGGATGTGCCGCTGGCGAGCCCATGCAAACGCTTCGTCTGGACCAATGCCCTCGACTTTCAGGAGCTCTTCGAGGAATTCCTCGTCAAAGTCCGTCACCAAAGTTCGCTTGAGCCCCTGGACGAAAAGGTGCTTAAGATCGAGCATACTCTCGGGGCCGGCCCGTGATCGGTCCGTAAACGCCCCTTCGGTGCGTTCGATAACCCGCTTGCCCTTCGGTTCGAGATCGAGCCCGAGCTCTTCGTCGAGTTGCTGGGCGAATTCCTCTGGATCCATCCGGTAGTAATTGTGTTCGCCCCGCTCACTACCCGGTTCGCCGTCGGATCCGTCCCCATCGCCGTCCTCGCCCGGACGGCCGTCAACAGGATCGCCGACATCGACTTCCCCAGCACCTACGCCGCCTTGATCCAGTGGATCGTACCGAAACTCGGGCAATTCGACGATCTTGATCGGAATCCGGATCTCGCGCTCATCGCTGGCTCCGAGATCGCCATACCGAATGAAATCGGTGAGATCGTCTCGGCGGTCCTCACCGACCACGCGAAATCGTTCGAGATCGTCACGCAGTCCCATCAGGCATCACTCCGTCCAGTCATGGCTCACCTCGCTCATAATCTGTCGGCTCGTCAATTCGGCCGACGCCGGCGAGTACCCCTGTTCCTGGACCATCACCTGGATGGTCGCCTCCTTGACAGCAGCCGTTTGCGTCCCCGACGGTGGATCACGCCACTGTCGTGGCTCGAGGTCCTCATACCGGCGAGCGACGGCCGACCACTCGGACTGATCGATCAAGTTGGCCACCGTTGGAATGTCGGCGACCGAGACATCACTTACGGCAAACTCCTCATCACGTTGCTCCCAGGCATACCGGTTCAGGGCGGTGATCACGTACTCCCGCCGGAACTGGCGGACGGGCTCGGAAGGCGCCGTGTCGTCGTAATCCTCGTCGGTGAACCGTCCCAGGTGTTCGACCTCGACCAACTTCATCCGGAGCGGATCGGGTTCGATTTCCGCACCGTGATCGTCATAGATTGATTCGTCGGTTCCCCAGGAGTAGACGTGTTCGACGTATGTCGCTAAGACATCCTCGTCGATCCGTTGATCGTGGAGGATCGCATCGAGGACGTCGGCCTCCTGTTTGTCATAAATGTAGTTTTTCACATCAACCACCCGATTTTCGAAACGAGCGCGTTCGCCCGGCGAGAACAACGGCGTCTTCGATAGCCCACTGGCCAGCGCGTCAAGGACATCTTCGGGCATAATCACGTGTTCAACCGGATACTCCGGATGCTGGCGGTCGCTGGACCGTTGGAGCAATTCGGCGATCACATCCCGAGTGTAGGTCACGGGCATGCCGAACGACCCATCTGCGTCACTGCCAATGTCGAATTCGTCTGCGTCGATCCGCTCGTCTCCCTCGAAGTGATAGCCCCGATCGAAGATGAGCGCCTTATCAACGATGTCGAGGTCTGCCGGCAAGTCACCGTTATCGAGACGCGTCAATACGGCGTACATCGCGGCCGCCTCGATCGTGTGCGGCGCCAGTTCGCGCTCGATCACACCGGCTGTGGCATCTCTGACGGTGATCGAGAGTGGTTCGCGCAGACGAGCCTCGATGTCTGCGTAGTTGTCAGCAGCCCAGACCTCCGTCTCGTTGGTGAGTTCGCGACGAAGTAGCTCTGCTTCTAGGCTTAACGTGGTGAGATAACCGAACACCCGTTTATCGAGCCGACGCTTTAACGCCTTGAGTGGATCCGCCCCGCCGGCTTCCGCGTGTTGATCGAGGCGATTCTCGAGGTCCGGGTTGGAAATGATGAACAGTTGAGTATCGAGTGTGAGTTGAATGCCCGTATCGAGTTTGATGGTCGCCTCGTCGGGAACACTGAGCAGTTTTTGGAGGAGGTCGGCGTGCTGGGAAGCGTCCTCGACGATCGTCATAACGCCGTTGCCCTGTGCAAGGATACCGTCATAACTGAACGCCTGCGGATTCTTCCGACCACGGGAATCGAGTTCCCGAAACAGCGGCTGCATCCAACTCCCGACCAACCGTTGTTTGGGTGACCCGGCGTCTTCGGAATGGAGAACCCCGATGCCACGACCCACATCGACGACGTAGTTCCTCACGCGCAGGTGCTTGGGGTCGGTGATCTTCGAAAACAACTCATCGCCGGCCGTCCGCTGATAATGGGTTGCGAGCGAGTCGTAGGCCTCCCGCGAGAACGGATCGAGTTCGCCGTCGATTCGAAGGTCGACGTGGTCGGTGTTGATGTCATTGAGATCGGCAACCAGCTCCTCACGGACCTCCGATGGATAAACCAACAGCGGATTGGCCTGAACGGGGCTCTGATACCAGTCAGATTCCCGGTCTGGTGGTACACCGGGAGGGTCACCGTAGCTCAGGCCACCAACGTCTTCCAGGGTGGCGACGTTCCACTCGATGGTGTAGCGCCTCCCCGCCTTGGTCTTTGAGTACCCCTTGAGCCCGTTGATGAGACACCGTTTAAGCTCTGACTTGCCGGTTGCGGTGGGTCCAGCAATCCAGATGATTTTTTCGTCCTTGCCGCGGCCGGTGGCGATCGATCGGAGGTCATCGACCAAATCGTTGAGCACCTCGGTGTGCCCCTGAATCGCGTGTTCGCCGTCGGTGTACGGATCATCGAAGAACCGATAGCGTTCGATTTCCTCGCCCTCTTCGACAACTGTTCGCGTGCCGGACGATTCGATCGCCGCCAAAATATACTCGCTGGCATGGGCGGCAATCGAAGGGGTCTCGAAAACCGCATCAACGTACGCTTCCAGGCTGATCGGCTCTTCGTAGGTGCTCGCGAGCGACTCGTCCGCCGCGTCGCGATACCGAGTCACGTCTGGTCGCACAGTTCCTCGATCAGACATCCTTATCCTTCGAGCTCCGTTCTTGCAACCTCCGCGCCGGCGAATTCGAGAACCTCGATGGCGCCATCCTCCGAATAGCCTTGCTCTTTCAGCGCATCGATCCACGAACTGCGTTCCTGGCTCCGGTCTTCAGATTCACTGGAGACCAATGCGGAGAAGTTGATGTTGTGTTTTTTGTCCTCCCAGAGCTTCCGCTCAAGCGCACGCCGGAGTCGATCGTTGTCTTGCGGGCTGAACGTCCGGCCTTCACGGGCTCGACGGGAGACCCAATTCGAGACCTCCTGGCGGAAGTCGTCCTTTCGATCCGCCGAAATGCCAAGCTTCTCCTCGATCGATCGGAGAAACGTCTCGTCTGGCTCTTTGGCCTGCCCAGTCAGCGAATCCTCGACGGTATCGTCGTCGATATACGCCATCACGTGATCCATATACTTCTCGCCCTGTCGCTCAAGCTCGCCAATATCGTAGGCCAAGGCGTGTCGTACGTCGTCGATTGCCCGTTCTTTGTACTCGTCTCTGACGAGTTCGAGATACCGGTAATACCGCTCGTATCGGTCTTCGGGAATCGACCCGTGGTGTTCGAGATTCTCCTCGAAAAAATTGAACAAGGTCAGCGGCGATAGGTACGCACGATCGCGATGGCGTGACTCCATGATTGCTTCGGCAATCTCGTCGCCGATGAACCGCGGGGAGATCCCTTCCATCCCCTCGCCGAGCTCACCGATCTCGTTTGCCTCTTCTCGCAACCGCTTGACGTCGATGTCCTCGCCTTCATCGATCTCACCGTTGTACGCTTTCGCCTTCTGGATCAGACTGATTTCCTCGGCGTCCGGTTCCTCGATTCGGGTCAGGACTGCGAACAGCCCGGCCATCTCCAGGACGTGCGGTTCAATACTGATGTCGACGACATCGGCGTTGCCCAGTAATTTTTCATAAATCGCGGCCTCCGACTCGTACTCGAGTACGTACGGGAAGTCGATCCGCTTGGTTCGGTCGTTGAAGGCCTCCATCGTCTCATCACCCTTTTTCTCCCGATATTCGGGCATGTTCGTTCGGCCCAGGATCACCTCATCAATGTCGATCCGAGGATTGTTCTTTGGCTTGATCGTCCGTTCCTGGGTGGCGTGGAGGAAATCATACAGGAATTCGCGTTGGAGCTTTAACAATTCCTCGCCGGAGAAGATACCGCGGTTCGCGTTACAGAGGGCCCCGGAATAATCGAAGGCTCGTGGGTCGGCCTCGCCGTAGACCGCGAGTTTCGCGTAATTAACGTCACCGGTGAGCTCGGCCTCGTCCTGGTTCTTCTTGTCTTTCGGTTCGAAGGTCTCGAGCGCTTGGCGACGGTTCTCGTCCGCCACGAACCGAACGATCTCGATGTGTTCTTCGAGGACAGTCTTCAGGTCGTCGTCGTAGTGAGCCAACAGTCGATCCATGTACAGCGAGGACTCGGGATCGAGCTGTTGATCGTTCCGAATACTGAATGGTTCCTCAAGTGTATCGTTGATCTGGGCGAGCACATCGCGCCGCTGGCGACGTGGCAGTAGGACGAGTGGATCCTGGTTCATTGGTGACTGGACGACGTCATCCGTTGGATCCTGATCGTCGATGACGGAGGTCAGGTTCGTCCAGCGGAACGTGTACATCCGACCCTCTTCTCGCCGCGTATAATCCTCGAAATATCGTCTGAGCTGCTGGTCGAAATGTGACTTCCCGGAACCAACCGGGCCGAGTAACAGTTTGATCCGCCGTTCCGGTCCGAGTTCCCGAGCACCGCCCTTAATCTTGTTGACGAACTCGTGAATCGCTTCGTGAACGGTGCGGCCGTGGAATTTGTTGGCTCCGTCATGCAAGGGGTCTTCTACGGCCAAACGGTATTCCACGGTCCCCCGCTCTTCGTCGTAGCTGGTCCCGTAATGGTCGAACATCCCGGCAAGACGTTGGTGAGCGCTCCGGGCGATCATCGGATCAGCGTTGACCTCCTCAAGATACCACGTGAACGGGTGCGTGGATCGGAGATCATCGGGCATCGATGCCCGATAGGCTTCACTGATTTCCTCCAGGGTATTGGTAGCTTGTGACATGGATATCGGGGTGGATTGGGCGACCTGCACCATTATGAGGGGTGCAAATGAATAACTCTTTTCCGTAAGCTTATATTACAGGAGTGTTCGGGGATATTTACCCTTGTTAATTAAGACGGCAAAACCACCGGACTGCGCCGGGGTAGAAGTATCGTAATTGTCCTCTTTTATATATCGTCCGACGAGAGTCTCATGAATTGGAATACAAAGTTCGGGGGGGGAGGATCCGGATGGAGTTGGTTTAGAAAACGATCCACATCGTATCGCGAAGTCACATAATGTCACGCGACCGGTTAGTCTGTCTCCGATTGTAATCGACGGATCCGTTCAGGAATCGGTGGATGTGAATAATGGAATGCAGCATACACGGGATCCGGGAACGGATTCGCGAGGTTCTCACTCGCCAGTGTGGCGAGTGCGTTGGCCAGCGGTTCCGGATCGTTCATCACGTCGGCGGCAAACCGATCGGCTTCCCGTTCGTGTGCGAGCGAGACCCGGTTGACCAGGGGTGCAGACAGCTGCATGACCGGCGTGACGAACAGCAGCCCCACGAGTAAACCGGCGTACACGGCAGTCTCGGGAATGCCAAACATCGCCGTCATCCAGCCACCGGCCAGTAGATACCAGAGGACGAACAATACGATTGTGACCCGTACCGTCCCGATCCCCAAGTGCTTCCAGATGTGGCGTCGCTTCCAGTGAGCCAACTCGTGGGCGAGGACGCTTTGAATCTGCTCCCGAGCGAAGCGCTCGACGAGCGTATCGAAGAGGACGACGCGTTTTGCCCGACCGAACCCGACGAAGTACGCATTCAGATGGGTCGACCGACGACTTGCGTCCATTGTATAGATTTCCTCACACTCGAATCCGGCCCGTTCGAATACCTCCTCGATCGCCGCGCGGAGGTCACCGTCGTCGATGCGTTCGAATTCATTGAACAACGGGGCGATCACCCGGGGGTAAAGCACCTGCATGATGATCGTGAACGCGAGGAAGAAGCCAGCGCCTGCGAGCCACCAGAACGTCGGCAAGTACACGATAAACGCCAGGATGACACCGACGATGAGCGCCGTGATGACGAGGGTTAATCCGAGTCCGAGCACCGCATCACGGATCCAGCTTTGTGGGGTTTGGGTGTTGAAATCGAATATCTCCTCGACGACGAATGTGTCGATGAGGTCAAATGGCATCGAAAAGGCCTGCAGCGCAACGGTCAGGACCAAAAAGAAGACCACTCCGCCACCAATCGGCCCGATCCCAATCGCCTCGATGGCCAGCACGGCATCCGTGAAGATGCCACCGTAGAGAACCAACAACAGGATTCCCAGTCCGAGCCAGGATTGCAGCTGTGAGAGCCCGGTCTTCGCCCGCAAATAATCGACGATTCGGTCCGGGTTTTCGACATCTAACTCGTCGCGCAGCCATTCGCGTTCAGCAACGATCCGTTCGGTGCTGTGTCTGACGTTCCGGACCGCGAGCACCGTATAGAGGAGTTGCGTTCCGACGAACAGGCCGACAAGAAGGACGTGAAAGGGAGGTAATGCGAATGAAGTCACGACTGCTCTAATATCTGTGGGCCGACGGGAAACCCTTTGTGGGCTACTCTACGTCAACGACACACCGGAAGCCGATGTTCCCAGTCCCGCTATCGGGTGTGTTCTTCGAGCGGGCTGCTACTCGGTACCGGTTACACCACGATTGATGACAGAGAAACGATCCACCCCGCATCACCCGCTCGTCACCCTCCTCCGGACCTGAGGGGTCCGTGTAATCGTACCGGGGGGTCGTATGGTAATCCGCGCTGAACCAATCTGCACACCACTCCCACACGTTACCAGAGACGTTGTACAGATCGTGTCCGTTCGGCTCGAAAGCGTTGACGGGAGCAGTGCCAAGATAACCGTCATCGCCGGTGTTGTGCTGGGGAAACTCCCCCTGCCAAATGTTACATCGATGGCTTCCATCGGGTTCGAGCTCGTCTCCCCATGGGTATCGTTTCCCCGTCAATCCACCCCGGGCAGCGTACTCCCATTCGGCCTCGGTCGGCAACCGAACGCCAGCCCAATCGGCGTACGCCATCGCGTCCTGCCACGATACTTGAGTGACAGGATGAAGCGTGCGATCGTCCTCGAACACGTTCGAACCCGGTCCCTCGGGTCTGAGCCAACTTGCACCTTCGACGGCAACCCACCATGGTGCGTCAGGTACCCGATCCATGACGTGCGGGCGGGCCGCCTCGGGCAGAAAATCCTCGAAGACGAACGACCAGCCGAATCGCTCTGCATCCGTTTCGTAGCCGGAATCCTGGACAAATGCCAGAAATTGTGCATTGGTGACCGCGTATCGATCGATGTAGAACGAGGAGACGGTGACCGAACGGGCTGGTCCCTCGCCGTCTGCAGGAAAGCCAACATCGTCGTCTGTCCCCATCTCGAACGTCCCGCCCGGCAGCTGAACCATGCGTTCGACCCGATCATCGGTATCGGTTGCCGGTTCCGTCCGCCGGATAGACGAGTGCTGGTCGGGCGAAACTGCCCCGCGGTCCGGTCGATCGACATTCGACGGACAGCAACTGGGTCGGTCTTCGCTCATCGTTCTTGAAAGGCCGAATGGATGATCGACGAACCCTGCATGGTTGATCCCGGTCGCGGTCCCTACAAAACACTTTATTTCGGCCGGACCACTGGCACGGCAAATCGTAAAGCATGTCCGGGTTCGAAGGGAGGGTACACCCATGGCGACAAAACGTAACTACGTCGGCGGCGAATGGGTCGAAGCCACGGCAGGCGAGACCTACGATACAGCGAACCCGGCTGATCCATCCGAAACAGTAGGGACCTACCAGCGCAGTGACCGTGACGATGCGGCCGCCGCGGTCGAGGCCGCTGCCGCTGCTCGCGACGACTGGGCCAACACGCCCGGGCCAGAGCGCGGGGCAGTACTGCGTCGGACCGCCCAACACCTCGAAGAAAACCAGGAGGAACTGACCGAACTACTAACCCGCGAAGAGGGAAAGACTACCGCCGAGGCCGGCGGCGAGGTCGGCCGCGCGATCGATATCTTCTACTACTACGCCGAGAAGGCCCGAGAACTCGGTGGATCGGTCAAAGCAGCCAGTAGCCCGAATACGAACTTATATGCGATCCGAGTGCCGGTCGGCGTCGCTGCGCTCATCACCCCGTGGAACTACCCAATTGCCATTCCGGCCTGGAAGATTGCGCCCGCGCTCGCGGCCGGCTGTCCCATCGTCCACAACCCGGCCACCGTGGCACCTGGAGTGGCCGTCGGCATTTATGAGGCCCTCGATGAGGCCGGTGTGCCAGATGGCGTCGCGAATATAGTCACCGGTCCTGGCTCGACGGTCGGCGACGAGATTATCGGACATGAAGCCACAGACGCCGTTTCCTTTACGGGATCTGGCGGCGTCGGCGAAATGATCTACGAACAGGCCGCGACGGAGGGGAAGCGAGTCCAGACCGAACTCGGCGGGAAGAACCCGACGGTCGTCAGTTCGTCGGCCGACGTCGAGGAGGCGGCAGAGATCGTCGCGGCTGGCGCCTTCGGCGTCACGGGCCAGGCGTGTACGGCGTGTTCACGGGCGATCGTCCACACCGACGTCCACGATGACTTCCTCGAGGCGGTCGTCGCGGAAGCCGAGGCGATCGAGGTCGGTCCCGGTGACGAATTCGACATGGGCCCACAGGTCACCGAGAGTGAACTCGAAAGCACGCTGGAGTACATCGAAGTGGCCACGAACGAAGGAGCGACCCTCGAAACCGGCGGTGAATCACTGGAGGGCGGTCACTACGGCGACGGTTACTTCGTCGAACCGACCGTATTCAGTGGCGTCGAGAATGACTACCGGATCGCCCAGGAGGAGGTATTCGGCCCCGTTCTCTCAGTCATTGAAGTCGCGGACTACGAGGAAGCGCTTGCGACGGCCAACGATGTCGACTTCGGACTCTCGGCGAGCATCGTGACGAACGATCACACAGAGGCCGAGCGGTTCGTCAACGAGGTCGAATCCGGCGTCGCCAAGATCAACGCCAAGACCACAGGGCTCGAACTCCACGTCCCGTTCGGCGGATTCAAGGGCTCCTCGAGTGAGACCTGGCGCGAACAAGGGGACGCAGGACTCGACTTCTACACGATCGAGAAGACGATCTACGACTTCTACTAGTCATTCGCGTCTGTGCAGAGAGAAGTAGGCGGAATTGCTTTCCTTGTACCAGGGGAGAACGCCCAGTGATTGCCCAATGGACCTGATTCGATCCCGCCACCACAACCGATAGGGCAATCGAACCAATGCGAATCAGTTGCACGGCCCCCGGATGCAGGCCCGAATCGCTGACCAACTGAACCGGCCGCTCTTTCGTTTTTCAAAGCTGGTAACATCGATCAGGGACAGCTGTACGCCCTCCGTTCATGCACGGTACTGTTGCGCGGATGCTGTCTCCATCTACCGGCGAGTCGGTGCGTGAGCCAAAAGCCGACACGCTGGACGACTTTTCCATCGACTTTTCCATCGAGTACACGGACCAAGACGCTGGAGTTGGGTGACGAGCTGGTTGAACCAAGCACTCGATGCTCGATCATCCATCGTCATTGTGCAAAACGTGGAGGCGACAATCACGGTTCTAGTGGAAACACGTGAATCGTTTGCTCTGGAAACGTCCCAAACGGTGACCGGTCGAGAAAGCCCGGAAAAACAGTCGTCAGACCCGGGCGGGCTTCACATCATACCGCCGGGCATGCCACCTGCGCCACCGGGCATCCCGCCGGCGCCGCCCGGGGGACCGTCTTCTTCTTCATCGTCGTCACTGAGATCGGAGGC